>CAYFOA010000080.1:0-30450 GCA_964344575.1 uncultured Rickettsiales bacterium | reverse complement strand
ACGCCGGAGGCGGCGCGTCCGAAGGATGGGCGCCAGGACGGCGCCCACAACGAGATCGAGAACGAGATCGAGACCGCGATCGAGGCGTCTCCTCCCTCCCCCGCCGCCCCGGAGCCGAAGCCTGCCGCGGAGCCCCCGCCCCAGCCGGTCGCGGAGGCCGCGCCCGCCCCGAAGCCGGCGGCCGCCGCGCCGTCGGGGGACGGTTGCCTCACGTTCCAGTCCACGCCTCCCGGCGCCGACGTCACGCTGGACGGGCAGGCGGCGGGGCTGGCTCGCAACCGCGGGCAGCGCTCGGTGAGCCCGGGGTCGCACACGGTCGCGATGGGCGGGGCCAAGGCGCCTGTGTACGTCGAGGCGGGGATGGCCTACGTCGTCCACTGCAGCCTCGTCGCGGGGGGCGGGTGCACGGTCAAGCCGGCGGGGACCTGCCGCTGACGGTCAGACCTGCGACCACCGGATCAGGTGGACGCCCCGCTCCTCGACGACGGCCCGCGCCTCGTCCGCGGTGAGGGCGTCGCGCTCGGCGTCCCACCCGTAGTCCGCCGCCCAGGCGAGCCCCTCGACGACCAGCCGTTCGGGCAACGTCGCCCCCGTCTTGCCGGGGTGGACGATCAGCTCGGTGGTCCCCTCGGGGAGGTCCCGGAGGAGCCCGACGAGGGTGTCCGTCGTGAGGCCGCCGGCGACTCCGATCCCGGCCACCCGGTCGGTGATCGCCAGCCCCGCGCGGGCCACCCGCCGGGCGGGCCACGCCGACAGGCGCGCGAGCACCTCCCGGACGGTCGCCCGCGCCCCGGGGCCGGGCTCCCGGCTGAGGCGGATCCCGCGGACGCCGCAGGTCTGGGCGACGTCCAGCGCCACGCCGAAGAGGCCGGGCAGGAGGTGGAAGTGCTTGTGGCCGTCGAGGTGGGTGACCCGGAACCCGGCGGCCTGGGCGCGCCGGACCTGGGCGAGCCACTCCCGCCGGACCTGCCGCCGCCCCAGCCGGGCCGTCGCCCTCCGCAGCGCCACGCGGGCGCCGCTGGTGGGGAACCGTCCGTCGTCGGCGACGAGGGCGGGGACCTCGTGCGGCGGCAGCACGGGGCGGCCCTCGCAGAGCGTGAGGTGGACGCCGATCTCGGCGACCCCGGCCTCCCGCAGTGCGACGACCGTCCGCCCCCAGTCGTCCCGCGCGACGAGGACGGACAGGTCGGTGACGATCCCGTCCCGCAGCGCGGTCAGGGCGCCCTCGGTGATCCCGGGATCGAGCCCCACGTCGTCGGCGGTAACGACCAGCCGGGGCGCGCTCACGGCCGCCCCCGGTTCCGCCGCCAGAGCTGGAGGAGCTCGATCCCGTTGGCGAACGCGACGGCGGGGCTGTCGAAGTGGCTGACGCCGTGCACGCGCTCGGTGTACGGCACCCCGATCTCCTCGATGCGGGCGCCGAGGCGGACGGCCTCGGCGAGGAACTGGGCGTCGATGAGGCCGGTCCGGGCGTCCAGCTCCATGCCGGTGAGGAGCTCACGTCGCACGATCTTGAAGCTGAAGTTGATGTCGCGGACGGACAGCCCGAGGAAGACCCGGCAGAGCAGCTTGTAGCCGGCGGTGTAGGCCTTGCGGCGGAGGGACTTGTCCCACCCCAGCGGATAGCCGGTGACGAGGTCGACCCGCTCGAGGCGGGGGAGCGCGTCGGCGAAGTGGTGGAGGGCGACGGGGAGGTCGGCGTCGCTGTACAGGACGAGGTCGCCGAGAGCCTCCGCGAACCCGGTGCAGAGGGCGGCGCCGTAGCCGCGGTTGACCTCGTGGCGGGCGACGCGGACGGCGTCGTGGTCGGCGGCGGCGCGGTCGGCGATCGCGGCGGACCCGTCGGTGGAGCCGTCGTCGACGAGGATGAGCTCGTGGCTTCGGCCGGTGGACGCGAGCATGGCCAAGGCGGCCTCGACGGCGACGGGGAGCGAGTCCTCCTCGTCGTAGAACGGCACGAAGAGGCTGAGCTCGGGGCGCGTGTCCAGCGGGTCCGCATTGTACCCTTCGCCCATCGATGGAGACGCAGTACGAGTACGGGGGCGCCTGGGAGGGGCCGGCGATGTGGCTCCTGGTGGGGCTCCCCATCGCGGCCACGGTGGTGGCGGCGGTGGGGTTCGACCCGACGGACGAGCAGCTCGCGCAGGTCTTCGTCGGGTCGCTGATCGCGGGGCTGGTGCTGCTCCCCTTCGCAGGGTGGTGGAAGGGACTGCTGGGGAGCCGGGACGGTCCCCTGGACGACCGCGTGGCAGCGGTCCAGCAGGCGCTGATGTGGTTCCGGAACGACCGGGCGCTGGTGCGGGACGTGCGGCGGGAGGAGGACGGGGCGATCTCGATCGGGATCGGTCACCGGCGCCTCTCGCGGGCGTTGGAGGGGCGCTCGGGGCGGGCCGACGAGGCGGCGCCGTCGGGCGATCCGGCGCTGGACGAGGCGTGGCGGTGCGAGCCGGGCTCGGCGGGGGCGGTGCTGGCGGCGCTGGACGCGGACGGGCGGCGGTCGTTCGGCGCGCTGGTGCGCTCCGCGGCGCGGGCGGAGCTCGTGGACGGGATGCTCCGAATGACGTGGGCGGACGAGGGGGGCGGTGACGGCGCGGACGATCCGCTGCTCGACCGCGCGAAGGAGGTGATCGCGGTGGTCGACGCGCTGGTGGCGGCGGGCGAGGAGGTCCCCCGGCGGCTGGTCCAGCGCTACGAGACGGAAGCGGCGCCGGCGGTCCGCGAGGCGGCGGTGGCGGCGTTGCTGGGGGAGTTCGGGACGAGCGACGAGGCGGCCGCGCTGGGGCCGGCGCTGGTGGCGGGGGACGACCCCCGGTTCGGGCTGGTGGCGGCGCGGGCGCTGCACCGACCGGACGCGGCGGCGCGGTTCGAGGCGATGCTGGAGGGGCGCCGCGGGCGGCTCGCGGTGAGCGCCGAAGCGGGGGACGCGGGCGGGTTGGCGATCGCGGATCGGGCCGGTCCGGGGGCGCTCAGCGAGGAGCCGTCGTAGGGCCCCGCGCGTTTCTTGGTTTCTTACGCGCGCGTGAGTGGTTAGTATTCTTCGGTCGGAATTGCACACTTGAACAGGTGCCCCCGGACGATGAAAGAACAGCTCGGCAGACAGCAGGAGGAAGAACTCCAGCGGAAGCGCACGCAGCGCTACGCTGAATACCTGTCCGCGTCCCAGACGTGGGCGGCGGCCTCCCCGCGCCTGCCGACGCCCCCGTCGCAGGATCAGACGCAGACGCTGAGCCGCCACCGCGAGGAGGAGGCCCGGCGGGCGTGGTCGCTGACGGACGGGCAGGCGTTCGACCTCGGCAAGGGGCTCGGGAACAGCGCGACGCGTTCGATCCTGGACGGCACGGCGGGCGAGTTCGTGGCCCGAGCCGAGGGTCCGGCGCCGGGCGAGGCGCTGGCGGCGCAGCTGCTGGCGCGGGACGCGGCGGACGAGCAGATCGCGCGCGACGCGGCGGACGAGGCGCCGATCGTGGTGCACGACGAGGCGGCGGGGATCGACGTGGCCTACGACCCGTCGGGCGGTGCGCCCGAGGTGGACCTGAAGCAGGTCCAGGAGGCCATGGGAGCGGGCCGCCCGCTCGACGCGGAGACCCGCGAGTACATGGAGTGGCGGTTCGGCCTGAACCTGGGCAACGTCCGCATCCACACGGGTCCCAAGGCGGACGCGCTGAGCAAGGCGCTGATGGCGCACGCGTTCGCGCTGGGGGCGGACGTGACGTTCGCGGCGGGCCAGTACAAGCCGGGCACGAAGGAGGGTGACTTCCTCCTCGCCCACGAGCTGACCCACGTGGTCCAGGCGGGCGAAGCGACCGAGAAGCCGCGCAAGAGCAGCAGCGTCAGCGAGCCGGACGACGCGATCGAGGTCGAGGCGGACCAGGTCGCGGGCGAGGTGGTGAGCGTCGGCCGCGCCGAGTTCGCCCGCGCCAAGCGTGAGGCCGCCGCGGACGGCACTCCGGTGGAGACGAAGGCGGCCCCGAGCCCCACGGCGAGGAAGGCGGCGCGGCTCGAGGCGATGCCGAAGGCCGCCCGGATCGGCCCCGGAATGCCGGACGCGACCGATCGCCAGGTCCGGCAGGCGATGAAGGAGCTCAACCGGAAGCGGACGAAGGCGGAGACGATCGCGTCCGCGCAGAAGCTGGCGAAGAGCACGTCGATGATGCTCCGGGACAACACGCTCCCGGGCCCGGCCCTCAAGGTCGTCTCCAAGGTGAACACGCTGGCGCGCGGGGCCGTGACCTTCCTCGGCAAGGACGTCTCCGAGGACACGGTCGAGGACATCGGGGAGCGGATCGAGGACGCGGCCGAGTTCCTCAACGGCTACATCGCCGAGAAGGGGCTCTGGCTCGAGAGCGAGGCGAAGGCAGGGCGCAAGAACGCGGTCGCCGGCGACGTGCAGACCTTCTTCGTCAACGGGGTCCTCAACGACTACGCCAGCGCAGCGGAGACCGCGCAGCAGCTCGCCAAGCTGCTCGGGGACGACGTCACGCTCCTGTACAACCCGAGCGAGGGCGCGGTCTCGGACCTCGTGCAGTGCGCCGAGCAGAAGGTCGCTCCGAAGATGCCTCAGGGCGAGGTCGAGCACGTCCGGAGCCGGCTGTACGGGATCCTCGCGCGGTCGGAGGCGCCGACCATCCACGTCGTGGCCCACAGCCAGGGCACGATGATGGTCGCGAAGGCGCTGGAGGGGCTGGTCGAGAACTTCAGCTCCCCGGAGATGTTCCAGCGCATCGCCGACGGCGCCGCTCCGTCGGGCGACGCCGGCGCGGAGGGGTACGCGGCCACGGTCAAGGTGGTCCGGAGCCAGCTCAAGGGGATCCTCGGGAACACCCCCAAGGGTGAGGAGAACTTCGCGCAGGAGATGATGGCCGGGGCGATGGCCAGCGTCTGGGCGAAGAAGTACATCAACCGGAAGGTCCGGGTCACCGCGCTGGGCGGGGCGGCGAGCAACAGCCAGTGGCCGGAGTGGTTCAACAACCTCCACCGCGTCGATCACGGCAGCGACATCGTCGCCACGGGCACGTCCGACGCGAAGATGGCCCACATGATCACGGAGGTGCTGCGGTCCAAGGGGATCGCCACCGACAGCGAGAAGAACGCGGGCATCGGGAGGGAGCACACGCTCCTCGACAACAGCAACCCGGGCCTCGACCCGATGGCCCCGCACTACGTCACCAACTACCTGAAGCAGCCCGAGACCATCAAGGCGCTGGCGGAGGTGTACGTCCGCGTCAAGGGCGGCAACTCGACCGGCGGCCTCATGGTCCAGAAGCGGGCGGAGAGCGCCGGCAGCGGGGACGCCCTGGCGGCCGCGGTCGCGGGCCTGGAGTCTCCGTCCGGCTCCCTCCCGTTCGCGTCCCGCATCCAGGAGCTCTTCGGGGCCCACGACATCTCCGGGATCACCGCCCACACCGGCCCCGCCGCCGCCGAGGCGGGCAAGGCGATGGGCGCGACGGCGTACGCCACCGGCACCGACGTCGTGTTCGCGAAGACGCCGGACCTGCACACCGCCGCGCACGAGGCCGCTCACGTCGTGCAGCAGGCGCACGGCGTCTCGCTCCCCGGCGGGGTCGGGTCGCCCGGCGACCGGTACGAACTGCACGCCGACGCCGTCGCCGACGCCGTCGTCCGCGGGGACTCCGCCGAGCCGCTGCTCGACTCCTTCGTCGGCCGGGCCTCGGGTCGCGCGCGCGGCGTCCAGGCGAAGGCCGCGCCCGTCCAGATGAACGGTGGGGGCGAAGGCCCCGTCATCTCCATCGACTCCACGTTCCTGTCCCCCTGGTCGCTCCAGGACAAGACGATGAAGCCGTCGGTGCTGACCAGCTACGACGACGCTTCGACCCTCGCCGGGGACGCCTGGACCTTCGTCGACAGCATCGTGCAGTGGGTCGACAGCAAGGACCCCTACTACACGAAGCTGATGGACGTCGCCGACGCCCTCGACGGCAAGATGATCGCGTGGGGCGGCGACACCGACCGCCTGAACATGAGCGACGGCAAGGCCCTGTCGAAGCTGCTCGCCTCGGCCGAGAAGGTCGTCTACGACTTCTCCACCGACCTGTCGAACTGCTGGATCGGCGCGACCTGGGACTTCCCGAAGCTGAAGATCAGCCTCCAGGGCGACCTCGTCCTGATCAAGCAGAAGGACGTCGCGTCCCTCGCCAAGCGGGTGATGGCGCGCCTGAACCCGATCCTGACGCTCCTGGAGACCGGCCCGAGCAAGCACGTCGCGCCGCTGCAGGCGGAGATCAAGGCCTGGACGAAGATCCAGACCGACTTCGCCGGGAGCGACCTCTTCACCATCGGAGGCACCTTCGCCCCCGTCATCACCGCCTGGGACAGCACCGAGAAGCTCCTCGAAGAGCTCGAGGCGCTGCCCGTCCGCGGCCAGACGATCAAGATGGGGAAGCAGTTCAAGTTCAACGGGACCTACGACGTCAGCACGTACGACGCCGCCGCCGGGTTCGTCTCCGACGTCGGCGCCGAGCTGTTCTTCCGCACGTCGGACCTCTTCCCCTCGGACGAGAAGCCCGCCCACCGCTACGCCAAGTCCTACGACGACTGGCGCGACGAGTGGGACAAGTTCACCGACGCGACGTCCGGCTGGGGCAAGGCCGCGGGCAACTGGGAGCTCCCGATCTCCGACCAGCAGGCCAAGGAGATCGACAAGCAGGTCAAGCACCTGGAGAAGCGGCTCGGCTGGATGCAGGACGCGTTCAAGCTGGACCTCAAGGAGGCCAAGGCCGGCCTGCGGAAGGCCGAGCGTGAGGCGAAGGCCGCCGAGAAGGCCGCCCAGGACGCCATGCGGGCCGCGTTCCTGAGCAACGCCAGCAACGCCGACATCGCCTTCGCGGGGCAGACGATCGACGGGCTCGCGAACCTCGCCGTCGAGATCAACACCGCCCACCAGGCCCTCGGCGGGTGGACCGGCGGGAGCCCCGGCTGGTTCCTCAAGAGCGAGCTCCCGGGCCTCCTCGGCAAGGGCGTGTCGGTCGCCAACATCATCGTCGACTGGTCCAGCGAGACCACGATGACCAAGGGGAGCGGCTTCGAGGGGATGGCCGCCCTCGAGAACACGATGTCGGTCGCCGGCCTCGTCATGACGCCGACGATGTCGCTGTTCACGGCCCACATCGGGCCGATGCTCAAGGCGATCACGGCGCTGATGGGCAAGCTCCAGGTCGAGCTGATCAAGCTGAACGACCTGGCCGCCGAGATGGGGATGGACGGGCAGTACTACCCGGGCGCGGACCCGGGCGGCGAGCCCATGTGGATCTTCATGACGGCGGTGATGCACTCCGGCGGTCCGGGGGGCGTCCCCTCCCCGCCCGGCTCCGTCGTCGACTACTTCGAGTCGTTCGCGGACAAGTTCGGGGCCGCCGCCAAGAAGTCCGTCCCCATGGACGACGGCGTCCTCGGCACGGGCTTCTTCAAGAACCTGGACGTCAAGTCCTTCAAGGCGTGGGTCTACAACCACCGCGAGACGGTCTGGTCGTGCCTGTACGGCTCGCGGAAGGTCCCGACCCAGAAGAAGGGCGCCGACGGCCCGTCGGAGGAGGTCGTCCAGGCCGCCGCCGCGCGCGGGATCGCCGGCTCGGGCGGTCCGCTGCCGCACGGCGACCGGATCCAGGAGTCCTTCGGCCGCCACGACGTCAGCGGGGTCAAGGCGCACACCGGACCGGACGCCACCGCCGCAGCCAAGGACATGGGCGCCCGCGCGTACGCGACGGGGACGGACGTCGCCTTCGCGGGGACGCCGGACCTCCACACCGCGGCGCACGAGGCGGCCCACGTCGTCCAGCAGCGCCACGGCGTGAGCCTCAAGGGCGAGGTCGGGCGGGCCGGCGACAAGTACGAGCAGCACGCCGACGCGGTGGCTGACGCGGTCGTCCGCGGCGAGTCCGCCGAGCCGCTCCTCGACGCGTTCGTCGGCTCGGGCTCCGGCGCCGGCGGGGTGCAGGCGAAGGCCGTCCAGCGCGACGGCGAGGTCGAGCAGGAGACGGTCCCCGACCCCGACGTCCAGACCGAGGGGAACATCGACGTCCAGGGCGGCGACGGCCCCCCGCCGGTCGACACCACCGTCCCCAACCAGTCCATCGAGCCGTCCGACGGCAGCTTCGACTCGACCACCCCCGGCGGCGCGAGCGTCAGCGGCGGGCCGACGCCGTCGAACCCCACCCCCGCGCCCGTGAGCACGCCGACCGGCAACGTCACTCAGGCCGGCGACGCCACCATCAACCCCGGCCTGTCCTCGCCGCAGGGGACCTCCATCCCCGCCGCCGAGCAGCTCTTCCAGGCCACCCTCGGGGCCGATCCGAACTCCTTCCAGGCCCAGATCGAGGCCGGCATCGCCCAGATCGGCACCGCGCTCACGGGCGCCCAGTCCCAGGTCCGGGCCACCGCGACGTCCCTCGGCGACAGCCTCCAGTCCGAGGCCGAGGGCCACGTCGGCGCCATCCAGACCGCCGCCTCCTCGGCCGCCGCGAGCGTCTCCACCGCCTTCGCCGACGCCCGCGCCGCCGCCACCGCCGCCGCCGAGGCCGCGCGCGGCCAGGTCGACGTCTACACCGAGTCCGCCAAGGCCGAGATCGAGGCGGCCGGCGCGTCCGCCATCCAGCGCGCCCAGCAGGCCCTGTCCGAGGCGGCCAGCAACTACACCGCCGAGGTCGAAGGGGTCATCTCGTCGGCCGAGGCCGAGGCCACCAACACCGTCGCCGCCATGCGCCAGTCGGGCCAGGACGCCGCCGCCCAGGCGCGCTCCGTGGCCGAGGAGTGGGCGACGAAGTACGCCGGCCGGACCGGCGTCACCGATCTCGACGCCAAGCGCGCCAAGGCCCGCGCCGACGCCGCCCGCTCCGTGGGGCAGAGCACGGCCGAAGAGCTCATCGAGAAGGCGAACACCGCCGCCGACGAGTTCGCCGGCCTCCACGCCCAGGTCCGACCCACCATCGAGACGCTGCTCCAGCCCGTCCTCGACCAGCTCGCCCAGCAGTCGGCGGACATCGCCGGCACCGTCGCGGAGACGACCGCGTCGCTCCTCACGCAGGCCGACGAGACCGGCGTCCCCGTCAAGCAGTCCATCGACGACGCCGAGGCCGCCGCGCTCACGGCGCTGGACGATCAGGAGCGCGCGATGCTCCAGCTCGTCGAGGACACCGCGGGCGCGATCGAGGAGCAGCTCCTCGCCGCCGCCGAGGCCGGCCGGACCGCCCGGGAGGAGGCCGGGGAGGGGCGCGCCGAGGCCCTCGCCGCCGAGGCCGCCGCGCTCCAGCAGCAGCTCGCCGGGCAGGACGCGCCGGCGTCGGGCGACCTGTCCGAGGAGATCGAGGCGCTCATCCAGCAGATCCTCGACAACGACGCCGCCCAGGCGCTCGACGATCTCTACCGTGAGCTCAGCGGCAACCTCGCCGCCCTCGCCAGCCAGGGCGTCCAGAGCCTCGACCAGCTCGTCGCCGCCGCGATCGACCTCGCCAACCGGTTCGTCAGCCAGTTCTCCGAGGGGCTGTCCCAGTCGCTCGAGCAGCTCGCGTCCACGCTGAGCGACTTCGTCTCCGGCGCGCTGGGCCAGTTCGACGACCTCGTCACCCAGGTCATGGCCGCCGCCGAAGCCGTGATCAGACGCGCGCGTGAGGAGATGGGCGGCCAGGTCGACGAGCTGCTGGGCGATCTGAGGCAGGCCGCCACCGGCCTGGCCGACGTCCTCCAGGAGGCCCTCGGCAAGCTCCCCGCCCAGATCAAGGAGGAGGCCGACAAGGCGGCGGGCAAGATCAAGTCCGGCTTCTGGGGCCGCCTCGGCGCCGTCCTCCTCGTCATCGTCTGCGTCGTCGCGCTCGTCGCCCTCGTCATCTTCGCCGGCCCCGCGCTCCTCGGCGCGCTCGGCATCGCCGCCGGCGGGCTCCTCGCCAAGGTCCTCCTCGGCGCCGCCATCGGCTTCATCGCCGGCGCCGCGTTCGTCGCCTTCAAGGACGCCTTCAGCGGCACCTTCTCCATCACGAACTGGCGCGAGTACCTCAAGGGCGGCATCGTCGGCGCCGTCACCGGCGCGATCACGGTCC
This sequence comes from uncultured Rickettsiales bacterium, assembly GCA_964344575.1. Lineage (GTDB taxonomy): Bacteria > Myxococcota_A > UBA796 > UBA9615 > UBA9615 > JAAESI01. The sequence goes on along the minus strand of CAYFOA010000080.1, from coordinate 20,404 downwards.
TCACGGGCGGCATGAGCGTCTGGGCGCAGGGCGCCCTGATGGGGCTGCGCGACTACTTCACCAACCTCGCCATGAACCAGATGGACTGGCTCGACGGCGTGGGTCAGGGCTTCTTCAAGGACTTCAGCCTCCTCGACCTCGGCATCACCGTCGTCCTGAACATGGGGCTGAACCGCATCATGCGGGGGGCCGACGGCAAGAGCGGCCTCGGCGGCAAGATCGCGAACTTCTTCCGCGGGAAGATGCCGAGCTGGAACTCGTTCCAGAGCCTGGTCGGCCAGCACATCAACCCGGTCCTCCGCGACAGCGGGCTGAAGGCGCTCAACTCGACGTTCATCTCGGCCCTGCGCCGCGTCCCCGAGCAGCTCACGAGCAAGTGGCTCAAGGGCTCGATCAAGGACGCCGTCAAGGCCGGGGCGGGCTGGCTGAAGGACACGTTCCTCAGCTTCTTCCCCGACGAGCAGCCGCAGCGCCAGGCCGCCCAGTCCGGCTCCGTCCAGAACGCGCCCGGACCCGGCGGCAAGCAGCCCGACGTCGACGTCCACACGGAGGCGGCGAAGGGGACCTCCGGCGCGGGCGGTCCCCTCCCCTACGGGTCGCAGATCCAGAAGTCCTTCGGCAAGCACGACGTCTCCGGCATCAAGGCTCACACCGGCGCAGGGCCGACGTCCGCGGCTCACGCCATCGGCGCCGCCGCCTTCGCGACCGGCTCGGACGTCGCCTTCGCGGGGACGCCCGACCTCCACACGGCGGCTCACGAGGCGGCTCACGTCGTCCAGCAGGCTCACGGCGTGAGCCTGGCCGGCGGCGTCGGCAAGGCCGGCGACAAGTACGAGACTCACGCCGACGCGGTCGCCGACGCGGTCGTCGCGGGGCGCTCCGCGGAGCCCCTCCTGGATGCCTTCACAGGTGGCGTGAGTGCAGGAACTCACTCAGGAATCCAGAAGCGTGCGGTCCAGCTGGACGGCGGCGACGAGGACCGTGAGCCGGAGGCCGGCGAGCTCAGCGCGGCCGACGAGATCGCGAGCACGCAGCAGCAGGGTGAGTCCCAGGGCCAGGGGAACGACGCCCCCACGCCGCCGGTCGGCCCCAACCCGGACATGAGCCAGCCCGCCCCCGCGACCCCGGGCCCCGGGCAGGACGAGCTCATGTGCCTGGACCCCTCGGCCGTCGAGACGCCGATCTCGACGCCGCTGGATCCCAACGCGCCTCCCGGCCCGCGCCCGTCCGACGCTGCGCTCGACGGCGCCGGCCCCGCCCACAACGACCCGTCCATGGCGGCCGAGAACCTGCTCGGCACGACGTGGGGGTTCATGGCCAACTGCTTCGGCCCCCTGATCGGCTACAACAGCGACCGGGGCGGCTTCGCGTTCGACAACCTGTGGGGCGTCGGCGCGGGCGTCGACAAGATCATGGACGCGGCGACGAAGGACCGCGGCGAGGGCGCGCTGGCGACGACCATCAAGGTCCTCGACACCCTCCGCGCGGTCTCCGAGACGGTCCTGTCGGTCAGCAGCGCCATCGGCCTGACGTGCGGGATCCTCTCGCTCATCGGCCTCTTCCCGCCGCTCGCCCCCGTCGGCGCGGCGCTGGCGTCCGTCGCCGGGATCTGCGGGACGATCAGCTTCTGGGCCGGCATCGCGGCGACCGCGTTCGCCCTCCTGACGTCCATCCTGTCCGCGATCCAGCTCGTCTCCGCGATCAAGGACGGGGCCGACAACGTGGCCGACCTGTACGCGCAGTACCAGCAGGACGTGGGCGCGTTCGTGGCCGACGGCATCGGCGTGCTGATGGTCCTCGGCGTCAAGGGCATCACCAAGGGGATGACGCGCGCGAACGGCTACGGCGACGGCATGAAGGGCTGGAGCTCGGCGCTGGGCGCGTCGGACGGTCGCGTCGCGCGCGGGGCCGCCTACCAGGGGCTCCAGTCGCTCGGCCAGGCCGGCGCCGGCACCGGCATCACGCTGTCCACCGCGGGGACGACGCGGGCGATGCTCCAGTCGACGCTGCAGGGCCAGCTCGCGCGGGCCGGCGGCGAGATGCTGCTGAAGTCCGCGCTCACGCGCATCGCGATCAGCGACATCAAGGGCCGGTTCGCAGACAACACCGCGCGGGACGCCGACGCCATCCGCGGCTGCAAGGCGTCCGAGAGCACGTCCGCGTCCATCACGGCGGACCTCGCCGCGACGGTCGAGGCGCACCTCGCGAGCACGCCGAACCAGCCCGATCCGCAGCACGTCCCGGCGCCCGAGCGCGGGCGCAACGAGCTCGAGGAGCTGGCCGGTCGCCGCTCGGAGATCGCCGCGGCGCGCGCGCACGTGGACGCCCAGCGGATCGAGGGGCAGACGGCCATCGAGGGCGGGCAGCAGCTCCAGGTCGCGGCCGACCAGCACGAGGCTCACGCCAGCGCGCTGGACGAGCAGGTCGCGGGCCACCAGGAGGGGCTGGGGGTCATGCACGCGGACGCGCAGCGCGGCATCGACGAGACGAACAAGGGGGCCTCGGAGGTCGGCAACCTCAAGGGCGAGACCAACTCCCTCCAGAGCGACGCGGACGCCAAGAACGCCGAGGCCGGCGCGGCGTCGATGCCCAAGCCGAAGAAGTCGACGTCCTGGTTCGACCGGGTCGCGAACTGGTTCCAGGAGAAGGTGTTCAGCAAGGTCGGCGCGGCGCTCGACGCGATCCGCGACTTCGTCGCGGACATCATCCTCAAGGTCGTCGCCTTCTTCATGGGGGTGGACGACATCGACTCCAAGCTCGCCGAGGAGCAGGAGGCGCTGGCGATCGCGCAGGGCCGGACGACGGACACGCAGGGCCGCGCGACGGAGGTCTCGGGCGAGGCGGCGCGGGCGCACAGCGACGCGGCGACGGCGAGCGCGGACGCGTCGACCGCCATCTCCGAGGGGCAGGCGGCGGTCGGCCAGGCGGACGCTCTGGACGCCCAGCTGATGTCCCTGGACAGCCAGCTCGCGTCGGAGGAGGAGGAGGTCCTCAGCTGCACGCAGGCGTGGCAGGAGGAGTACGGCGAGTGCGTCGACGAGGCCTACGAGGGCGGCCCCGAGGTCGACCCCGAGGTCCTCAGCTGGCTCGAGGCGGCGGCGGACACGACGGCCACCGGGCTGGACCAGCTCGAGGGCGACGCGGCCCAGGCGGCGTCCCAGGCGACCGCCGCGCTGATGTCGGACTCGGCCCAGTCGGGCATCGACCTGGGCGGCATCGCGACGGCCATCGAGGGTGACTACAACGCGCTGGTGGGCCGGAACGACGGGCGGCGGTCGCAGCTGGCGTCGCTGGCGGCGGAGGTCCAGGGGCTCAGCGGGGCCCGCTACGCGCTGGTGGCCGACCAGATCACCCGCATCGGCGGCGACCTGTCGCGGATCGCGGGCGAGGCGGACGCGGACGCGCTGGCGTTCGAGGCGCTCGTCAACGAGGCGATGACCGAGGCGGCGGGGATCCTGGCCGCGGCGGCGGACGCGCTCCAGTCGTCGTCGAACACGTCGGACCTCCAGAAGAAGGACGCGGCGGGCCCCGCGGCGCCCCCCGCCCCCGAGCCGGCCCCCGCTCCGGTCCAGCTGATGCCGGCGGGCGAGCCGGTGGTCCAGATGGCGGGCGGAGGCGACGCGCGGACGGCGCTGAAGGCCGAGCAGAAGGACGTCCTCAAGCGGATGCAGCGGATCGTCGGGAAGGACCCGAAGAAGATCCAGAAGCGGCGCGTGTGGGGCCTCATCAAGGAGGTCCTGATCAACTGGGACGCGCACCTCAGCGCCGACCTGAAGCCGCTCCCGAAGTGGGTCCGCGAGGCCGCCGCGCTCATCCAGTCCGTCACTCACGGTCCGCTCACACCGCTCTTCGACTACCCCGCCTCGACCGGGAAGATCCGGAAGAAGGACCTGAAGAAGGCGAGCAAGCTGCTGAAGAACCCGAAGTACGTCGGGAAGGACCCGAACGCGGGCGGCGACGCGGGCGACGCGGGCGTGCAGCAGAAGGCGTCGTCGGGCGGCGGCGGCGGGATGGACGTCCACGCGGCCGCGGCGGCGGGGACGTCGGGCGGCGGCGGGAAGCTGCCGCACGCGGCGAAGATCCAGGAGAGCTTCGGCCGGCACGATGTCGGCGGCATCCGCGCGCACACCGGCGGCCAGGCGGACGCGGCGGCCAAGTCGATGGGCGCGCGGGCGTACGCGACGGGCAACGACGTCGCCTTCGCGTCGGGCGGCGCGGACCTCCACACGGCGGCCCACGAGGCGGCCCACGTGGCCCAGCAGCGGTCCGGCGTGAGCCTCAGCGGCGGCGTCGGCAAGGCGGGCGACAAGTACGAGCAGCACGCCGACGCGGTCGCCGACGCGGTCGTCGCGGGCAAGAGCGCCGAGCCGATCCTCGACAAGATGGCCGGCGGCGGGAGCGCGGCCGGTGTGCAGAAGTCCGAGACCGAGGAGCTGCAGCTCAAGGCGAGCGGAGCCTTCGGCGGGCGGGCGTCCTACGACGTCGTGGTGCAGCTGGCGCCGCGGTAACGCGCGCCCCGTGACCTCACCCCCCTTCCCGGATCTCGCCCGTCGCGTCGTCGACCGCCTCGTCGAGCGCGCGCTGGACGGCGAGTTCCTCCCCGGCGTCTCCTGGGTCATCGACACGCACTCGCTCGAGGGGGACTCCGTCGTGCGGTTCTTCGTCGACGGAGACCTCGACGCCGTCGTCGCTTCCATGGATCCCGCCCCCCCGGTGCCGCCGGACATGCTGCTGCGGGTCCGGGGGGAGGTCCGGCTGGAGCTCCACCAGGAGACCGTGAGCGCGCTGCGTCGGGCCTATGGGGTCGAGCCCGAGGCGGCGCCCGCGGACGACTCCCTCACCGCCGGGTACCGCGAGGGGCTGGTGCTCACGCGGCGGACCGTCGACGAGCTGGAGGGACGCGCCGCCGCCCTGGCGCAGCGGACCGTCACCGACCTCGCCGCCGACATCGCCGCCGCCGGGCACGACCCCGCCGAGGCCGCCGCCGTCTCCGCCATCTTCGAGCACCAGACCGCCGCCCTGCGCGCCCGCATGGACGCCCGCCGGGCCCGCCTCGACGCCCTCGACGCCGCCCTCGCCGCCGGCGCCGGCGCCGACGTCTTCGAGCGCATCCTCGGCGAGGAGTACGCCATCTCGTCCGAGGCCCAGGCCGACGTCGCCGCCTTCGAGGACGTCGTCCGCTGCGCCCTCCGGGAAGCCGCCTCCCGCTTCGGCTAGGCTCCGCGCCGATGACGACCCCCGTCCCCGACGCCCTCGTCTCCGCCGAGCGCTCCCCCCTCCTCGGCCCCGACGCCGCCCGCGTCCGGGAGTCCCTCGACGCCCTCTGCCTCCACGACGACGACCTCATCGCCGGCCGCGCCCTCCTCCGCCGGACCGAGCTCCGGATGGCGCTCGCGTCCATCGCCCTGTCCCAGGAGGGGACCGTCGCCTCGTACGAGCTCGCCGCGGCCATCGAGGACGTCCAGGCCGCCGGGCGGCGCTTCGTCGAGGACACCGACCTCGAGCTCCAGGCCCGCCTCCTCGCCGGCCGCCTCCTCGTCCGGACCCTCAAGACCGGCCACGCCGCCGAGCTCCTCGCCGGCACCCGCCCCGCCGTCAAGGGGAAGCACCGCCGCACCCGCCTCCAGCTCGCGCTCCTCGAAGGCGAGCTGTACCTCGACACCAAGGTCTACGAGAAGGCCGACCCCGCCCTGCGCCGCGCCGTCGGGCTCTGCCGCGGGGACGCCGTCGCCCACGAGCACTACCAGGCGTGCATGGCCGTCGCCGCCTGCCAGCAGCTCCGGGGCATCCCCCGCGGGGCCGTCTCCTGGCTCCGCCTCGCCCGCCGGACCGCGTCCGAGTACGACGACGACGTCCGCCTCGCCGACGCCGCCTACGCCCTCGGCAACCTCCTCGCCGGCCAGGGCGACGCCGCCGGCGCCCGCAAGGCCCTCGAGCAGGCCCTCGCCGCCCGCCTCAACCCGCTCAACGTCCCCGTCGCCCTGATGGTCCTGTCCCGCCTCGACTTCACGTCCGGCGCCTACGCCCAGGGCGTCGACCACGCCGTGAAGGCCGCCCAGGCCGCCGCCGCCATCGGCAACGCGTCCGCCTTCGCCGACGGCACCATCCTCGCCTCGCAGTGCCAGATGGGCCTCGGGATGGAGGACGACGCCCGCGCCACCCTCCGCGCGGGCGCCACGGCCCTCCGGAACCAGCAGCTCGACGTCGTCGCCGACCTCGTCGACAAGCACTACCGCGACACGTTCCGCGAGGAGCCCTGAGCGGCGGCGGCGGACGACCCGGCGGCTACCCCGCCTCCAGCCCCTCCGCCGCGTCGCAGACCTCGTTCACCAGCCCGGACAGCTGCCCCGCCTTGCGGTGCTTCCCCTTGCGCTGGACCACCAGCCAGCCGCGGCTGATCGCGGGGGGCTGGTACGCCTTCTTCTTGAGCGACTTCGGGAGCCCGTCGGCGGACCTCGCCTTCACCTTGACGCCGACCTTCGTCACCCACGTCCCCGGGTCGCCCTCGGTGTTGCCGCTGAAGTGGTGCTGCGAGACCTCGACGGTGCGACCGCGGCACGTCCCCATCAGCCCCAGCCGCCCCGGGAACGGCGCCTCGGCGCGGGCCTCCCCCTCGATCGCCCACGTCAGACCGATGGCCGCCGCCTCGTCCCCCCACGTCGCCTCCCACTTCGCCCGGCGGACGTCGCGCCACTTGTAGAGGCCCACGATCAGCGGCACGAGGACCGCCATCACGAGGATCCAGATCAGGACGGTCTTCCCGCTCACGACGCCCTCAGCTCCCCGGCCGCATCGCCGGCGGCACCGGAGGCGCGTCCGCGAGCAGCTCCAGCACCCGCGCGATGCCGGCCGCCAGCTGCGGGTCCCGCCCCGCCGCCTGGTCCTCGGGGCCGAGCACCACCTCCTCGGTGGGCTCCGTCCCGTAGTTCTCCACCCCGAACCCGACGTCCTCGAACCAGAACGCGAACTCCGGCTGCGTCGTCAGCGACCCGTCCACGTGCACGTGGCGCGGCCAGATCCCGACCACCCCGCCCCACGTCCGCTCCCCGAGCAGGGGCCCCAGCCGGTTCAGCTTCCAGACGTGGCTGAAGATGTCGCCGTCGCTCCCCGCGAACGCGTTCGTGAGGGCCACCAGCGGCCCCCGCGGGGCGTGCGACGGGTAACTGTAGGGGACCCCGTGCCGGTTCAGGTCCCACCCCACGATCCGCCGCGCGAGCTTCTCGATCAGGAGCTGGCTCACGTGCCCGCCGCGGTTGTAGCGGACGTCCACGATCAGCGCGTCCCGCTCCACCTCGCCGAGGTAGTCCCGGTGGAACTCGCTGTACCCCGTCGCCCCCATGTCGGGGACGTGGACGTAACCGACCCGCCCCTCCGTCTCGGCGTGGACCCGGCGCCGGTTGGCGAGCACCCAGTCGCGGTAGTACAGCGGCATCGCGTCGCCGAGCAGGCTCACGCTCACGGTCCGCGACGCGCCCGCGTGAGCGACCGTGAGCGAGACCTCGCGCCCCGCCTTGTCGATCAGCAGCCGCCCCGGCGGGACGTCCTCCGAAACGCGCGCTCCGTTGACGTGAGTGACGACCTGTCCAGCGCTCACGCCCACGCCGGGGGCCAGCAGCGGCGAGCTCCGGCCGGCGTCGCCGGGCTCCCCCCGGACGACCTCGTCGACCCGGTACCCGCCCGCGCCGGCGTCCCAGCTCAGCCGCGCCCCCAGCCGCCCCACCGTCCACGACGGCCGCGGCCGGTAGTCGCCGAGCATCTCGTAGCAGTGCGACGTCCCCGTCTCCCCGACAAGGCACCAGATCAGGTCGCTGTACTCCGCCCGCGAGCCGATCCGGTCCAGCAGCGGGGCGTGCCGGTCCCACATCGCGTCCCAGTCCACCCCCGACAGCTCCGCGTTCCAGAAGTGGTCCCGCATCAGGCGCCAGGTCTCGCGCGCCATCTGCCTCCACTCGGCGCGCGGCTCGACGGCCACGGAGACCCGCTTCAGGTCCACCCACCCGGACCGCCGCCCCGCCTCCTCGGACGGCTTCGGGGCCGGCTTCAGGGGGAGCTTCCGGGGAGCGGGGAGGAGGCGCAGTCGGTTCCTCACGCGCAGCATCAGGGTCTTGCCGCGCCGGTCCAGCGCCGCGTCCGTGACGCCCTCGTGGAGCGTCCCGTAGGCCTGCTCCTCGAGGTCGAACAGCTTGAGGTTCCGCTTCGCCGGCGGCGGGCCCGTGTCCCGCCAGTTGACCCGCATCGACCCCTCCACGGGCTCCTCGACGAGGAGCACCCCGTCGCGCAGGCCGAGCAGCCGCGTGAACCGGCCCTGGGGGACGTCGAAGGGGACGATCCGATCCGCGATCCCGGCGAGATCGACGTCCGTCGGGCCCTCCTCGGCGTCGTTCGTCCCCTTCCCCTCGTCCTCTCCCTTCAGCGGGCGAGGCGGCGGACGGAACGGGGACGGGAGGTCGGCCCGGAGCGTCACCGCGTACGGCCGCTGCGACCACGTGAAGTTCAGGTCGAAGTAGACGGCGTCGTAGACGGGATCGAACTCCCGGCGCGACAGGAAGTAGAGGAACCGGCCGCGCGGGTCCCACGCCGGCGCGTCGTCGCCGTAGCGGCCGTCGGTCACGTCGGTGATCGAGCCGTCCGCGGTGGACCGGATCCGGATCTTCGACCGCGCCCCCTCCGAGGAGACCGGGCACGACCACGCCAGCCAGCCGCCGCAGGCCGACCACGCCGGACCCGAGATCCGGTGCGCCGGCGACCGGTCCACCCACGTCAGCGACCGCCCGTTCAGCTCCACCACGCCGAGCTGGTACCGGTGGTTGGTGAACGCGAACCGCGATCCCGTGGGGTCCACCGCGACCTCCAGCGGGCGGCCCACGTCGCCGAGGTCCAGCCGCGCGACGTCGTCGGTGTCCAGCGTCCGGATGGCGAACCCGGCCTCCCCCGTCGCGTCGCTGACCTCGAGGAGGCGTGAGTCGTCGACGTAGCGGACGATCCGGGTCCGCACCGAGCCGTCGCGGACCTCCCCCAGCTGCCGCGCCGGCCCCTCCCACGCGCCCAGGACCACCGGCTTGCCCCGCACCACCGCCGCCAGCGCGCGGCCGTCGGGGTGGAGGTCGACGTCCTGGAGGTACCGCACCGGGTCGACGAACTTCGCCGCCGGCTGCGTCCCCGGGCTCCGGTAGGTGATCTCGATCCGGACGTCCTCGCCGGTCGCGAGGTCGAGCCGCCGGAGGTCCCCGCCGCACGCGTAGACGACGACCTCGCCGTCGGTCGCGGGCCACCGCACGTAGTGCTCGGCGTGATCCGTGAGTCGCTGGACGTCGCCGCCGTCGGGGGACCGCGTGTAGAGGTTCCCGACCCCCTCGTGGTCCGACACGAAGAGCACCCGGCCGTCCGCCAGCCACTGCGGCGAGCAGGTCTGCGCCTCGGTCTGGAAGAGCCGCCGGAACCGGCCGTCCCCGCGGGGATCGACCCAGATGACGCCGCGCCGCCCGCCCCGGTACCGCTTCCACCGGGCGAGGTCCTCGGCGTGGTAGCCGATCGCCACCCGCTGCCCGTCCGGGGCCCACGCGATCCGCGTCCCGTAGCCCCACGGCAGCGCGCGCGGCTCGCCCCCCTCGGGGGACACCGCGTGGAGGCGCCAGTCCCGGAAGAAGGGGCTGTACGCCATCGTCGTGAACGCGATCTCGCCCTGCGGCGTCCACCCCACCACGAGCGACTGCGACCCCAGCCAGGTCAGCCGGCGAGGGGCCCCGCCCTCGGCGTCCATGACGTACACCTCGGGGTGGCCGTCCTCGTCGGCCGTGAACGCGATCCGCCGGCCGTCGGGCGACAGGTGAGGCCGGCTCGCCTCGCCCTTGCCCGCCGTGAGCCGCCGGGCCACGCCGCCGCTTGGGGGGACCGTCCAGAGGTCGTCCTCGGAGACGAACACCACCCGGCCCGCCGCGACCGTCGGCCATCGGTAATATCCCTGCTCGCTCACGTTCACACCCCTCGTCCAGACCGGGGAGGATACCGCCAATGGCCCGCCAGATCGTCGTCTCCTGGGGGGGCGCGACCAGCTCGTTCGACATCGCCCGCCTGAACCGCGAGAAGCTGTACGGCCGCAAGCGCCGGCTGATCGTCGACGAGGACGGGCGCGAGTGCGTCGCGGGCATGCTCACCGAGGACGGGTCGACGCTGCTCCCGCCGGGGTCGACGGCCGAGCTGTACCTCGACGACGGCTTCGACGTGGTGGAGCGGTCCGCGCTCCAGGCGGTCGACGAGGAGGGCAACCCGGTGGACTCGGTTTCGTCCACGCTGGGGGTCGAGGTGACGTTGGAGAAGGTCGACGCGGCGCGGCTCCTCGACCACGTCACGCCGGTCGTCTACGAGCTCGCCGAGGCCGACCTGGACGACGGCCTCCGGGACGAGCTCGCGGCCGGTGCGATCTTCGAGACGCGCTTCAACTACCGGACGTCCTGGGCCGACCAGGCGTGCTTCCTCGTCGGCAACGAGCACGGCTGCTTCGCGCTGGTCGGCCGCCCCGCCGGGTTCGACTTCCTCGAGCCCGACGCGCCGCCCCCCGCCGAGGGCGCCGACGGCGATCCGTTCGCCGACGACTTCGACTTCGGGATGCTGTAGGGAGGCGCGGGATGCCCAGGTACATCGGAATCACCGACAGCAAGCACCGCGACGCCCAGGTCCAGATGGAGGGGGCGAAGTCCGCGCCGCGGCGCCACTTCACCGACAGCGACGGAGAGCGGGTCCGGAGCTGGCGGCTCGTCAAGGCGACCGAGGGGCACGACTACCCGTCGCTCCGGGAGCGGTACCCGGACGCCGAAGAGCTCGCCCAGGCGCTCGTCGACGGCGACCCCGAGGTCGACCTCGAGAACATCGGCCGCAAGACCGGCCCCACGGACCGCGTCTGGATCAAGCCCGACGGCAAGATCCTCTACTCGGCGCAGGTGCTCAAGGCGGTCTACGACCCCCACGGGGACGAGCTGAGCCGGGAGGACTTCGTCGACGTCGAGGCGAGCGTGGACGACGAGACGGCGCTGCCGTGGACGGGGCGGCTGCTCCCCCGCGACGACGTCGTCCGGAAGTTCGCGCTGGTCCGCAAGATCCAGCTCCGCCACATCAACGGGCTCACGTTCGACTTCCTCCGCGAGATCGCGCAGCAGCTGGAGGACGCCGGCCAGATGCTGTTCGTCGGCGCGGGCCGGGCGGGCAGCCAGCCGCTGATCTTCCAGCGCAACGGCAGCCCCTACCGCGGCTTCCTCGAGGGGCGCGTGAGCGCCACCGGCGGCTTCAAGCTCGTCCTCCACCTGTCCAACCTCGAGCTCAAGCCGATCCCGCCGAAGGACGAGCCGGAGGAGGCGAGCTGATGGCGGGCTCCGTCTTCGCGCTCGACTTCCGCAGCTACGGCGACGGCGGCCGGTTCGCCCCGCCGGGGTCGCTCACGCCGGGGGCGCTCCTCGCGCGCATGCGGCACTACAAGCGGACGATCGCCAAGCGCTACCGCATCGTGACCCCCGACCTGATCGCCGAGGTGCTCAAGGAGGGGACGTTCACCGTCTCGACGAAGATCGACGGCGAGCTCTGGTTCCTCGTCAAGCTCAGCGGGGAGGTGGCCCTCTGCGCGCCGAACGGCCGGGTGCTGGAGGGGGACGTGCCGGTGGTCGCGGAGGCGGCCACGCTGCTCGCGGACGGCGGCGACGTCGTGCTCGCGGGGGAGCTCTTCGCGGTGACGAAGGAGGGGCGCCCGCGGGTCCACCACGTCGCCGCGGCGCTGCGCGATCCGGCGCTCGCGCCGACGCTCGGCTTCAAGGCGTTCGACCTCGTCAGCGAGGGCGACGTGGACTGGCTGCCGCGGACGTACGAGGAGCGGCTCGCCCGGCTCCGGGAGCTGCTCGACGGAGGCCGCCGGTGCGCCGTCGTGACGACCGTGGAAGGGGCCACCGACACGGTCCTCGACTGCTGGGACAAGTGGGTCGAGTCCAAGAAGTTCGAGGGGCTGATCGTCCGGAACGAGGGCGGCTTCACCTACAAGATCAAGCCCCAGATCACGATCGACGCCGTCGTCCTCGGCTTCGGCGAGCGGCGGACGGAGACGCAGCGCGAGATCCGGGAGCTGATCGTCGGGCTGCTGCGCAACGACGGCTCGTGGCACGTCCTCGGGACGGTGGCCAGCGGGCTGACGGAGGCGGACCGGCTGACGTGGTTCCGGCGGCTGGACGCGATGGTGGTGCCGTCGGAGTTCCGGATGGCGAACAGCGAGGGGACGCTGTGCCGCTTCGTGCCGCCGGCGATCGTGGTGCAGTGCCGCTGCAACGACCTGATGGAGTCCGACACGCGGGACGCCGCGGTCCGCCGGATGACGCTGAAGTACGACCCCGACGCGGGCTGGTCGCCGCTGGGGATCATGCCGATCCTGTCGATGATCGGGCCGGTGTTCGAGGGCGAGCGGCCCGACAAGCCGGTGGACTCGGCGAACGTCGGGCTCGACCAGGTCTACGCCTACCTCCCCTTCGAGGGGCGGGAGGAGGCGCCCGCGGAGATCGCGCGGACGCCGACCACGCTGCTGGAGCGGCGGGTCTGGACGAAGGCCGCGCGCGGCGGCGGGATCGCGGTCCGGAAGGTGGTGTCGGTGGAGACCAACAAGCACGACGAGGACCCGAACTGGCCGCCGTACGTGGCCCACTTCACGGACTGGTCGGCGGGGCGGCAGGAGCCGCTGAAGACGACGATCCGGGTGGCGTCGACGCGGGAGGGGCTGGACCGGCACGTCGACGCGTGGATCGCGAAGAACATCAAGAAGGGGTGGGAGGAGGCCGGCCCGGCGCAGGTGTAGAGGGGGCGGTCTCGACGATCCGGTCGGCGGCGAGGAACCACAGCTCCGTGCGGGGGCGGTAGTCCAGCGCCAGGGCGTCGCGCACGGCCGCCGCGTAGACCTCCGCCTGGAGCGCGTAGGCGTCCGCGCGGGACCGCAGCGCGGCGTCGTCGTCCACGCGGTCCGTCTTGTAGTCGACCACCACGATCGTGCCGTCGTCGGGGTCCCGGTAGACGAGGTCGATCGCGCCCGCGACGTACCCCACCGGGGCGTCGTCGTCGTCCGTCCCGGGGGGCGCCAGGAGGGGCAGCTCGCGGGCGACGAGGTGACCGGCGAGGGCGCGGAAGCGGGCGCCGACCGCGCCCCCCGCGAACCCCTCGAGCAGGGCCGCGCCCCGGCGCACCGCCACGTCGAGGCGGTCCTCGGACACCTCGACCGTCAGCCAGTCCCGCAGCTTCGCCGTCAGCCGCGCCCGCTCCGCCTCGGGGTCGGCGCGCCCGTCCCAGTGCTCCAGCGCCCGGTGGACCGCCGTCCCCACCGCCGTGCCGAGGTTGCCGCCGCGCTCCCCGGAGGGGCCGTCGTGCGCGAGGGGCGCCTCCAGCCGATCCTCCAGCGCCCGGTGCGCCGCCTCGCTCGCGGCCGCGCTCGCGGGGCGCCCCATGCGACGCCGTGAGTCGGAGCGTGAGTCGCGCAGGGCGAGCCTGTCGGCCCGGATCCGGGCGAGGTCCGGGAGGCGGTCCGGATCGACCTGCCGGGGGCGCTCGTCGGGGACGTCGTGGACCAGCCCGGGGAACACCCACCGGACCCCCGGCTCGTCGCCGTCGAGCGCCGTCTCCCCCCGCGCGCGGAGGTCGATCATCGCCTGGCTCAGGTTCGGGTGCGGGTCGCGCCGGCTGGCGAGCAGCTCCGCCATCGACCGCGCGTACTGGGGGGGCACCGGCCACGGGCTCTCCATCCAGCGACCGCACACGACCACCCGCTCCTTGGCCCGGGTGGTGGCGACGTACAGCAGCCGCACCCGCTCGGCCTGCTCGACCCGCTCCTCGTGCTGGACGACCGCGTCGAACCCCGGCGTGCGCGCCGCGAACAGCTCGTACTCCCAGGGGTCGCCCACCCTCCGCGCGCGCGTGGCCTCCCCCAGGTTCGCCGGCGTCCGCTCCCCCCAGGGGCGCTGCTTGTGGACCTGGCCGACGTAGACGTGCTCGAAGTCGAGCCCCTTCGACTTGTGGATGGTCATCACCCGGACGGCCCGCTCGGCCGCGTCCCCGGGACGGGCCTCCTCCGCCTCCCGCCCCTGCTCGACCGACGTCCGGAGCAGCCGGAGCACCGTCTGGGGGTTGCCGCCGCCGTCCCGCAGGGCATCCGTGAGGCGACGGAAGAACCGGTCCAGGTTGGCGAGGCGGTAGCTCCCGAGGTACCGCGACGCCTCGGTGATCTCCAGCGGGAGGACCGACCGGAGGCGCTCGACCCAGGCGTCCGACGGCAGCTCGAACCACGCCTCCCGGAGGTGGGCGACGTGGGCCAGCGTCGCCACCAGCGCGTGCTCCCACCCCGCGACCCGCTCGATCCCGGGGACGTCGGGGAGGCGTGTCACCTCGTCCGCGACGCGCGCGGCGATCTCCCGGATCGGCGCGAGCGCCTCGTCCGTCGCGCCGTGGAGCTCCGTCGCGAGCCGGGGCAGCCCCTCGCGCCAGAGCGGGATGAGGGCGGCGTCGGGGACCCCCACCAGCGTCGACCGGAGCGTCGTCAGCAGCGCGAGGTGGTCCGCGGGCTCGAGGACGCAGCGGACGAGGGCGGCGGCGTCGATGATCTCGCGGCGCCGGAAGTAGCTCCGGTCGCGCTCCACCACGTAGGGCAGCCCGAGCTCCCGGAACGCGGTGAGGTAGACGTCCAGCTCCCCGGTCGAGCGGAGCAGCAGCGCGACCCGCGACAGCGCGACGCCGCCGCGCTCCAGCCGGGCGACGTCGGCGGCGATGGCGCGCGCCTCGATGCGGGCCGCCTGGTGGGCCCGCGGCTTGCGATCGGGGACGTCCTCGGCGGCGTCCCACCGCCACGAGATCCAGTGCTCGACGGCCGCCCACGGCCCCGCCGCGCCGGCGTCCGCGTCGTCCCGGCCCGGCTCCAGTGACGCGAACGCCGGCTGGTAGCCGCGGTCCTCGATCATCACCGGCGCCAAGAGGCGGTCGACCTCGTCCAGGATCGGCGTCTTGCTGCGGCGGTTGACGGTCAGCGAGACGAGCTCCCCGCCGGCCTCCTCCACCAACTCGAGGAAGTCGGAGTACGCGACCAGGTCGGCGCTCCGCCAGCCGTAGATCGACTGCTTCGGGTCGCCGACCACGAACAGCCCCGGGCGCGCGCCGGCGGGGCCGTCGAGGGCGAGGAGGCGGACGATGTCGCACTGCACCGGGTCGGTGTCCTGGAACTCGTCCACGAGCAGCTGCTTCATGCCCCGCTGCAGCCGCCCCCGCACCGCCTCACGCCGCGCCAGGAGGTCGCGCGCGTCCCGCAGGAGCGCCCCGAACGTCATCGCTCCGCGGGCGTGCATCGCCTGCTCGACGGCCTCCAGCGCGGGGCCGAGGACCTGGCGGGCGGCGTCGAGCCGCTCGGGGCGGAGCTTCATCAGGTGGCGGACCTGCCGGTGGACGCGGGCCGCGGCGGGGCGGACCTCGCCCGCGACCTTCGCGAAGAGCCGCTTCTCGGCGCCGTTGAACTTCCCCTTCGCCCAGTCGCGGAGCCGGCCGAGGACGTTGTCGGGGAAGAGCCGCTCCACCTGCTCGGCGAGCCGCGCCAGCCCCCGCGTCGTCGGCCCGGCCTCCTGCACGACCTGCCGCAGCCGCCGCAGCGCGGACTCCAGCTCGACCGTCAGGGGGACGTGCAGCTGGACGCCGAAGAGCGGCGCCGAGACGAGGTCGAGGAGGTCCCCGAGCTCGGCGTCGGCGCGGCCGAGGAGGGCGCTCACGCGCTCGGCGCCGAGGGGGTCGTCGCGCAGCGCGGACGCGGGCAGGGCGAGGCCGACGAGCCGGGTGAGCGCCTCCGCCAGCTGCTCGGGGCCGATCCCCTGCCCCGCCAGGATCAGGAGCTGCGTCCTCAGCGGCGAGTCCGAGCCGAACGCCGTCGTGAAGAGCTCCTCGACGACGTCGTAGACCACGTCGGCGAGGACGGACCCGTCCGCGTCCACGCCGAAGTCGGGGTGGAGGCCCGCGTCCAGGGGCGCCGAGGCGAGGATGCGGCGGCAGAACGCGTGGATCGTCGAGACGACGAGGCGGTCGATCGACTCCAGCATCGCGCGGCAGCGGACCGCGAGGAGGCCGTCTTCGAGGCCGAGGGACGCCTTCGGGAGCCCGATCACGTCGCCCCCCGCAGACAGCGCGGCGAGCCCGCGGCCGATCCGGTCGGCCATCTCCGCGGCGGCCGCCTCGGTGAACGTGATGGCGACGACGCCGTCGAGGACGCGGGCGGCGATGACGTCCGGGTCGGCGTCCCCGAGCTCGCCCCGGGCGACCTCCCAGCCGTCGGCGAGGCACCACGTCAGGACCCGCGCCACGAGCGCCGTCGTCTTGCCCGTCCCCGCGCCCGCCTCGACCACCACGGGCCGGTCGAACGTCGTCCGCGCCAGCTCCCGCGCCTCGGGATCCGTCCTCGTGGTCGCGTCGCGCATCAGAAGACGTCTCCGAAGCCGAACCCGTCGTCCTCGTCCTCGCGCACGAAGCGGGCGTCGGGGAGCCGCCAGAGCGCGCCGAAGCGCTCCCGCCAGCCCTCCAGCTCGGCGCCCCCGGCCTCGGCGTGGGCCTGCGCCTGGGACCACCGGACGAGCCGCCCGCGGACGCCCGAGTCGCCCCGGAGGCAGGCCTCGGCGACGTCGCAGTAGCGGCAGGGGCGGGGCTCGTTGCGGCCGTCGGGGTCGACGAGGCGGGGGAACAGGACGCCCGCCTCGACCGCGCCGAGGATCGCCTCCAGCGCGCCGTGGAGCGCCGTCTTGAAGTCGTCGTCCGCGCCCGCGGCGACGAGGACGCGGGGGCCGTCCTCGACCTCGGGCTTGAGGAAGAGGAAGCGGCCGTCGGGCCGCTGCACGCCGTCGGCGGAGGCGTAGACGGCGGCCTGGAGGCGGCGGCCGCGGGCGATCTGGTCGAGGTGGACGGCGCGGCGCCGGTGGGTCGTGGCCCCGAACGCGAACGGCTTGCCCGCCTTGTAGTCGGTCAGCACCACGCGGTCGCCGCGGAGGTCCACCCGGTCGGCGCGGAAGGCGAGGCGGCGGCCGCCCACGGTGACCGTCCCGCTGACCTCCGTGGCGATCGCGGGGAGCGCGTCGGCCTCGCCCCAGTCGAGCCGGCGGGCGACCTCGAGGGGGGGGCGGACCTGGCGGGCGAGCATGTCGGCGAGGCCGGGGAGGGAGACGCCCTCGTCGCGGAGGAGGCGGGCGGCCTCGGCGCGGGCGAGGGCGGTCAGCTCGGGGCGCGACGGCCACGGGACCGCGGGCCGGCCCTCGCCTCTGTCCCCGACGCCGTCGAGCTCCGCCAGGGCGGCCCGCTCCACCGCCTCGGCGAGCGTCTTCGACCGGGGGACCACCCGCTCGACGATCCGCTCCAGGATCCGGTGCACGAGCATCCCGAGGACGCGGTTGTCCGCGCGGGGGACGGCGGCCAGGGGGTCGGGGACCCGCTCGATCCGGAGCAGCCGCCGCAGGAGCGCCTGCCAGGGGCAGCTCGCGACCGCCTCCACGAACGACACCGACGGCGTCCGGAGGCGCGGATCCCCGCCGGCGCCCGCGCCCGCCGGCCCCACCAGCCCGAGGTAGGGCCCCGGCCGCGACCGGATGTGCTGCCCCCCGTCCGTCCCGAGGTCGGGGTCGAGCTCGTCCACGACCTGCTGCCGGCCCGCCGCGACGACCCCCGCCCCGGGGAGGAGCGCGCCGTGGGGGAGCGCCGGCCGGGCGTCCTCCAGGGCCTCCGTGAGCACTCCCGTGAGCGTACGACGGGGAGCCTGCAGCGCCGCGCTGAGGGCGTGGTCCGAGGGGGGCCTCGGGGCCGCCGGCGGGCCCTCCGTCCGGGGGATCGCCCCGGCGGCCTCGGGGAACGTCCCCTCCCACCGCATCCGCTCCACCAGCGGCGAGACGGCGAGCACCTTCCCGTCGCCGTCGGACGACTGCCAGCTCAGCGTCACCAGCGGCGCCGACGAGAGGAGCCCCGCGAACCGGTACCGCTCGGCGAAGTAGGGGTCGTCGCGCCCCGCCAGCTCGGGGAGCGCGGGCCGGAGCAGCTCCCGGACGCCGGCCGTGAGCAGCGCGTCGTCGGTCACCGGGGGCGGGAAGAGGCCGCGGTTCAGCCCGAGGACGAAGAGGTGCTCGAACGTCCGGCCCCGCGCCTCGCCCGCCGTGAGGACCTGGACGCCGCCCCCGCGTCCCCCGATGGGACGGTCGCCGGCGCCCCGGAGGGCGTCCCCGAGGAGGACCGCGATCTCGTCCTCGTGCAGCTCCAGCGTCGGCTCGTAGCGCTGCTCCAGGGCGGCGACCGCCGCGCGCGCCGGGTGCGTGGCGGACGCGGGGTGCGCGGGACCCGCCGGATCGTCACCGGGGGGGACCCGGAGGACGTCGTCGAGCAGCTCCCAGAGGGCCTCGACGTAGTCCGCCAGCTCGCCCCGCTCCGGCCACGCCCGGCACCACGCCGCGAGCGCCCCCGCGGCGGCGACGGCGTCCTCCAGGACGGCCCCGTCGAGGCGACGCCGGCGCCCCCGCGCGCCCTCCCCGTCCCCGCTCGCCTCGAGCCCCTCCGAGACGGGGAGGGCGAAGCCGCCGTCGGACCGCAGCCGATCCCGCAGCGACGTCCGCGCCGCCTGGCCGAGGCGGGCGGCGCCGAGGGCGCGGAAGGCGAGGCGGAGATCCGTCCGGACGACCGGCTCGACCCCGAGGAGCTCCAGCCAGGCGTCGGTGGGGAGCGCCTCCCGCCGCGTCAGCAGATCCGACAGCCCGCGCCAGCGGACGTCCGGCGTCGGCGGCGCCTGCCCGGCTACCCCCGACCACGGGATCCCGTGCCGCTCGAACAGCACGCGCAGGGGCGCCGCGTAGCGCCCCAGGTCGCGGGCCACGACGGCGATCCGCTCCGGCGGGCCGGCCCCGTCGAGCAGCCGCCGGACGCGCCGGGCGACCTCGGTCGCCTCCCCCCACGGCCCCTCTGCCACGAACGCCCGGAGCGTGGGCGGGGGCGCGCGGCGCGCCGCCTCGACGGCCCCTCCGGTGGCCGCCCCGAGCCGGTCCGTGAGGCGTCGGGCGATGACCGCGCCCGCGTCGGGGCGCGACGGGTCCGCGGGATCCGGGGGGTGATCGAGGACGGCGACGGCGCCGGGGCGCCGGGCCAGCTCCTCGAGGAACGCCGAGCTCAGCCCGTCCACGTCGTCGAACCCGAAGAGCAGCACCGCCCGCGCGTTCAGCGCTCCCGGACCGCCCCGCCCCGCGCGGAGGATCGCCGTCGCCCGCCGGAGCACGGTGGAGCCGCGGTCGAGCCCCCGCTCGGCGAGCCCCTCGTCGGTCGCGGCGGCCGTCCTCAGCAGCGCCGTCGCCCGCCGCAGCTCGCCCGGACGGAGGCGGCGGTGGGCCCCCTCGAGGACGTCGAGCAGCGGCCCCGCCTCGTCGGCCGTCAGCCCCGCGTCGAGCAGCTCGCGGACCGACCGGCGGACCGCGGCGTACCCGTCCACGAGGGGGTCGAGGGCGTCCCGGAGCGCCGGCTCCTCGCGGGCGGCGCGGCGGACGAGGACGTCGACCAGGGCGCCCGACGTCTTCACCGGCGCGCCGGCCTGCTCCAGGACCTCGTACGCCGCCCCGAACAGCGTCTGCACGACGACCCCGAGGACGGACCGGTCGAGGCGCCGGACGATCGCCGCCGACACCCCGAGCCGGAGCGACTTCGAGGGGACGACGACCCGCACCGGGCGCGCCAGGAGCGCCGGATCGCGCCGCCCCCCCTCGACCAGCCCCTCGATCCGGTCGAGCAGCTCGGCCTCCGCCGCGCGCGCGCCGGCGGCGACATGAGCGACGCGCTGGAACGGGAGTTCGAACTGCACCCACCCGAGGTGATATCAAGGGCGGCGATGACCGTCACCTCACGGGCGCGCGCGAAGGCGAAGGCGGCGGCGGACGAGGCCGTCGCGGAGCAGAAGGCGGAGTACGCGACGCGGCTCCGGCGCATCCAGCGGATCGTGGCGCCGGCGCTGACGAACGCCGAGCTGAGCGCCGGCCTGGAGCTGGAGGCGCCCCCCGAGGGCCGGGCGGGGAGTTCCGACGTGGGGCGGTTCCTGAGCGACAAGAAGCGCTACGCCCGGGCCCGCCCCGACGCCGACGCCCGCGGGCTGATCGACACCGTCCTCGCCGGCGACGTCCTCCTCTGCGTGCAGCAGCCGTCCGCCCCGGGGGCGCGCCGCGCGGTCCTGATCTGCGAACCGAACGAGGCCGTCCGGCTGGACCGGTCGTGGGCGATCGTCAACGTCGCCGGGGGTCCCGTCCCCATCCGCGACTTCGAGCTCGAGGACGACGACGTCTGGAACATGCTCGGCGGCGACGCCCCGCCGGTCGCGGCGGCCTCCCCCGCCGACTCCGCCGCCCGTGCCGCCGCC
>CAYFOA010000079.1:0-30653 GCA_964344575.1 uncultured Rickettsiales bacterium | reverse complement strand
CGCGGCGTCGTCGTCGTCCGCGGCGTCGTCGTCGTCCGCGGCGTCGTCGTCGTCCGCGGCGTCGTCGTCGTCCACGGAGTCGTCGTCGTCCGCGGCCGCGTCGTCGTCATCCGTCGCGTCGTCGTCGTCGAGGTCGCCGTCGCGGGGGCGGCCGGGGCAGGCGACGAGGACCGTCAGCAGGAGCAGGCCCAGCAGGGACGAGACACGCGGAACGGTCCGGGTTCGCCGGTGGGCCATGCGGCATCGTATCCGAGACGGCGAGGCGGGCCGACGAGGGGAATGACCCGCCGGGTCCGGGCGTAGGATCGGGTCATGAGCAAGATCGATCCGAAGCGCCGCGTCGAGCCCGTCCCGAGGACGGCGTTCGACCAGATCAACGCCCAGCAGGTGGCGGACTCGCAGCGGGTGGCGGAGGCGACGGCGTCTCTGGCGGCGGAGCGGCGCGCGTCGCTGCGGTCGCGGGCGGGGCAGTGGGAGGAGTCCGACGAGCAGCTGGCGTGCCCCGCGTGCGACGCGCGGTACGACTTCGGAGACGAGTGCCCCGAGTGCCACGTCGGGCTGGTGAGCGAAGCGTTCGTCCACCTCTTCCGGCCCGAGGCGTCCCCGTGGGAGCGGCTGGTGGCGCGGGTGGGGGAGCTGTTCGGGATCCGGGCCGCGGGGGGCGATCAGTAGGGGCTGAGGAACAGGTAGTTCTTGCCGCCGGACTCGAGAGGCCCGGTGATCGTCCCCCAGCACGGGTAGCCGAGCAGGAGGTCGGCGAGGCCGTCCCCATCGATATCCCCCGCTGAGGCCAGCGAGTAGCCGTAACCACCGCCGGGGTTCTGTCCGGGCTCAGCGATGAAGCTGGCCACGGTCGATGGGAGGCTCGAGCCGAGCACCAGTGCGGTGGCTCCGACGGTGTCCCCGGAGCAGTTCGCGTCCGGCGCGGCGGCGAGCCGTGACCCGATCAACAGATCGGGGACGCCGTCGCCGTCCACGTCGCCCGCAGAGGCCACGGTGCCGAGGCCGGATCCCGGGATGACGACGTCGGCAAACTGCATCTGCCAGGTGCCTCCGAGAACGACGGTGGAGCCATACATGAGGTAGGCCCCGTTGCCCGCGCTCACGAGGACTTCGTCCAGGCTGTCGCCGTCCAGGTCCCCGGCAAACGCAACCGACCAACTGGGGGTTCCGCTGAAGATTCCATCCGCATCGGTCGGATCAAGCGTTCCACCCCCGAGGACGGTCGCGCCGTACAGCAGGTAGGTCTCTCCGTCGCCTCCCACCAGCATGTCCTCGAGCCCGTCACCATCGACGTCGCCGGAGCCGGCCACGGATCGTCCGACACGGTCGCCGGCGGCTCCGACGAACACCGTGTCTGCGTCGGAATAGACCAGGGACGAGGACGCCACGAGCGTGTCTCCGAAGAATACGACGGCCTTTCCACTCGACCCCCCACCGTCGTCGTTCATCTCGACGCCGATGATCAGTTCGTCTTGCCCGTCGCCGTCCAGATCGCCGGCAGCAACGCGGACCCCCTCCTCGGCGTCGTTGAACTCCTCTCCCTGAATGGTGACGTCGGCCGTCCCCAGGTCGACGCTCCCCGAGGTCGGCAGTCCGGCACCGAAGAGGACATGCACCTTGCCGGCTCGCTGGCCGCAGTAGCGCTCCTTCGCCGCCACGACCACGTCAGCGGCGCCGTCTCCGTCGAAGTCGCCCACGGCGACGTCGATCCCCGCTTGGTCACACGAGTCCTCCCCGGTGAAGGAGACGTCGGCCGCCGCCAGGCTCCCGTGTCCCGGGGCCAGGCCCGATCCGTACAACAAGAACGCTCGGCCGGCGCCCTGGTCGGGGGCGCCGATCAGCAGGTCCGGCACGCCGTCGTCGTCGACGTCTCCCGCAGCGACGCCGTAACCGGCGCGATCCCGGCTTCCCACGACTCCGCCCGTCCAAGACGCCCACGCGCTGGCGAGGTCGATGTCGTCACCGTCTCCGTCACAGTCCCGGTCATCGCCGTTGGTGTCCCACGTCTCGAGCGCTCCGGGAAAGAAGTCGGGATCGGAGTCATTGCAGTCTCCGTCGCAGAGCGAGTAGCCGTCTCCGTCGGCGTCGGCGATGTTCAACGCCGCGTCCGTGTCGTCGCAGTCCCCTTCGCACTCCGCCGCGCCGTCGCCGTCGTCGTCGATCTCGAGGTCGCCGTCCCCCGAACAGTCCGTGTCCACTCCGTCCCAGCACACGTCGAAGCTCGAAGGACGGATCGTGGGGTCCGTCTCGTCGCAGTCGCCCGTGCAGCCGCTGAAGCCGTCGCCGTCGTAGTCCTCGGGGCTCGTCAGGGGGTCCGTGTCGTCGCAGTCGTCGGCGCAGCCGGCGTAGCCGTCGCCGTCGAGGTCGTCGGGGGTGACCACGTCGCTCGTGTCGTCGCAGTCGCCCTCGCACTCCTTGTAGCCGTCGCCGTCGTCGTCGACCTCGTCGCCGTCGTACACGCAGTCCGTGTCGAGGCCGTCGCAGGCGTCCTCGGGGGCGCCGCTGTACGTCACGGCGTCCGCGTCGTCGCAGTCGCCGCTGCACGTGTCCTGGCCGTCGCCGTCCGCGTCGTCGAGGTTGGCGGACGCGTCGCCGTCGTCGCAGTCGCCCTCGCAGGGGGCGTAGCCGTCGCCGTCGCCGTCGATCTCGTTGCTGGGGACGTTCGAGTCGCAGTCGTCGTCGACCTGGTTGCAGACCTCGGTCGCCCCCGGGAAGGCGACCGCCACCGCGTCGTCGCAGTCGCCTTCGCAGACCATCCAGCCGTCGCCGTCGGCGTCGTCCTCGGACGGCGGGACCGTGCCGTCGCAGTCCGTGTCCAGCTCGTCGCAGACCTCGACCGTGAAGGGGAAGACGGAGCTGTTCGCGTCGTCGCAGTCCCCCTGGCACTCGGTGAACGCGTCGCCGTCGTCGTCGATCTCGTCCAAGGGCACGACGCCGTCGCAGTCGTTGTCGGTCGCGTCGCACGCCTCGGGCGCGCCCGGGTAGGTCGCCGGGGCGGCCTCGTCGCAGTCGCCGTTGCAGAGCATCCAGCCGTCGGCGTCGAGGTCGAACTCGCTCGGGGGGAGGCCGCCGCTGCAGTCGTTGTTGACGCCGTCGCAGATCTCGACCGCCGTCGGGTAGGCGGTCGCGTCGGCGTCGTCGCAGTCGCCGTTGCAGGGGGTCCAGCCGTCGGCGTCGTCGTCGAGCTCGTCGGCGCCCAGCAGGCCGTCGCAGTTGTTGTCGAGGTTGTCGCAGATCTCCGGGGCGCCCGGGTACACGCTCGGCGCGATGGGCTCGCAGTCGCCGTCGCACTCGGTCACGCCGTCCGCGTCGAGGTCCAGCTCCGGCGCGCTGAGCGCCCCGTCGCAGTCCTCGTCCGTCCCGTCGCAGGTCTCGTCGGCGCCCGGGAGGACCGCGTCGTCCGTGTCGTCGCAGTCGCCGTCGCACTCCGCGACGCCGTCGCCGTCGTCGTCCGTCTCGCTGGCGCCGAGGCTCCCGTCGCAGTCGTCGTCGATCCCGTTGCAGATCTCGGGGCGACCGGGCGCGATCTGGACGTCGCCGTCGTTGCAGTCGCCGGTGCACTCGGTGAAGCCGTCGCCGTCGTCGTCGGTGCAGGCGTCCACTCGGAAGGTCGCGACGACGCTGCCCGACTTGCCCAGCGGGTCGGTCGCCCGGAGCACCGCGGCGTGTTCGCCCACCTCCACGCCGTTGAACACCACGAACCACTCGCCGTCGAAGCCGTCACCGTTGACCTCGGGCGGGCTGCCGACCTCCAGCGTGTCGGACGTCGCCTCCATCGTCAGCGAGAAGACCTCGTGGTCCCCGTCGGCCACGGTCCCCTCGAGGATGACCGGCTCGCCCTCGAGGAAGATCGCGCCCTCCTCGGTCGTCACCGTCAGCACCGGTGCCGCGTTGGGGACGATCTCGAGCTCCGCCGACGCCGAGCCGCTCGCACCGAGCCGGTCGGTCACCTGCAGCGTGATCACGTGCAGCCCGACGGTCAGCGTGACCGCCTCGATCTCCGCCTCCCCCGCCTCGCCCGACGTCCCGCTCCCCAGCTCGCCGTCGCGATCGCTCAAGAACGTGAACTCCAGGTCCGGCTCCCCCGCCGAGCCGCCGTCGCGGACGACGCCGCGGAGCACGACGGGCGTGGTCTCGAACGCCTGCGCGCCCTCCGGGGGCGGGAACGTCATCGACGCGGTCGGCGGCGTGTTGACGGAGACGACGGCCCCCTCACCGCAGGCAGCGAGGAACAGGACGGCGAGCACGAACGCGAGATGCTTGGACAATTGGGACCTCCCCGGGGAGGCACACCACAGCAGGATCCGGCTCGCTTCTCAAGGTGGCGGCGGCTGCCGGCTCTCAGACGACGTTTCGGTTTCCCAGGCAAACCGAAACGTCGTCTGAGGCACCTCAGCGGCGGTTTCGGTTTGCCTCAGAAACCGAAACGCCCGCTGAGACTTCAGCGCGCCCGGTCGAGGTACCAGCGGCGGAGCTGCTCGGCGTTCTCCTCGGCGACCGCGCCGACCCGAACCGCGACCTCCACCCCGAACGCCACGTGCGCCGAGGCCTGGGCCGTGACGATCCGCCCGTCCACGGCCACGCCCTCGCTCGACCACGTCGACCCCGCGAACGCCGGGGCGACCTCGCCGGGCAGCGGGATCGGGAAGCCGTGGGTCGCCCGACGTCCGTCGAGCAACCCCGCCTGGGCGAGCAGGAACGGGCCCGCGCAGATCGCCGCCAGCCAGGCCCCCGCCTTCGCCGCGCGGCGGAGGAGCGCCGAGCACGCCTCGTCCCCTGCCAGGCAGCCGGGGTCTCCGCCGGGGGTCAGGACCAGCCGGTACCGGGCCGGGGCCGCGTCCGCGATCGACGTGTCCGCCGCGATCCGGAGTCCCGTCTGCGAGACGTGGTCGTCCCCCGACGGCGTCGCCACCTCCACCGGCATCGCGCGCCCCACCAGCTCGACCGCGAGCCCGACCTCGTACTCGATGCAGCCGGGGTACAGCAGCAGCAGCGTCCGATCCGCCATCCGTCCACCCTACTCCTTGCCCGAACCGGCGCTCGTACACGTAACTTACGCGCCATGCGTCACCTCCCCCTGCCGCTGCTCGCCGCGCTGCTCCTCGCCTGCCCCACCGCCGACGAGGCCCCGCCGCCGCCCCCCGACTACGACCCCGTCCGCTTCGTCGCCCTCGGCGACACCGGCGAAGGCAACGACGACCAGTACCTCGTCGCCGACGTCATGCAGACCGTCTGCGCCGACCAGGGGTGCGACTTCGCCCTGCTCCTCGGCGACAACATCTACAACACCGGCGTCGACGCCCTCGACGACGTCCAGTGGCAGGACAAGTTCGAGCTCCCCTACGCCGACCTCGACCTGACCTTCTACGCCGTCCTCGGCAACCACGACTACGGCAACCTCGCCACCGACGCCGCCACCGCCCACTGGCAGGTGCTCTACAGCGACGTCAGCGACAAGTGGCTCATGCCCCACGAGTTCTACGAGCACAGCCACAGCAACGTCGACTTCTACGGCCTCGACACCAACGCCACCATGTTCCCGCAGACCCTCGCCGACACCATCGCCGCGCAGGAGGCGTGGGTCGCCGAGCGGTTCCCCCTCGACGCCCCCGACGACCGCTGGCGCATCGCCTATGGACACCACCCGTACCTGTCCAACGGCACCCACGGGAACGCCGGCAACTACGACGGCTTCGAGCCCCCCGCGACCATCTCCGGCGAGCCCATCAAGGAGCTGTTCGACACCTACCTGTGCGGCGACGTCGACCTCTACCTGTGCGGCCACGACCACGACCGGCAGTGGCACGAGCAGACCTGCGACGGGACCCAGTTCATCGTCAGCGGCGCCGGCGCCAAGCTGCGGCCCTTCGAGGACGACCAGCCCGTCCACTACGCCGACGACCAGGACGAGGGGTTCGTCTGGATCGAGATCGACGACCAGACCATCACCGTCCAGTTCTGGGACCGGTGGGGAGAGATGAACTACGAGGGCGGCTGGACCCGCGAGCGGTAGCGTCGCTCAGCCGTCGCCGCCGTCGTCCTCGTACTGGCCCTGGCGGAGGGCCACGTCGAACGCCGCGTCCGCGCCGACGAACGCGTCCGTCTCGACCACCAGCTCGACCGTGATCTGCTGCGACGCCATCTCCGACCACGACAGCGAGTCCTCGTCCCAGCCGTCGCCCGCGCCGTTCCAGAAGATCCGGGCGTCGTGGTAGTAGCCGGGGTCGCCGAGGTCCTGGCACCAGGCGTGGAGGTTGTCCGACTGGGACTCCGTCCAGCCGCCGGGGGTGACGTCCGCGATCAGCTCGACCGCGCCCCACTCGCCGTCCACGTCCGCCCCGGGACCCTCCAGCCGGATGACCAGGTCGCTGTGGAAGCCGCCCTGGCTGCCGGAGTGGACCGCCAGCGGGCTGCCGTCGGCGAGCGGCTCGAACACGCCGTCGACCACGTGGCCCGCCACCGCGCGGGGGGCCAGCTCCAGGGTCTCCTCGCACGTGCGCGCCCGCTCGACGGGGATGCCGCCGGGGGTGAGCATCGGCTCGCAGGCCGTCAGGAGGAACAGGAACGGGAGGAGGGTGCGCGTCGTCATGACGGCAGTCTGGATCGCAGTTCCTTTCGCTATGTAACGAGCCGTCCTCTGGCATGGTTCGCGCCGTGTTGGCGGGTCCGTCCGGGACCCGCCCCTGCGGGCGCGCCGCGCAAGCGCGTCACGCGACACTTCGGCATCATGCCTTCGTGTTCGGACGGCTCCTGATCGCGAACCGGGGAGAGATCGCGCGGCGCGTGATCCGTGCCTGCCGGGAGCTCGGGATCGAGTCCGTCGCCGTCCACAGCGAGCCCGACCGGGACGCGCCGTTCGTCGCCGAGGCCGACCACGCCGTCTGCATCGGTCCCGCCCGGGCGGCCGAGTCGTACCTCGACATCGACGCCGTCCTCCAGGCCGCCGCCCAGACCGAGGCGCAGGCCGTCCACCCCGGGTACGGCTTCCTCGCCGAGAACGCGCTCTTCGCGCAGATGGTCCTCCAGCAGCGGCTCGCGTGGGTCGGGCCGCCGCCGTCGGTCATCCGGCTGATGGGGGAGAAGGCGACGGCGCGGGAGGCTGCGGTGGCTGCGGGGCTGCCCGTGGTGCCCGGCTCCGACGGCATCCTCGGCTCGGTCGACGAGGCCCGCGCGCTGGCCGGCGACCTCGGCTACCCGGTGCTCCTGAAGGCCGTCGCGGGCGGCGGCGGCAAGGGCATGCGGCGCGCGGACGACGACCCGTCGCTGGCCGACGCGTGGACCGACGCGCGGCGCGAGGCGCTCGCTGCGTTCGGCAACGGCGACCTCTACCTCGAGAAGTACCTCGACGACGCCCGCCACATCGAGTTCCAGGTGCTGGCGGACTCGTGGGGGAACGCCGTCCACCTGTTCGAGCGCGAGTGCTCCGTCCAGCGACGCCACCAGAAGCTCCTCGAGGAGGCCCCGAGCGTGGCGCTGTCGGCCGATCAGCGGGCGACGATGGGGGCGAAGGTCGCGTCCGCGGCGGCCGCGGTGGGGTACGTCGGCGCGGGCACGGTCGAGTTCCTCCAGGACCGCCGCGACGGCGAGCTGTACTTCATCGAGATGAACACGCGGCTCCAGGTCGAGCACCCGGTGACCGAGATGGTGACCGGCTTCGATCTCGTCCAGGCCCAGATCCGGATCGCCGCCGGGGAGAAGCTCTGGGTCACGCAGGACGACCTGAAGCTCGACGGCCACGCCATCGAGCTGCGCGTCAACGCCGAGGACCCGGACGACGACTTCCGCCCCACCCCGGGGACCGTCAGCCGGTTCGACGTCCCCGACCTCGACGGCCTGCGCGTCGACGCGGCGGTCGACGCGGGCTCCAAGGTGTCGCCGTTCTACGACTCCATGATCGCCAAGGTCATCGGCTGGGGCGCCGACCGGGACGCGTCGATCGCGACCTGCCGCGCCGCGCTCGACGGGATCGCGATCGAGGGCGTCACGACGACCGCGCCGCTGCAGGCGCGCATCCTCGCAGCGCCCGACTTCGTCGCCGGCGACCTCCGCGTCGGCGTCATCCCCGGGGTCTCCTGATGGCCAAGGTCCTCCTCCACCGCGTCGGCAGCGACCTCGACCCGACTTCGCTCGAGCGGTCGGCCGAGCAGATGCGCGAGCGGGAGGCCCGCATCGTCGAGGCGCGCGCCCAGGTCGCCGACGGCTGGGGCGACAAGGGCCGCGCCCGCGTCCACCGCAAGGGGAAGCTGACGACCTGGGAGCGGCTCGCGCTGCTGCGGGACAACGACGACGACTTCCTCCCCGTCGGCACGCTGGTCAACCACGGGATGACCTTCGGCGAGCGGCAGCAGACCTCTCCCGGCGCCGGCGTCGTCACCGCCTACGCGCGCGTGTGCGGCAAGTGGGTGATGGTCATCGCCAACGACAACACCGTCGCGTCGGGCTCGTGGTGGCCGCGTACGCCGGAGAAGATCGAGCGCGCGCAGGAGATGGCGCGGCGGCTCCGGATCCCCGTCCTGTACCTCGTCGACTGCTCGGGGCTGTTCCTGCCGGAGCAGGCCAACACCTTCCCCGGGGCGCGGGGCGCGGGGCACATCTTCAAGATGAACTCGCTGCTGTCCGCCGAGGGCGTCCCCCAGGTGGCGGGCGTGTTCGGGGACTGCATCGCCGGCGGCGGGTACATGCCGATCATCAGCGACAAGGTCTACATGACCGAGCAGGCCTACATGGTCATCGCCGGGGCGGCCCTCATCAAGGGGGCGAAGTCGCAGCACATGACCAGCCACGGCATCGGCGGGCCGGACGTCCACGTCGGCGTCAGCGGGTGCGCCGACTACCGGGTGCCGGACGACGAGGCGTGCATCGCGGCGCTGCGGCGGGAGGTGGCGTCGCTGCCCGACTCGGCCGCCCCCTACTACCGCTACGGGCTGGAGGCGGCGCCGCCGCGGTTCGAGCCGTCCGAGCTGACCGGGCTGCTGCCGGCGGACCACCGGGTCAGCTACGACGTCCACGAACTGATCGCGCGGATCGCCGACGACTCCCTCTTCTGGGAGGTGCTGCCGGAGACGGGCCGGGAGGTCGTGGTCGGCGTGGCCCGCATCTCGGGGCTGTACGTCGGCATCGCGGCGAACAATTCGGGGCTGATCGACGACCCCGACGGCCCGGGCAAGAAGCCGAGCGGCATCCTCTACCGCCGCGGGATCGCGAAGCTCGCCCAGTTCAGCCGGGCCTGCAACGACGACGGCATCCCGCTGGTCTGGCTGCAGGACATCAGCGGCTTCGACATCGGCCCCGAGGCGGAGCGGCACGGGCTGCTCGGCTACGGCAGCTCGCTCATCTACACGAACTCGACGAACAGCGTCCCGATGGCGACGGTGCTGCTCCGGAAGGCGAGCGGGGCCGGCTACTACGCCATGGCGGGGCTCCCCTACGACCCGGTGATCCAGCTGTCGACGCCGGTGACGCGGCTGTCCGTGATGGAGGGGCGGACGCTGTCGATCGGGGCGTTCAACACGAAGCTCGACGACGACTGGCAGATCATCGCGGACTCCGAGGAGGAGCGGGCGAAGATCGCGGCGGGGATGAAGGCCGTCGAGGACCGCATCGAGGCGGACATGGATCCGATGGCGTCGGCGCGGCAGATGGACACCGACGAGATCGTGCTCGTGGGCGAGCTCCGCAAGGCGCTGACGGTGTTCGCCGAGGCGGCGTACCAGGCGCCCGGCTACCGCCGGATCAAGAACCCCCGGATCTGGTCGCTGCACGACCTGCAGGTCCTGGACGAAGGCTGAGCGGGGTCGTGCGGACGCTCGTCGCGCTGCGTCGCGAGGACGCGCTGGGGGCGCCGCAGGTCGGCGTGTGGAAGCCGTCGGTGCGGGACGGGGACGCGATCGAGCCGGGGCGGGGGATCGGCGAACTGCGGGTGCTGGGGCGTCGGATCGAGGTCGTCGCGCCGGGGCGGGCGAGCGGCGAGGCGGTGGACGTCGCGTCGGCGGGGCCCGTCGGTTATGGCGACGTACTGCTCCGCGTGGGGGCCCGGTCGGCGGAACGGCTGGGGACCGCGGGACGGGGCGCAGGCGCGGGCGCGGGGACGGCGGCGGGCTCGGGCATCGCCTTGAGGGCGCCCATCGACGGGATCTTCTACCGCCGCCCGTCGCCGGACGCCGCGGCCTTCGTCAACGAGGGCGACCGGGTCGCGGCGGGGCAGACGCTGGGGCTGATCGAGGTGATGAAGACGTTCAACCCGATCCGCTCGGACCGGGCGGGGACGGTCGTCGCGCTCGAGGCCGACGACCAGCAGGAGGTCGCCGCGGGCGACGTGCTCCTCGTCATCGACGCCGGCTGAGACCACCCCAACGCAGAGCGAGGAGGAGGGGCAGACGCGTCTTGCGTCGTGCGCCCCTCCCCCTCGTCCTGGGGGAGCCCTTCCGGCCGGGCGGGGGTGGCCGGAGGCGGCTCAGCGGACTCGGCTACTCGCCCGAGTCGTCATCGTCCGCCGAGTCGTCGTCGTCGTCATCGTCGTCGTCGTCGTCGGCAGAGTCATCGTCGTCGTCATCGTCCGCGGAATCGTCGTCGTCATCGTCATCGTCCGCGGAGTCGTCGTCGTCGCCGGAGTCGTCGTCGTCGGTGGCGTCGTCGTCGTCGGTGGCGTCGTCGTCGTCGACAGGGTCTTCGCAGCCTTCGGCGTCCGGATCCTCCTCGCACGGATCGACGTGCGAGCAGCCCACGGACAAGGCCGTGGCGGCGACGAAGGACAAGGTCATCAACAGCAGGAGCAACTTCTTCATGGCGGGCTCCCTCCTTTCTCCTGGCTACGACGGTAAGCGCCGCGCCCGGGGACCGCCGCGGGCGACGTTCGGCACGTGCTCGCCCGTTCCCGGGCACGAAAAAGCCCGTTGTTTTGAGGACTTGGAGACACGTTCAGCCGGTCGCGCGGGCATGGGGGTCCGCGACGTCCGCCTCCCCCAGCGCGGCGGCGACGTCCGTCGGGTCGGCGGTGATCGTGAACCCGAGCGCCGCGAGCTCGTCGCGGAGGAGGGCGGCGAGCCGGGCGGCGCGCTCGGCGTCGGTCCGCGGCGGGGGCTCGGGGCTGGGGGGCGGCAGCGCCCGGCGGCGACGGCCCGAGCGGGGGCGATCCCGGTGCGGACGGAGGTGGCGGTGCAGCAGCCGCAGGTCGGTGCGGGTGCGGGGCGACGGGGACGGGGACGGGGACGGGGACGGGGACGCGGCGAGCAGCGCGTCGAGGGCGCCGGCGGCGATGAGGGCGCTCACCTCGTCGTCCGCGGCGGGGACGCGAGCGAGGAAGTCGGCGAGATCGCGGAAGTCGCCCGCGAGGCGGCGGGCGGAGAGGATCTCCAGGGCCAGCTCGTGCCGCATGCCCCGGATCTGGAGGAGGCCGACGCGGACCACGCCGTCCCGCCCCGCCGTGTCGGCCTCACCGGTCTGCACGCAGGGACGGCGGAAGGTCACTCCCGCCCGCTGCGCCTCGGCGACGATCGTCCGCAGCGGCCACCCCGACGCGCCGCCGCCGGCGCTCCCGTCCCCTGCGCCATACGCGGGCGAGGCCGCCGACGCGAACCCCGGCCGCGAGCCGAGCGCCCCGCCGGGGTCGGGCGTGACCCGCTCGACGAGCACCGCCGCCGCGAACGCCGCCGGGTCCGCCTCCCGCAGCGCCAGCGCCCGCAGCCCGCTGGTCACGTCCGCCAGCAGCTCCGCCCGCAGCGGCGCCGACGGCAGCTCCGCGAACGCCTCGTCGTCCACCCCCCCGACCGCCCGCAGCAGCTCCCCCATCGTCGCCGGCCGCCGCTCCCGCAGCGCCGCCCGCACCGCCGGCGCGTCCAGCCCCGCGCAGCCGATCGTCCGCCCCGCGTGCAGCGCCGGCAGGAGCAGCTCGAGATCGGGCAGCCGCCCGCGCGCGAGGACCTCCGCGCACACGATCCGTCGCTGCTCCGCCGCCGTCGTCGCCCGCCCGGGGGCCGCGTCTCCCGACGAGGGCGGCCCGCGGCCGTCGCCTCGCCGCGCGGCCGTCGCCCGCAGGAGCAGCCGCGCCCCCGGGTCGTCCGGCAGCTGCAGCACGACCAGCCCCATCGCCGCCGCGTCGGCCGGGCCCCACTGCGTCACGGGGCGCCCATCCACCGGCTGCAGCGGCACCCGGTCCCCCACCGGGCCGCCCGCCAGGACCGCCCCGTCCCCCGCCGCCAGCCGCGCCGGCACCCCCGCCAGCCGGACCGCCGCGCGCAGGATCCGGTCCCACGGCTCCTCCCCGAGCCCCGAACCCTGCAGCCGCGGGTGCCGCGCGAGGAGCTCGTCCGGCCCCTCCCCCCGCCACGCCTCCGGCAACAGCCGCAGCATCCGCTCGCACTCCGGGGCCGGCAGCGCCGCCGACCGGGCGACGTCCCGCACCGCCCCCCGAAGGCCCCGCCGCACCACGATCCCGGGTCGCGCCACGCGGTCGTCGC
The DNA here is from genome assembly GCA_964344575.1 of uncultured Rickettsiales bacterium. Lineage (GTDB taxonomy): Bacteria > Myxococcota_A > UBA796 > UBA9615 > UBA9615 > JAAESI01. Next base: position 18,195 of record CAYFOA010000079.1, on the reverse strand, counting down.
CGAGCTCCCGGCGCAGCCGCTCGATCAGCCGCGGCCGCGTCGCCGCCGCCACCCGGAGGTCCAGCCGGAGCGCGCCCCCCGCCTCGTCGTTGCACAGCATCGGGAACGGCAGCTGCGCCTCCATCGGGTCCAGGGGCACGAGGTCCAGGCACCACGCCGCCAGCGAGGCGCCCGCCGGGGCGTCGGCCCACGCGGGCATCCCGTCCCGACGCGCCCCCGCCGCCAGGTCCGCCACCAGCCGCACCACCGCCGGTCGCGCCCCCCGCGTCAGCACCGCCAGCTCCCCCTCCAGTCGCTGCCTCACCGCGTCCGGCAGCGGCGACCCGAACCGCAACCGCGCCGCCTCGACGACCTCGTGCCGCAGCCGCGCCGCCGCCGCACCCGCGTCCTCCCCCCTCAACGGGGTCCCCACGAACCCCCGCGGGTCCCCGAGCCGGCAGTCGCGAGCGACGTCGATCGCCCGCGCCATCGCGTCCGGCCAGCGCGAGAAGGCCGCCCTCATCGCGCCCTCGTCCATCATCCAGGCGCGATCCGGAGCCAGGTCCGCGCGCACGATCCGGCCGAACCGGACCTCCCGGTGGACCGCAACCAGCAGCCGCTGGAACCGCCGGTCCGACGCGTCCGCGAGCTGCACCGCCCCCGAGCCGACGACCCCCACCCCCAGCGCCGTCGCCTCCTCCGCGAGCCGCTCCCACGGCGCCCCCGCACGCAGCTCCGCGAGCAGGTACCGCGGCCCCCGCACGCGCAGGATCGCCCTGAGCAGGGAGAAGTCCGGCGTCATCACCCAGAGGTGCTCCGAGCAGCCCTCGAGGAGGCGGTTCAGGGGGGTGTGCGGCGCGGCGTGGCGGCGGGTCACCAGCCGGCACAGCTCCGCGTACCCCGCGAGGTCCCGCGCGAGGACGACCGCGCGGCCGCTCCCCTGCGAGCGCGGCACCGCCTCGTCGGGGAAGGCGACGCCGACGATGGGCTGGAGCCCGTGCCGGTCCGCCGCGGCGAGGAACTCCGGCACCCCCGCGAGCGAGTCCAGATCCGTCAGCGCCAGCGCCTCCACCCCCTGGCGCGCCGCCGCCGCGCACAGCCCGTGGGGCGACGCCGTCCCCCGTCCGAGCGAGAAGTGCGAGTGAGTGTGCAGGTGCGCGACGGACATACCTGAATATTTGTACAGGTACCGCAGCTGGGATCAAGGGTGTGTACGATCGATCCGGTGTCGCGTCTGCTGGTCACGCACGGCCACCACTTCGGGGTCTGCTACACGCTGCTCGACGACACGTCGCTGGGACGGTCGTCCGCCTGCACGATCCAGCTCCTCGACGAGAAGGTCAGCCGCCTCCACTCCACCATCCGCCGCGAGGGCGACAAGTTCGTCCTCCGCGACGAGGGGAGCAGCAACGGCACCGGCCTGAACGGACGCCTCCTCATCGAGCCGGCCGAGCTGTCCGCCGGCGACGAGGTCGCGATCGGCAACAACCTGATGCTCTTCGACCCCGACCTGGAGGTGCTGCGGGACCTCGACGGGGCGGGGTCCGTCATCATCGCGGCCCCCGGGGGCGAGCGGATCGTCGAGGCGCAGCCCGGCAAGCCGACGCGCGAGGGCGGCTTCCAGGTCGAGGCGCTGCTCGGGATCATCTCCGACATGCTCGCCGGCCCGCGCGGCGTGGGCCGGCCCGCGGCGCTCGTCGAGGCCGCCGTCAAGGGGCTCGGGGCCGAGCGGGGGGCGCTCCTGCTGGCGCCGACGGCGGGGGAGCCGATGCGCGCCGTCGCCACCTACCCCCACCGCGGCCGCGTCACCATCAACCGCGAGCTCCTCCACGGCGTCCTCGATCGGAAGAAGCTCCAGCTCACCGCCGACGGCCTCATCGAGCTCACCGTCAAGTCCGGCCGCTCCCTCATCGAGGCTCACGCCGGCGCCACGCTCGCGTCGCCCGTCACCCTCGGCGGCCGCCTCCGGGGGATCTTCTACGCCGAGTCGGGCCGCAGCGACGCGTTCGGCGGCCTCCCCCGGGAGGTCGTCCAGTCCGTCCTCGCGGTCACCTTCGGCCACCTCCTCAGCGGCCCCCCGGCGCTCCTCCGCGCCCCCCGGGAGACCTCGGAGATGGAGGCGCCGGTCGCCCAGAGCCCGGCGATGCAGGCGATCCTCGAGCAGGCGAAGGCGGCCGCCGAGGAGCACGACCCGGTGCTGCTCGTGGGGGAGACGGGGACGGGCAAGTCCTTCCTCGCCCGGTTCATCCACCGCCAGGGGCCGCGCCAGGGGGGGGCGTTCCTGACGGTCCACTGCGGGACGCTCCCCGAGAACACCGCCGAGAGCGCGCTCTTCGGGCACGAGAAGGGCGCCTTCGCGGGGGCGGGGGCCCGGCGCGCGGGGCTGCTCGAGCAGGCCGACGGGGGGACGCTCCTCATCGACGGGCTGTCGGAGCTGACCCCGAGCCTGCAGACACGGCTGCTGCGGATGGTCCAGGAGGGTCGCTTCTACCGGGTCGGCGGCACCCGCCCGGTGCGCGTCGACGTCCGCATGATCGTGGGGACGTCGCGCGATCTGCGGCAGCTCGTGGCCGACGGGACGTTCCGCGGGGACCTCCTCGATCGGGTCGACGTCCTGCGGATCGAGATGCCCCCGCTGAAGCGCCGCATCGCCGACGTCGGCCCCCTCGTGGACCGGTTCGTCGTCCGCTTCAACCTCCGCAACGGCGTCCGCCACAAGGGCTTCGAGGCGGAGGCGGTCGGCCTGCTCGAGGGACACGACTGGCCGGGGAACGTCAGCCAGCTGCGGGACACCGTCGAGCGGCTGCTGGTCTGCGCCGAGGGGGACTACGTCTCCGCCGAGGACGCCGACGCGGAGCTCGTCGCGCTGCGGGCCGTGGAGGAGGGCGACGACGACGCCGGCCCGGACGCGCTGCGGGCCCTGGACCGGAAGCTCGTCGCCCGCGCGATGGCCCGCTGCCGCGGCAACAAGGGGCGGGCGGCGCTGATGCTGCGGCGGTCGCGGGAGCAGCTGGAGCGGATGATCGCGCTCTACGACCTCGACCTGTACGGGCGCTAGCGGGCCGAGCAGTCGGCGCCGCAGGTGTTCTCGTACAGGTCCGAGCAGGTGCCGTCCCAGCCCGAGCTGCAGCACCAGTTGTCGTTGGAGCAGACGCAAGTCGCGGCGGTGGGGTCGTCGCACAACGTGTAGGTGAAGGCGTCGCCGGCGGGGACGCAGCAGAAGTCGGTCACGTTGCACGCCGGATCCGCGGTGCAGTCGCCGTCGTCGCAGTCGATGAGGAAGTCGCCGTCGTTGTCGATCTCGTCGGTGCAGTCGGTCTCCGTGGGCCCCCCGCCGCCTCCGCCGGTCCCCGTGAAGGCGAGGCTCTGGTCGCCGTTCGGCGCGCCGCTCCCGACGAACGTCATGGTGTAGGTCGCCTCCGCCGTGGGCGTGAACTCGACGACGCACTGCTCCGACGAGGCGGGCGACAGGATGAACGCCGTGTTGCACGAGGCGAGCGTCCAGATCCCGAAGTCGGACGACTGGAGCTGCACGCTGGCGGTGAAGAACGTCCCCCCGACGTTCTCCACGATGACGGTCCGGGTGTCGGTCTGGCCGACGCCGATGTTCAGCGTCTGCGTGTCGCCCGAGGCCATGTAGATCGACATCTCCCCGGGGGCGTCGTCGTCGTCCCCCGGGGGCGTGGCGTCGTCGTCGTCGGGGACCGTGTCGTCGTCGTCGGCGATGTCGTCGTCGTCGGCGATGTCGTCGTCGTCGACGAGGTCGTCGTCGTCGCTGACGTCGTCGTCGTCGGGGCCGGACGCGTCGTCGTCGTCGCGGGGGAAGGTGCCGGTGGGCGGCTGGGGGCAGCCGGCGAGGAGCAGCAGCAGGAGGGCGGCGGCGGCGGCGGTGGCGGTCCTGGGCGTCCTCGGCATCGTCATCCTCCGGCCGGTTTGTCCTCGGCCTCAGCGGCAGCGGCGGCCTCGCGCCGGCGGCGCGCCTCCGCGGCCGACATCGCCCGGCGGGTCCGCGTGGGGCGGGCGGGGTTCTCGTTCCCGGGGTCCTCGAGGCGCTCGGACGAGCCCCCCGCGAGCATGGCGGGGCGGAGCGCGGCGACCTCGCGGCCGAGCTTCTCGTACTCGCGACGGACGGCGTGGCGGAGCATCTCGCGGGAGATGATCCGCGCCTCGCTCCCGGCCGCCGCCACCGCCGCGGCCACGGCGACGTTCCAGATGTTCGCGCCCGCCAGCTTGAACTCCGCGGCGAGGTCCTCGATCGACAAGCCCATCTCCAAGGGATAGGCCTCGGGGAGCACCCGGCGCCAGATCTCCGTCCGCTGGACGCGCTCCGGGAAGGGGAAGTCGACCACGAACGTGAAGCGCCGGAGGAACGCCTCGTCCACGTTCCGCTTGAGGTTCGTCGTCAGGATCGCGACCCCGTCGAACGACTCCAGCCGCTGCAGGAGGTAGCTGACCTCGAGGTTCGCGAACCGGTCCTGCGCGCCCTTCACCTCGGCCCGCTTCCCGAACAGCGCGTCCGCCTCGTCGAAGAGCAGGACGCAGGGCGCCTCCTCGGTGGCGACGAAGAGGCTGCTGAGGTGCTTCTCCGTCTCGCCGACGTACTTGGACACGACCGAGCTGAGATCGACGCGGAAGAGGGGGTAGCCGAGGGCGCGCGCGAGGACCTCCGCGGCGAGGGTCTTGCCGGTGCCGGGGGGACCCGCGAACAGCGCCTTCGTGCCCCGTTCGCCGGGCCGGACGCGGGCGGCGCCGAGGGCCTCGAGGACCTCCTCGCGGCGCTCCACCTGGGAGACCATCTCGAGGAGCATCGCGGCCGTGTCGTCGGGGAGGACGAGGTCGTCCCAGCCGCGGCGGACCTCGGCGCGCTCGGCGAGGGGGCCGGGGTCGGGGAGGAAGGTCTCCGCGCAGGCGCCGAGCACGTCGTCCTGATCGGGCCAGGGGCGGCCCGCGGCGGCGGCGCGATCGTTGGCGTCGTCGAGGACCTGGGCGATCTGGCCGGGGCTGTAGCGGAAGCGGCGGGCGAGGGTGTCGGCGTCGAGCCCGGCGAGGGCCGCCTTCGCCTTCTTGGAGCGGCCGGCGCGCTTGCGGAGGGCGGCGACGGCGTCGGTCCAGGCGGCGGTCCGCTCCGACAGCGCCATGCCGGGGAGGTCGAGGACGAGGTGGCGGCGGGCGGTGGCGAGCGGGCGCGTGTCGGTACCCGAGGTGCCGTGGACGACCAGGGGACGTCCGCTGCCGTCGGTGGCGACGAGCAGCGGGGCGAGCGGATCGGCGACGGCGTCCGCCTCCGGCGCCCCGAGCACGAGGAGGACCGCGCCCTGGAGGCGGGCCTCGCGGGCGAGCGGGCGGGCCAGGGGCTCGGCCGGGATGCCGAGGCGGGCGGCGGCGCCGAGGTCGGCGGTGAGCAGCGGCGCGCCGAGCTTCAGCGCGAGGTGGCGGGCGGCCTCGACGACGTCGCGCCGGGAGTTGGCCCGGAGCCGGATGACGGGCGAGCCCTCGGCGTCGGGGACGGCCTTCAGCAGCCCGTCGACGGCCTCGGCGACGGCGGCGCGGGCGGGGTGGGCGTCGCCCGGATCCTCCAGAGCGGCCCACGGCTCGAGGTCGGGGTCCCACGGCTCCCCCTGGAGCAGCCACCGGGCGATGCGGGGGGCGACGGTGACGGGGCGGGCGGGCAGCGGGGTCGGGCGGTCGGTCGGCGCCAGCGCGATCAGGCCGCCGTCGAGCAGCGGCGCGCCGGGGGCGAGGCGGGACGCCAACCGCAGACGCGTCCCGCGATCGTCGGACAGCAGCCGGAGCGCCAGCGCCGGGGTGAGGTGCTGCGCGCCGAGGTCGTCCTGGAGGTAGGCGAAGAGCCGCAGGTAGCGGGCGTTGACCTCGGGGGCGAGCGCGAGGAGGAGGAGCTGGAGGTCCGGCTTGGTCAGCCCGAACGCCTGCTGGAGCAGCCCCAGGGGGTCGTCGGCGCCGACCGCTTCTCGCGCGACGTCGAGCTCGGCGTCGCGCTGAGCGAGGAGCCCCCGGAGCCGGTCCGACGTCTCCGGCTGCACCCGGAACGGCCCGATCTGGAGGAGCTCCCCGAGGATCTCGTCGACCTCCCCCTCACCGATGTACGCCCCCCACGGCGCGTCCTTCCCGAGCGCGCGCCCGCGGGCCCGGACGCGTTGCACTTCGCAGAAGATGGCGAGGTCGACCCACGACAGCGCGGTCAGCAGAAGCGGGGACTCCACGGCCCACATCGTAGCGGACCGGGAGCCCCCGCCTGCCGGGCAGCGTCGCATCAGTCGTTGAAGTCGGCCGACAGCGTCAGCTCCGCCTCGGACGCCCACCGCTTCAGGACGGCCAGCTCCGTCGCCGTCGGATCGCGGTTGAGGCGGCCGCGGGCCTGGACGAGGACGCGGTCGCCGTCGACCTCGACGGTGAGGCAACGGCTCCCCTCGCGGCGGAGTGTCCAGATCGAGCAGTCGCCCTCGAGGATCGACTCGCCGTAGCTGAAGACGCAGTGCCGCATCGAGCGGCCCTCGGCGCCGAGGTGCCGGGCCGTCCGGATCGGGTCGACGGTCCACACCGCGGGGCCGCCGAACTCGCCCGTGTCGGGGAGCTCCCAGATGCCGCCGGGGACGTCCGGATCGGGGAACGTCGCCCCCTTGAGGCGCTTCTCCAGGTGCTGGACGTCCTCCTCGTGCTGCGCCGCGGCGAGCTCCCGGTCGAGGGACGCGACCGTCCGGCCGGCGATCCGGAAGTCGCCCTCGGCGATCCGACGCCGGTGGGCGTGCTCGAGGTACGCGAGGGCCACGACGGGGGCGACCTCCGGGTGGCGGCAGAGCCACTGGACGATGCGCGCCTGGAACGCCTCGTGGGGGTGGACGACCAGGCCCCAGTCGCAGGACGCCACCGCGGCGGCGAGGTCCGCCGAGCCACCCCACGCGGCGACCTGGGCGTGACGCACCGCGGCGACGACCCGACGGCCCTTGCGGGTGCCGAGCAGGAGCGCGCGGGCCCGCTTGCTCAGGGGGACCGGCAGCGTGCCGTCGTCGACCATCGCCCGGAGCGACTCGCCCCGCCCCAGCCGGCTGAGGATGCCGACCCACTGCTCCGCGACGTGCCAGTTCTCCTCGACGAACGCGTCGTACAGGAACGCGGGCACGGGCCAACGAGTCAGCTGGTGGTCGACGAGCGATCGGAACCGGGCGAGGACGCCACGGCCCCGGGGTCGCCAGAAGCGGACGTCGGCGGCCGGCTCCTGCGTCGCCACGAGGAGGAACGAGCGGAGCAGGTCGGGGCGGCCGAACCGCGGCTCGCGACCGATGGCGCCGCCCAGCAGGGCGACGAAGCGGTCGCCGTAGCCCTGGTCGCGGGACCACTCGATGTAGCGGAGGGCGAGGTCGTGGGCGGCGGAGCGGCCGACGCCGAGCACGTCGGGCCGGTCCTCGGCGAGGGCGGCGATGGCGCGGGGGCTCAGGCCGCGAGGGCGGGCGTAGAACTCCCGCTCCCGGCGCCGGAGCTCGGCGCGGGTCAGGCGGGTGGCGGTGCGGGCCTGGCGTCGCGCGCGGGCGCGGGCCTCGGCCGCGCGGCGGGCGGCGTCTCGCTGGGTGCGGTCCATCGGTGGTTCGACAAGGTCGGGCGCGTGTGTTGCACTTCCGGCCCGTGCGGCCCGTCCCCGACGATCTGAAGTCCCGCATCGAGACGTTCGTCGGTGAGCGGACCGGCGGTCCGGTTCACGTGCGAGGGGTGAAGCCTCTGACCGGAGGGGCCTGCCAGGACAACCTGCGGGTCGACCTGGAGGTGACCGAGGGGCCCGAGCAGGGCGACCTCCGGCTGGTCCTCCGATCGGACGCGGCTGCCCTTCTCGCCGGCACGCTCGATCGTCGATCGGAGTATCCGGTCATCAAGAGCGCCGTCGCCGCGGGCGTATTCACGCCGGACGTGAGGTGGCTCGGGGAGGGCGTCGTCCGGGACGGGGCGTGGGCCTACTTCATGGACTGGGTCCCCGGCGTCGCCATCGGCCGCAAGGTCCTGCGCGACCCCGAGCTGGCCGACGCACGGGCGGGGCTGGCGGAGCAGTGCGGGGAGCAGCTCGCGCGCATCCACTCGGTCCTCCCGCCGTCGCGGGGCGGTGCTCCGATCGAATCGATCGAGGAGCCGCCGGACGGGGACGCCGAGGCGTTCGCGCTGAACCAGGGGCGGGAGATGCTCGACGAGATCGGCGAGCCCCACCCCGCGTTCGAGCTGGCGCTCCGCTGGCTGCACGAGCACCGGCCGCACTCACGGGTGCTCACGCTCGTCCACCGCGACTTCCGGACCGGCAACTTCATGGTCACCGCGCAGGGGCTGGAGGCGGTGCTCGACTGGGAGTTCGCGGGCTGGGGCCACCCCGCCGAGGACCTCGCCTGGATCAGCGTCCGCGACTGGCGGTTCGGCAACCTCGACCGGCCGATCGGCGGCTTCGCGCGACGCGAGGAGTTCTACGAGGCCTACGAGCGGGCCGGCGGCGACGGCGTCGACATCGCGCAGGTGCTGTGGTGGGAGGTGATGGGCAACGTCCGCTGGGGCGTCGGCGCGCTCCTCCAGGGCAAGCGCTACCTGACCGGCGAGTCCCGCGACTTCGAGCTCATCGCCATCGCCCGCCGCGCCGCGGAGATGGAGTTCGAGGCGCTCCGCCTCATGGAGCACGGGTTCTGACATGCAGTACAAGCCCACCCCCGAGACGCTGCTGCTGGCGCTCGCCGAGTTCCTCGCCGCCGACGTCCGGCCCGCCCTGGACGACCGGGGGCTGTCGTTCCGGGTCCTCATCGCGGCGAACCTCGCGCGCATCGTGGCGATGGAGCTGGCCTGCGAAGAAGGGCACGACGCCGCGGAACTCACGGCGCTCACGGCGCTGCTCGGGAGCGATCTCGAGGACCCGATCGCGCGGTCCGGACGGCGCGCCGCGATCGAGCGGTTGAACCGCGAGCTGGCGTCGAAGATCGCGTCCGGCGAGGGCGACGCGGCCTGGCTGGAGGAGGTCACGCAGGCCTTGCGTGCCACGCTCACGGACCGGCTCACGGTCAGCAACCCGCGGTTCTCCACCGCGCCGGAGATCGAGTAGATGGACTTCACGCTCACACCGGAGCTGACCGAGCTGCGGGCGCGCGTCCGGGCGTTCGTCGACGAGGGGGTGATCCCCGCCGAGCAGGCGATCGTCGCCGAGGACGCTCACGGCGACTGGACGACGCTCCGCGCGCTCCAGGACGAGGCCCGCGCCGCCGGGCTGTGGACGCCCCACCTGCCCGTCGAGCTGGGGGGGCTGGGGCTCGGCGTGATGGGGATGTGCGTCCTCTTCCGGGAGATGGGCCGGAGCCTCGTCGGTGCCCGCGTGTTCAACTGCGACGCCCCCGACCAGGGAAACATGGACCTGCTCCTCAACGTCGCCTCCGAGGCGCAGCGGGAGCGCTGGCTGAAGCCGCTGTGCGACGCGAAGATCACGTCCGCGTTCGCGATGACCGAGCCCGCCCCCGGGGCCGGCGCGGACCCGTCGAACCTCCGCACCACGGCCACCCGCGACGGCGACGGCTGGCGGATCGACGGCCACAAGTGGTTCGCCACCGGCGGGGGCGACGCCGCCTTCCTCATCCTCATGGCCCGGACCTCCGAGGACGCCCGCGAGGGCGCCACGATGTTCCTCGTCGACCGGAGCGCGCCGGGCATCGAGCACGTCCGCGACGTCGAGACGATGGGCGGCACGGGCTTGCTGGTGCACCGCGAAGCGGAGCTGAAGTTCGACGGCCTCCGCCTGCGCGACGAGGACGTCCTGGGCGAGGTCGGACAGGGCTTCCGGCTCGCCCAGCAGCGCCTCGTCCCCGCCCGCCTGACCCACTGCATGCGCTGGCTGGGGCTCGCCGACCGGGCGCTCCAGATGTGCCGTGAGTACCTGACCTCACGCGTGAGTTTCGGCGTGCCGCTGGCCTACCACCAGCTCGTGCAGGACAAGATCGCGCGGGGCGCCACGGCGGTCCACGCGGGGAACCTGATGACGTTCCACTGCGCCTGGATGCTGGAGCAGGGCCTCGCCAAGGAGGCGCGCCCCTACAGCTCGATGTGCAAGCACGAGGTCGCGCAGTCCCTCAACACCATCCTCGACGACTGCATCCAGCTCCACGGCGCCAAGGGGTACTCGACGGACCTGCCGTTCTCGACGTGGTACCGCCACACCCGTGCCGCCCGCATCGCCGACGGGCCCGACGAGGTCCACACGATGGTGATCGCCCGCGACTTCCTGAAGGGGCGGCTCGACCTGCTGATCTAGGGACGCCGCCGGTGCTAACGTCGCCCGCCCAGGGGGTTTCTACTCATGAGACGATTCTTCTTCCTTCTCCTCGGCCTGTGCCTGGTCGGGGCCCTGGCCGGCTGTCCCGACGACGACGACGACAGCGGCGACTTCACCCCGGACGAGACGCCGGACGACAGCGACGAGCTGGAGGGGCCCCTCCCGTCGGGCAACACGACGACCGGCAGCGACGGCACGTCGACGGCCGTCTCGGAGGGGTCGACCGACCTCGTCGGGTACCGGTTCCTGCTCTTTGGCGACATCGCCAACCCGACCGCCGAGCTCCCCGGGGCGACCGTCGTCGCCGACGCGGCCGAGCGGGGCGGCGGGGCCGGCGTCGGCTTCGGCATGACGCTCGCCGAGGCGCCTCCCGTGGGCGCCCCCGAGCAGCTCTTCCAGTACGGCTGGGTGTTCGACACCGACGGCGACCCGGCCAACGACTGGACGGGCATCGCGGCCTTCCCCGACGACTTCTTCATCGGCGCCGACCGCTGGTACGAGCTCCACCTCGGGCCGGGTCAGCCGGCCGACCTCCGCGTCAGCAACATCGGCACCGACCAGTCGATCAACGCCGCCGCCTCGGGCGCCGTGGCCCTCCTCGACGGCGAGACCCTGTGGCTGGTGGTGCCGCTGAGCGAGTTCGCGCAGGAGCCGACGATGCGGCTGACCGCGTTCCGCCACGACGGCTCCTTCCTGCAGGGGCCGTGGAACGCCGACGTCCACCCCACGGTGCCCGAGATGTGGGACCTCCCGGACGGCTTCTGGCCCTGACGAATCGCGGGAACCTACCGACGTGAGTCGGTGTCCTGGGTGAGCACCGACGCCCCACCGCCGGAGCCCCCATGACCCGCACGCGCGCCCTCGCCCTGTTCCTCGCCATCTCCGTACCCTCGGTCGCCATCGGCGCCAAGGGGGACGACCTCGTCGAGGACGTGCGGACTTTCTTCGCGGGGGACGGCGCGGGCGTCGAGGCGGCTCCGACCGCGCTCCTCGTCCAGCAGGCCCGCCACGACGCCAACGAGGCGATCGACTTCCCCCGCCAGGCCGCCGCGATCCGGCGCGCCCTGGACGGCGAGCCCACCGCGGGCGCCACCGCCGAGCTCGTGGAGAGGCTCGGGATCGTCGGCGATCGGTCCGACGTCCCCCGGATCCTGGAGCTGTCCGAGCACCCCCACCAGCAGGTCTCGATGGCCGCCATGAACTCCCTCGGTCGGCTCGGCGGGGCCAAGGCCATCCGGCGCCTCTCGACGATCGCCCGCTCCGAGGACTCGTCCATCAACGGCAACGCGGTGCGCGCGCTGGGGCTGTCGTCCGACCCCGAGGCCGTCGAGATCCTCGAGGACCTCACCCGCCACGCCGACACCTGGCGCCGCCAGCAGGCGCTGGACGCCCTCGCCCTGCGCGGCGGCGCCCGGGCCCGCCGCGCCATCCACAAGGCGTTCCTGACGTCCCCCGCGTCCGACGCGTGGGCCACCGCCGGCGCCGTCGCCACCCTCGGCGGCCCCGCCGACCGCCGCCTCCTCGTGATGGCCGCGACGACGCCCCACGACCCCCGCGCCGACGCGGCCCACTGGGCGCTCGCCACGATGTCCGGCCCGGAGACCGACGCCATCCTCCTCGAGCTCGCCGAGAGCGCGCCCCCCTCGCGCCGCAGCACGGCGATCTCGTCCCTCGCCAACGTCGCCGACGACGCCGCCGTCGAGCTGATCATGAGCTTCTGGGACACCTCCCCGAACCACCGCTACGACATCATCACGGCGCTCGGGAACTCCAAGGCGCCGAGCGCGCTGGACGGGCTCCTCACGCTCCTCGACGACGCCCGCCCCGACACCGCCCACTGGTTCGCCTCGGCGCTCGCCGCCCGCCCCGAGCCGACCGCCCGCGAGGTGCTCCGCGTCCTCGCCGACGAGGAGGGCCCGCTCGGCGACGCCGCCCTCGCCCAGCTCACGACGATCGGCGACAAGTCCGCCACGAGCCGGCTCCTCGCCCGCTTCGACGAGGACGGCCGCCTGCCGCCCCCGGAGACCCTCACGTTCCTCGCCGTCCACGGCGGCGACGAGGGCTGGCAGCTCATCGAGGAGGTCCTCGCCGACGGGACCGCCAACGACCGCAACTACGTCGTGTGGGCGCTCCAGGCGCGGGGCGACGAGGACGCGGCGACCCGGCTGCTCGACCTCGTCGAGTCGGGCGACTCGTGGACGGCCAGCTCGGCGATGTCGGCGCTGGAGGGGATGGGCGACTTCGCCCGGGACGGGCTGCGCGGCCTGCTCATGAAGCGGCTGGAGGACGGCCAGGACTTCGACGCCGTCGCGTCCACGCTGGCCCGCCTCGGCGGCGACGAGGCCCGCGACGCGCTCGTCTCGCGGCTGAACGAGGGGACGACGGCGGAGCGCTGGTCGGCGATGTCGGCGCTCGGCCAGATGGACGACCCCGAGGCCCGCGGCGCGCTGATGGCGCTGATGGACGACGAGGACGCGTCGATGCGGTCGACGGCCATCTCGACGCTGCTGTGGAGCGGCACGCAGGAGGTCCCCGCCGAGATCCTCGACAAGGCGCTCGCCGACGAGGACATCACCGTCCGGACGACCGCCATCGGCGCCCTCGCCAACCAGCCCGACGGCATCGAGCGGCTGCTGGCGTTCGCCGAAGACGAGGACCCGACGGTCCGGAGCACGGCGATCTCGACCCTCGGCAGCAGCGGCGACCCCCGCGCCGAGGAGGTCCTCATCGGCGCGCTCGACGACCCCGAGATGAGCCAGTCGGCGATGTGGAGCCTCCAGTCGATGGGGAGCCGCGAGGGGGCCGCCGCGATCCGCGACGTCGCCGAGAGCAGCGAGGACGCGGCCGTCCGCATGAGCGCCATCGGGATGCTCGGGCAGGACCCGTCGACCGAGGCCACCGAGATCCTCTCCGGCCACCTCCTGAGCGACGAGCCGGGCGAGGCGTCGGCGGCGCTGTACGCGCTCCAGAGCAAGGGGAACAGCTCCGCGGCGGAGGCCATCGCCGAGCTGCTCGACGAGATCGCGGACGACGAGGACGACGTCGACGGGCTCCGGTGGCAGGCCGCCCAGGCGCTCCAGGGGATCGGCGGCCGCGTCGCCCGCGAGCGCTCCGACCTCCTCGAGGAAATCCTCGGCAGCGCCGACCAGGGGCTCATGGACATGGGCGACTGGGGCTGCGGGATGGACTACTTCGGGCCCTGAGCCTCCCTACAGGGACACGGTCAGCGGCGCCTCCGCGGGGAGGTCGTTCGGCGCGATGACGTCGAACGTGTGCTCGCCCGGGGCGAGGCCGCCGTCATCGACGATGACGAAGGTCCAGGGGTCGACGCGCCACCAGTTCAGCCCGGCGTCAGCGAACGGCTGACCGTCCACGACGGGGACCGACGCGACCGCGAAGCCGCTCCCCCGGAGCTCCCACGCGGGGGTCTCGTCTCCGGCGTCGTCGACGAGGACCACCGCGGCGAGCTCGGTCAGGCGGGGGATGGTGGCGGTCGGGAGGAGGCGCATCGAGGCGACGCCGTCCTCCATCACGAGCGGCTCGGAGTTGAGCAGGTCGCCGTGGGGGCCGACGAAGTCCACCTCCAGCGGGAGGTCGCGGACGCGGTTGCCGTACTGGTCGGTGGCCCACGCCTTGGGGCGGACCTCGTCGCCGGCCGGGGCGAGCCCGGGGACGGAGATGCCGAACCAGTAGAAGTCGTTGGGGTCGACGCTGACGCGGCGGAAGTCGAAGAGGAGGGCGCGGCCGTCGAGGTCGCCGGGCAGCGGCGCGGCGGTCGTGCCCGGCTCGAGGCGGACGGTGAAGAGCAGGTCCTGCGCCTCCTCCGAGGTGTAGGTGACGTTCACGGCGCCGCCTTCGATCGGGAAGGTCGCCTTGTCGACCCGGGGGAACGACTGGATGGAGACGGACGCCCCCTCCAGCATCTCGGCGGTCAGCTCGGGGTAGCGGACGAGGAGCTCGTCGACGTGGACGTCGATGGCGACGGGCTCCCCCGCGACGCCGGTCAGCTCGACGAAGCCGGGCTCCACCTCACCGGGGTAGGCGAGGCGCTGCCGGCGGAGGGTCTCGGCGGCGGCGATCAGCTCGGTGCCGCCCTGGGAGACGCGGACGTGGTCGCGGAGGGCGACGGCGTCCGGCGCCTGGGCGTTCCAGTCGTTGTGGATGTCGATCGTCGCGCCGATGACGCTGCCGATGTGGCCGAGGTTCGTCTCGGCGAGCAGGTTGATCGTGTCGATCTGCCAGCCCTCGATGGACGTATCGGGGACGTTCGGGGTCGAGCCGACGGGCGCCGTGCTGTCGAGGAAGTGGCCCACGTAGTCGCCGTTGCCGCGGGCGGGGATGCCGTCGGCGGGCACGCGCCCCTCGCGGTACGACAGCGCCTCCATGGAGTCCGCCAGCGTCGCGGCGCCCTCGGCGGCGAGCATCGCCTCGGTCGAGCCGGCGGGGCGGGTGGACGTGTAGGTCCGGAGGGCGTTGGCGGTCAGGGCCCAGGCGTCCTCGCCGTAGCCGACGGTCGCGGCGTAGGGGGGGAGGACGTCGCCGGCGTCGTCCGTCGGGGGGACCCACTCGTCCTCCCAGGGATCGCCGCCGCCGGCCATCTCGCCCTCGGGGACGGGGGGCGGGACGTTCCGGAGGTCCTGGCAGGTGGCCTCGTCGTACATCTCGTAGGCCATGAAGCCGCCGACGGTGCCGCTGCTCATGTCGACCGAGAGGCCGAAGTTGGAGACCAGCGGGAGGCCCATGGTGAGCATGCCGACGGCGAGGTTGATGCCTTCGCCGACCTGGAAGCCGCGGGCGAGGACGTCGCCGACGCTGTCGCCGTCTTCGTCGCGGAGGTACATGCCGAGGGAGACCTCGGCGAAGGCGGCGCTGACGCTGAGGCCGACGCCGAGGAGGTCGTCGAAGTCCTTGACGTGGGCGGCCCAGTCGTCGCGCGGGGTGACGCAGCCGGCGACGAGCGAGATGCCCGCGTGGCCCCAGTCCCAGTTCGGGATGTAGACGGACTCGGCGTCCATCACGTGGATGAAGATGCCCTCCGGGGCGTACCGGTAGAACAGCCACATCGAGTACTCGTAGCCGAGGAGGCCGGACTTGACGCCGAAGCCGGTCCAGCAGGACTGGCCCCCGATGGTGCCGATGGTGTCGACGAGATCGCCCTCGGACAGCCCGCGGCAGCCGGGGTCGGTGGTGAAGAGGCCCTCATCGGGGTCGAGGATGCCGTCGCCGTCGCAGTCGGGGGTCAGCGCGCAGATGGTGCCGTCGCCGCCGGACATGGCCTGGTTCCAGTTGAGCTCCTCGCCGTCGGGGAGGCCGTCGTCGTCGGAGTCGGGGTCGAGCGGGTCGGAGCCGTAGTCGACCTCCTCGCGGTCGTTGGCGCCGTCGTCGTCGGAGTCGGGGTCGGCGGGGTCGGTGCCGTAGGTGAGCCACTCCTCGTCGTCGTAGAGGCCGTCGTCGTCGGTGTCGTCGTCCTGGGGGTCGAACCCCTCGTCCATCTCGAGGCCGTCCTCGAGGCCGTCGCCGTCCATGTCGGGGTCGGTCGGGTCGAGGCCAGCGTCCCACTCTTCCCAGTCGGACCAGCCGTCGTCGTCGGTGTCGGAGTCCATCGGGTCGGTGCCGAGGGCGGCCTCTTCGCCGTCGGTCAGCTGGTCGTCGTCGGAGTCGGGGTCGGCAGGGTCGGTGGGGCCGGCGAGCTCGGTGGGGTCGTCGAGGCCGTCCCCGTCGGTGTCGGCGGACTCGGGGTCGGTGCCCCAGTTGACCTCGTCGCCGTCGATGATGGTGTCGTCGTCCATGTCGTCGTCGAGGGGGTCCCAGCCGGCGTCGTACTCCTCCCAGTCGGTGAGGCCGTCGGCGTCGGTGTCTTCCATGAGGGGGTCGGTGCCGAGGGCCCACTCCTCGTCGTCGGTGAGGCCATCGCCGTCGGAGTCGACGTCGCCGCCGGCGAGGGCGGACGAGGGGCTCAGGACGATCGCGAGGCCGGCGGCGACGAGCCACCCGAGCACGAGGAGCCAGGTGGAGCGGACGAAGATCGGGTCCCGGAGGAGGGAGCGGGCGGAGGCGACCGCGCGGGCGGCGGGTCCCCGGGCGGGGGGCCGGTGCGGGGCCGGCGGGGCGGTCGCGGGACGGGACGGGCGGACCGCGGGGAGGAGGCGGGTGGGCGGGGTCACGGGGCCACCCCCTGCATCGCCTCGAAGGCGGGGGCGAGCTGGGCGCGCATGAGCGCCTCGACCTCGGCCATGCGGGCGGCCTGCTCGGGGGTCAGGGCGGACATGGGGGGGAGGCCGCCGTCGGGCTCGGAAGGCATGCCCGCGACGGGGGCGGTCAGCGTGATCTCCTGCGGGGGGGTGTGGACGAAGCCGTCGTTCCAGGCGACGCGGGCGCGGAGGCCGGTCATGACGCCGGGGGTGCCGGGGTCGGCGTCGCCGGGAGACATGCCGATCTCCTCGGGGGCGGGGGTCGGGTCCTCGGGGTCGTCGTCGTCGTCGTCGGAGGCGGCGTCGTCCGCGGGCCACGCCTCGGGGTCGGCGTCGGTCAGGGGCGAGTCGGCACCGTCGAGGCCGTCCGGGGCGTCCCCGTCGCCACCGTCACCGGGGGACGATTCGGGGGACGTCGTGCACGCCGCGAGCGCGACGGCGAGGAGGAGGACGAGGAGACGGGACGTTCGCATGGGGACTCCGGGGGCGGCGCGGCGTGCACCTGGAGTCACCGTAGGAACGGGGTCGCGACGATTTGTCGCAGGACTGTCGCAGGGGCTCCGCGCGTCGAGTCAGCCGCGCGAGATCGGAGCCAGACGCGGTTTCGTCACGCAAACCATGACAGATCACCGGCTGGCTGCGGCCAGAGGCGATTTCGTCACGGTTTCCGTGACAGATCAGGCTCTGGCGGCGGCGACGGCGCGGGCGAGGCGGAGGTCGCTGGAGCGGGCGGCGAGGGCGGCGAGCTCGTCGGGATCGGTCGGCTCGCCCGCGAGGACGGCGACGACGAGGGCGCCGACGCGGTCGCCGAGGCCGTCCAGCGCGGCCCGGGCGGCGTCGAAGTCGCCCCGGAACGCGGCGAGGTAGGCGCCGGGGCGGGGATCGGAGGACGCGCGGCAGCCGTCGGCGCCCCGTGCGAGGAGGTCCGCAGCCTCCGCGTCGCGCCCCTGGAGGAGCCGCAGGATCCCGAGGTTCCCGACGGCGACGCCCTCCTGCGCGCGGTCCGCCAGCCGCCGCGCGAGGTCCGCGGTCCACGCGAAACGGGCCTCCGCGGCGTCGAAGTCGCCGGCTTCCAGATCGAGGACGCCGAGGTTGGCGGAGGCGGCCATCGCGACGGCGGCGTCGACCGTCTCCGAGCCCGCCAGCACCGCCTCGAACCGCTCCCGCGCCGCGGCGACGTCCCCCATCTCCATCAGCAGGTTGCCGAGGTAGCTCTCCGAGACGACCTCGAACCGGACGCTCCCCTGCCGCTGCGCCACCGCGAGCGCGTCGCGGTACGTCCGCGCCGCCGCGTCGAGGTCCCCCGCCATCCAGCGCGCGTGGCCGAGGTTCGCCAGCCCGCCCCACTCCTCGCGGGGGCAGCCGTGACGACGCGCGAGCTCGACCCCGCGCGCCAATGCCGTCGCCGCGTCTCCGATCCGGGCCTCCGCCAACGTGAGCACACCGTGGGTCAGCCACCACCCCGCCTCCTCCGGCCCGTCGGCGACCAGCGGGCGCGCCGCCTCCAGGAGCTCCCCCGCCCGGTCCAGCTGCCCCCGCGCCCGCGCCGCGTCCGCGAGCAGGCGCCGCGCCGCCCCCAGCGCGAGCCCCCCGTCCCCCGCGCCGGCCTCCTCCACCGCCGCGACCGTGCGCTCCCACACCTCCACCCGACGCGCCGTCGACCGCCGCGCCAGCAGCCAGGGATCCATCGCCCGCGCCACTCGGTACGCCCCCTCCGGCCACGCCGCC
>CAYFOA010000078.1:0-30983 GCA_964344575.1 uncultured Rickettsiales bacterium | reverse complement strand
GGTGGAGGACATCTCCATCTCCGCAGAGGTCATACAAGTCATCGGGACAGGCAGGGACGGACTAGCCGAGGGCCTTGTCGACGGCCTCCTTGAGCTCGCCGCTCTCCAGCATCTCGCGGACGATGTCGCTGCCGCCGATGAACTCGCCGTCGATGTACAGCTGCGGGATCGTGGGCCAGTCGGAGTAGTCCTTGATGCCCTGCCGCAGGGCCGGGTCGGCGAGGACGTTGCGGGTCTCGAACGTGGCCCCGACCTGGTTGAGCGCGTCCGCGGCGGCGGCGCTGAAGCCGCACTGGGGGGCCGCCGCGCTGCCCTTCATGAAGAGCAGGATCTTGTTCGCGGCGATGTCCGCCTCGATGTCCGCGCGCACCTCCTCGGCCGACTTCGGCGGCGGCGGGGGCGGCGGGGGCTCGCGCTTCGGTTCCGGGGTGTACGACGGCCGGTGCGCCGCGGCCGGGCGCCGGCCGTCGCCGCCGCCCACGATCGGGAGCCGGTTCTTGATCCGCTTCAGGATGCCCATCGCGTCTCCTCCTTCTGGCAGAGTCCCGCCCTCAAACGGCCCGTCGCGTCTCCGCATCCACCGGACGGTGAGGCGGGGGCGTTCCTGGCGCCGCGGGCCCGAGGGCGCGATGTCGTAACATCGTAACCGAGGGTCCGTGGATGCCAGGGACGGTCCCGGCCGCCGCACGGATGGGTGCGGAGGGGGGACGGTCCGTTTCAACTGTTCACACGCCGGACCCGATCGCAACCATGACCGACATCCCCGTCGACACCCTGCTCGCCCTCCCGCTGGACGAGATCGTCGCGCGGCTGCCCGCCTTCCTCGGGTCGTACGTCACCGAGGACCACGGCGCGCGGGCCGCGGTGGTGGGGGCCATCGAGGGCGTCCGGACCGACCGGGAGCGACCCGACTGGGCCGCGCTGCACGCCCACATGGGGACCCTCGGGAGCGACTTCGGCGCCTGGCCCCGCAACGACCTCGCCACCGCCGTCGCCGACGCCTACATGACCCCGCTGATCGGGGACGGCTCGTCCATCGAAGGGCTCGAGCACCTCGACGCCGCGCTGGAGGCCGCCACCGGCCGCCGCCTCCTCATCGTCGGCAACCACCTCTCCTACGCCGACACGATGGCGCTGACGTCGCTGCTGAACACGGCCGGCCGGCGCGACGTCCGGGAGCGGATCACCGCCGTCGCCGGTCCCAAGGTCTACAGCGAGCCCATGCGCCGCCTCGCCGCCGCGTCCATCCACTCGATCAAGGTCGCCCAGTCCGCGTCCGTCGCCTCGGACGGCGCCCAGATGTCCCCCCGGGACGTCGTCCGGATCGCCAAGCGGTGCCTCGCCGAGGCCTCCGAGATGATGGACTGCGGCCACATCGTGCTCATCTACCCCGAGGGCACGCGGTCCCGCACGGGGCGGCTCGGCTCGTTCCTGAAGGCGACGAACCGTTGGCTCACCCTCCCCGGCGTCGTCGTCCTCCCCACCGCCGTGTGGGGGACGGAGTCGCTGTACACCATCGACGACGACCTCATGCACCCCGCCGACTGCCACGCCCGGTTCGGCCCCCCGATCGACGTGGACGCCCTCCGGCAGGCCGGGGCCGGCCGCGACGACGTGCTCGCCGCCGCCTGGGACGCGCTCGACGCCCTCCTCCCCGACGGCTGGAAGGCCGCCCCGGGGACGCCGAAGATCGCCTGACGCGGAGGCGGCTATCCTGCCCCCGTGACGGAGCTCCGCGACGCGTCGGTGTGGCTCAGCGGGGGCCACGGCTTCATCGGCTCGCGCCTGACCGACCTGCTCGCCGCCGAGGGCGCCCGCGTGACCCGGTTCGCGGGCGACGTCGCCGATCCCCAGGCGGTCGCGCGGTCCGTCGCCGGCGCCGCCCCCGCCGTCCTCTACAACCTCGCCGCCCCCGTCAGCGTCGCCCGCGACCCGAACCTCGCAGGCGAGATGCAGCGCGTCATCGTCGGCGGAGCGCTGAACGTCCACGCCGCCGCCGCCGAGACGGGGACCCGGCCCCTCCTCGTCCAGGTGGGGACGTGCGAGGAGTACGGCACGATCGACGCGCCTTTCGCCGAGGACGACGAGCCGTCCGCCCCCGTCTCGCCCTACGCCGCCGCCAAGCTCGAGGCCACCCGCGCCCTCCTCCGCCTCGCCGCCGACGACCCCTCCGTCCGCGTCGTCGTGGCCCGCCCGTTCCTCACCTACGGCCCCGGCCAGAGCCGCCCCATGCTCGTCCCCGCCGCCATCGACGCGGCCGTCCGCGGCGTCCCCTTCCCGATGACCGAGGGCCTGCAGACGCGGGAGCTGAACTACGTCGACGACACCGCCCGCGGCCTCCTCCGCATCCCCGCCGTCCCCGCCCTGGAGGGAACGATCGTCAACGTCGCGGGCGGGGACGAGCGGCGCGTCGTCGACATCGCCCGCCTCATCTTCGCGCTCGCGGGCGCCGAGGACGGCCTCCTCCGTCCCGGCGCCATCCCCACCCGGTCCGGGGAGGTCGACCGCTTCTTCGCGGACGTGCGACGCTGTCGCGAGGTGCTCGGCCACACCCCCCGCGTCTCGCTCGAAGAGGGCCTCCGCCGGACGATCGACGCCGCCCGCGCGGCCCGGGGGGCGTCCCGGTGAGCGCCCTGCTCGACGCCGTGGAGGTGATCCCGACCCGCCGCCGCGCCGACGACCGGGGCTGGCTGCACGTCACCCTCGGCGCCTCGCAGCTCCCCCCCGGCGTCCGCTTCGGGGAGCTGTACGTCGTCCACAGCGACCGCCCCGGCGACCGCCGCGGGGACCACCTTCACCGCCGCATGGACGAGTGGTTCAGCGTCGTCAGCGGCCGCGCGACCCTCGAGCTGCTCGACCCGGACACCGGCGCGCGCCGGTCGATCCCGCTGGACGCGGCCGTCCCCCGCACCGTCCGCGTCCCCGCGGGGCTGGCCCACTGCCTCGTCAACGACGGCCCCGGCCCGATGACCGCTGTGGCCTGGGCAACCGCCGAGCACGACCCTACCGATACCTTCCCGTGCCGAACCGAGGGACCCACGCAGGTATGATCCGACTCCGCATGGTCCGACCGCTCCCCCTGGCGCTGCTGCTGGTACTGCTCGCGATCCCGGCGACCGCGCAGCAGGTCCCCGGAATCCAGAACCCCAACGCCCCCGGCGTGGGCGGCGACGCCGTCCTCCCCGCGGGCTACAAGGGCGTCGTCTGGAACGCCACCCCCGCCATCGTGATGGGGATCCGCCAGCGCGGGATGGAGGAGCAGATCACGCCGAACGACCACATCAAGTGGCTGATCGACGCCCCCCAGCCCGGCGAGACCGACATCAAGGAGGTCGTGAAGTGGAAGTTCTGGGACGGCCGCCTCAGCGAGGTCCACATCCACTACGAGGGGCCGTTCACGAAGTCCGAGGGGCGTGACCTCGTCGCCCTCTTCCAGCGCCGCTACGGCGAGGGGAAGCACGACGCGATCTACTCGCAGACCACCCCCGTCCACCAGACGCGGTACGTCATCGAGGAGTGGTGGACGTGGGAGGACCCGTTCACCATCCAGGTGCTGAAGTTCCAGGACACCGACAAGAGCTGGCTCGTCATCCGCCACAGCCGCGTGCTGGAGGAGGGGCGGCGGGCCCAGGAGCAGCGCGAGCGCGAGGAGGCGCGGACGCGTCGTGTCCAGGAGATCGAGCTCGACTGAGCCCCGGATCGACGATTGCCCTTGGCAGACCCTGAGGGTCCGATGAAGATCGCCCCAACAAGGGAGGGGAACATGCCCCGGATGAAGACCATCGTCGTGCAGGGGGGGGCTACGATGGCCCTTCTTTGCGTTCTCGCACACTCGAACTCCGCGTTGGCGCTGCCCATTGACTTCGACGGTGACGGCTGGTTCTCGGACGGGGTCCCAGCCGACTGCGACGACTTCGATGACCTGACCCACCCGTACGCGCCGGAGCTGTGCGACGGGGTCGACAACGACTGCAATGGGGTGGTCGACAACGGCGTCGATGTCGACCACGAACCTGACGGCTTCACCGCCTGCGAGGGAGACTGCGAGCCGCTCGATCCGACCTTCTACCCCGGTGCGCCGGAGTTCTGCGACGGAGACGACACCGACTGCGACGGTTTGCTGGAGGCCGGTGATGCAGATGTCGATGCTGACGGGTGGTTCGCCTGTGAGGGAGACTGCGCCGACTCGAACCCGTCCGTCTACCCGGGCGCTCCGGAGGTCTGCGATGGCGTAGACAACGACTGCGACGGGAACATCCTGGCGGGAGAGGACGTCGACCTCGACTCGGACGGGTGGCCCTCGTGCAACGACTGCAACGACATGCTCCCCGCGATCAACCCAGGGGCACCCGAGGTCTGCGACGGCTTCGATTCGGACTGCGACAACATCGTCCCGACATCCGAGGTCGACGACTTCGACTCCGACGGACGCCCAGTCTGCGCGGACTGCGACGACGCCGACCCGACGGCCTACCCCGCCTGGTGGCCCTTGCTTCCTCCGCACGACGAGATCTGCGACGGGGTCGACAACGACTGCGATCGGATGGACGTCGCAGAGCAGCTGGGCATGGGGGGGACGCCCGACAACATCGACGGCGACGCGTGGCCCAACTGGCTCGACATCGACCTGGACAACGACGGAGTCGTCAACACCGCCGATCTCGACGACGATAACGATGGCCTGCCCGACTCGGCGGATCCGGACGCCGATGGCGACGGGGTCCCCGACGACGAGGTCGACCAGGACGGAGACGGGCAGGCGCCGTGCGACGGGGACTGTGACGACAACGACCCGGCGATCTTCCAGTCGGAGGATCTATCGATGGAGGTCTGCGACGGCCTCGACAACGACTGCAACGGCTACGTCGATCACCTCTGGTCATTCGACTTGGCGGCGGGGAACGACTTCGTCGCGGACGAAAGCCTGGCCTACTTTGCGATGCAGGGCACCGTTGACTACGTCGGAGACGACTCCACGTGGGGAATCGCGGAGCTCATCGCGGTAGGCGACAGTCTCCTGGGGGCCGAGGACTGCACCTCCCAGAGTGGCGCGATGGTCCTTCGCCCCGGCGACGACCCCTTCGGAATGTTCGAGCTGCACGGGGACCAGCCGTTCTGCGCCCAGTTCGAGTTCCGCATCCTCGCCGACGGGGGGGCAGCGGACGGCTTCACGGTGATGATGCTGGACGGCGACCTCGTCGATGGAGACATCAACACGATCGCGCAGTGGGACACCCGAGGCGGCTGGGGAGGCGCGCAGTTGGGCGTATACGGCTACGACGACTTCGACGAGCTCGACGTTGACTCTCATCCTGGCTGGTTCGTCGAGTACGACGTCGAGGGCAACGTCGGCCCGCCGTTCGGTGACCCAGTCGGTCATCACGTCAGTCTGTCGGAGATCGACATGTCCAACCCACCAGCCGTGTGCACCGACGGGACCGCGTTCAACCGCTTCATCAACCACGGGGACTTCTTCCAGGCGGAGCTTGGGACGCCGCTGTGGGGCGACCTCCTCGCGCCCCCGACAGCCGTCCCGATGCGGGACCAGGCGCAGCCGGGCGTCGACCCCGACGAGAACGCGGGATGGTACGGGGCAGCGGTGGGACGCGGAGCCTGGGTGGCCGATCCCGGAACCGGGACCATGGTGCCGTCCATGTTGAACGATCCCTTCACGGTGGGCCTCCGTACCCCCACGGGCGCCAGCTCCACTGTCTATGCCGACGCTTCGCTGACCAACGTGGTCGACGACCTGGACGACGGGCAGGGGGAGATGCTGTTTGGCTTCTCGGCCGCGGCGGGCGGGGCCGAGATCACGGTCGAGATCGACAACCTGAGCCTCGTGTGCGAGCCCTGCCCGCTGCGTCCCCCGTCGGAGTAGCGAACGGATGGCGGCTCGTCTCGCTCTGGTCGGTGCGCTCGCTCTGTGGGCATGTGGTACGCCGATGCCTGTAGACAGCGACGGCGACGGATACCCTGACTTGGAGGACTGCGGCCCGGACGATCCCTCGATCAACCCAGGCACCGCCGACGCCTGGGGCGACGGGCTCGACTCCGATTGCGACGGAGTGGACGGCGAGGACCACGACGGCGATGGGTACGCTGGCAACTCCGACCCGGACTCGGCGTCCACCGACTGCGATGACGCGGACTCTGGCGCCTGGCCCGGTCGGCCCTGGGATCCTCTGGACGGTGTGGACCGTGACTGCGACGGGCTGGACTCCGCGAGCATCCAGATGAACAGGATTGCCCGGGTGCTCCTGCCGAGCGAACCCCGCCGTCTCTCCGTTCCCGCTCCGGAGTTGGACGCGACGGGGAACGGGCGGCCGGATCTGGTCGTCGGCAGCCCGGGCTGGCAGTTCGACGTCGGCCGTGTTCTCGTCTTCTCCTGGGAGACCCTCCAGCAGCAGGCGGAGACCGACGAGGCAGAGGCGGACCTCGAACTCCGGGGTCTCCCCGACGAGCCGACCAACTTCGGCCTCAATATGGCGCCCTTGGCCGACCAGGACGGCGACGGGGCCCAGGAGTTGCTGGTAGGCGGCGGCCACTACGCCACCTCCAGTAGAGCGTGGATTGCGTTCTCGTCACGCAACGAACCCGGAGTGCCGACCGAAGCCGAGGGCATGGTCGAGTTTGACGGCGGCACCGCGCTTCCAGCTCTCGGCATGTCGATCGCAGCCAGTCGCCGAGAGGCCAGTCTGATCCTACTGGGCTATCCGTATCCAGGCGACGGTGCGGCATCGGGGGGCGCCATCTTCTCGACCCCTGAACCGGACGCCGCGCCCGCGATCTACGGTGTCGACGACGCTGCCTGGAGGATCGACCTGCCGGCCCAAACGTTGCTGGGCTGGGCCGTTGCCTTCGCCGATATTGACGGAGACGATCTCGACGACGTCCTAATGACCCGTTTCGGGGGCGGCCTGAGGGCCACCTACGGAGCTACGTTGTTGGCTACTCCTGATGTGTTCGCCGAGTTCGATCTTGAGCTGCCTCACCCGGCCCTCCACGAACGCTCCGGCTTCACGCTTACTGCCATCGGCGATCTCACCGGCGACGGAGCGGACGAAGTCGCGGTTGGAGCTCTCCAGAACGAGGGGAGCAACGAGGGGCCGGGGGAGGTACACGTACTCGATTCCATGTATCTGTCCGTGGCCGACTCCCTCGACGAGGCCGGACTGGTTCTCCAAGGTGAGTTCGTCGGTGGTTCCTTCGGACGAGGGCTCGCGGCGGGGGGTGACTTCGACGGGGATGGGGTGGCCGACCTGGTCGTTTCGAGCGCGGGTGCAGGAGAGGGAGCGTCCGGATTCGGCTCGCTCTATGCGTTCAGCGGCGCTGACCTCGCCGACGGCCTCGAGTCCGGCCTCCCGCCGACCGCGCGCGCGGTCTTCAGGCCCGGTGACCCCGACGAGGAGATCATCGAGGAAGTCGCGTTCATCGGAGACCTGAACGGCGACGGAGCGGACGAGATCGCCGTCGGTGGCTCGAACTGGCGGACGGGCGGAATCAACCACGTCGACGTCATCGCCGGACTGCCGCCCGAGTGATCCCTGCGATCATGGCCAAGGAACCGAGCCCCCAGTCCACTCGGCGCGAGGAGGCGCGGACGCGTCGTGTCCAGGAGATCGAGCTCGACTGAGCCCCGGATCGACGTCGCCGTCGCCGTCCGCGACGTCGCCCCCTACATCGACGAGGCGCTCGACTCGCTGCTCGCGCAGACCGAGCCGCGGTGGCGCGCCGTCTTCGTCGACGACGGCTCCTCGGACGACACCGTCGCGCGCATCGAGGGGCGGGATCCGCGCGTCGAGGTCCTCCGCCCCGGGCGGGTCGGGCTCGCGCAAGCGCTGAACCTCGCCGTCGCCCACGGCTCGGCCCCGTACGTGGCCCGGTTCGACGGCGACGACGTCTGTCACCCCGAGCGCTTCGCGGAGCAGCTCGCCTTCCTCGAGGACCACCCCGACGTCGGCGTCGTCGACAGCCGCGTGACCTGCTTCCGGGACGACGGCCCGCTCCCCGGGGGGATGGCCCGCTACGAGCGCTGGCTGGACTCCGTCGAGACCGACGCCGACTTCGCCCGCGAGCTCCTCGTCGACAGCCCCGTCTGCCACCCCGCCGCCATGATCCGGCGCCGCGCCATGCTCCCCTACCGGGACGGGGACTTCCCCGAGGACTACGACCTGTGGCTGCGGATGCGTCGCGCGGGGGTCCGGTTCCACAAGCTGCCCCGCAGGCTGCTCCGGTGGAGGGATCGGAGCGACCGCGCCACCCGGATCGACGACCGCTACCGGCGGCAGGCGTTCGTCGGGCTCAAGATCGAGCACTTCGTCGCCACGAACACCTCCGCGCGGGTCGCCGTGTGGGGCGCCAAGAAGCACGGCATCCCCTGGATCCGGGCCCTCCGCCCCGTCGCCGTCGTGGACATCGACCCCGCCGTGACGTCCCGCCAGGGGATCGACGTCCTCCGCCCCGAGCAGCTCCCCGACGTCCGCCCCGACCTGGTGCTGATCGCCGTCGGCAGCCCCGGGGCGCGCGCGATCATCGAGGGACGCCTGGCCGAGATGGGCCTCCCCGGGCGGGCGGTGGCGGGGCTCAGCGGCTGAGGGCTTGCAGCAGCGCGAGCTCGCGCGCGAACTCCTCGTTCGTGCCGTCGCACGCGACCGCTTCGCGCGCCGCCGCCAGGGCTCCGGCGCGGTCTCCCACCAGCCGCAGCGCGTGCGCCTTGTTGGCGTGCGCGAGGCACAGCGTCAGGTCGAGCCGCGCGGCCCGGTCGAACGCCTCGATCGCGCCGGGGACGTCGTAGTCGTAGAAGCGGGCGTTGCCGGCCCACAGGTGGTCCAGCGCAGTCGCGTCGGGGGCCTCGGCGGCGGCGATGCGCCCGTCCCGCATGATGTGCCAGTCGCCCTGGAAGTCGTTGATGTACTGGGGCGTCTCGCCGGGCCGCCAGCCGAGGCCGGTCCACTCCCCGAGGCGCGGGTCGGCGGCGGCGCGGGACTGGAGCTCCCGGAACCCCGCCTCGGCGTCCGCGTCCAGCGAGTCGACGTCGGCCAGGGGCAGGATCCCCTCGGACGCGATCAGCTTCGCCACCTCCGCGGCGATGAGCCAGTTGGCCGCCACCGACGGGTGGCAGTGGTCGTAGACGAGGTCGTAGGTGATGAGCCCGCCGTCGCTCCGGGCCCGGAAGAGCGCCTCGATGTCGAGCACCCCGGCGACCCCGGGGCGCCCCTCGAACGCGAGGATGGCGGCCGACACCTCGGGGACGACCCGGTTGGGGTACTCGGCCGTCCGCCGCGCCTCGATCAGGTGCTCGACGGCCCGCTCCCGCTCCCCCCGGGCCTCCAGCGTGTTCGCCAGCCCGTAGTGCGCCCGCGGGTCGCCGGGGTGCATCTTCAGGCACGCCTCGGCCCTGGCGATCGAGCCGTCCCCGCCCCGGATCCGCTCCGCCTCCTCGAGGCACGCGACGAACGCCGCCTCCTCGGGTTCGGGGTAGGGGAACCAGGCGGGGTCGTGGTTGTCGTTGGGCGCCGGGTTCATGAGGATGACCGGCGTCCCCGCCTCCCGCGCCCGGGCGACCAGCTTGCCGATGTTGTGGGTGTACGTCCGCGCCGCGTAGCCCCGCTCCAGGTCCCCGATTCTGGCCCGCTCCGAGCGCTCCAGCGCGGCCATGTCGTCCAGCCGCATGGCCGGCGTCACCGCGATCGGGTCGAGCCCCGGCTGCAGCTGCTCCAGCTCCTCCTCGCGCCCCCCCACGATCCCCTGCTCGTCCGGCGCGCTCAGGTCCGGCGGGTCGGCCGACCCCAGCTCCGGGGGCTCGTCCTTCCCCAGCAGCTTCCGGACGACGGTGTAGAGCCGGAGGTCCTGGAGGCACTGGTTCCAGAGCAGCACTCGCGTGTACCGGCGGTGCTCCGCAGGCTTCATGTACGTCTTCCACGACGACAGCTCGAGGAGCTCGTTGTGGCCGCTGTAGACGACCACGAGGTCCCACGCGCCGAGCTCGAAGAGGTACCTGCTCGCCCACGCGATCTGCTGCGAGGACCACGCGATCGTCCCCATGTTGACGACCTGGATCTCCCGGTCCGACACCCGCCGCTGGAGCAGCTGCTCGAGCCGGTGGGGGAACGCGCCGGGCTCCAGCACGCCGTACCCGTGCGCCGCGCTCCCCCCGAACACGGCCACGCGGAACGTGTCGTCGGCCTTGTCGGTGGCGAAGGGGTGGAAGTGGTGGGCCTGCCCCGCGCGCTGATAGCGGACGGAGCGCTCGTCCCACTCGTCGGTGTGCCACAGCGGCGGCAGCAGGATGTGGTCCGAGAACCACGTCGTCGTCCGGTTCGGCGAGGCCTCGACGCCGACCGCCCGGAGCAGCCCCTCGGCCCCGCCGAGCAGGAGCAGCGCGGCGATGAGCGCGAACGCGACCTTGCGACCGGTCGTCAGCTCGCGACGCGCTCGCTCAGTACCGGACCTGGACACCGAAGAACGCGTGCCAGGCGACGCCCAGCAGCTGGTTGTTGCCCGTGAACGCGATGGCCGGCCCGGCCCCGAGGCGGCCGAAGAGCGACGTCGAGTAGGTGACCTCGTACTCGACCCCGCCGCTGAGCACGATGGGCCACTCGATCCACCACGCCGCCGGGTTCGTCCACACCCACACCACGACCGGGTTCTCCAGGCCCACCGTCACCTGGAACACGGGGGAGACGTCGATCGAGGCGAGGATGCCGACGTTGGCCCCGGGTCCGACGCTCGGGCGGAAGGTGCGGGACCGGCCGAAGCCGAAGTTGGTCGGGTAGGTCGCCCGCGTCCCCCCGAAGCCGGCCACGTTGAACGACGGCACGACGAGCAGCGCCACGGCGACGCGGCCCTCCTCGCGGAGCGTGATGCGGGCGTTGAGCCCGACGTTGATCGACAGGGGCCAGAGCTGCACGCCGACGCGCGCGCCGAGGGCGAACTTCTCCCGCGTGTAGCCCTCCCAGACGTACCAGACCTCGGGCCAGCCGGCGGCGACGTTGTGCGAACGCTCGCCCGGGCCGTTGAGCTCGCCGCCGGTCACGACGCCGGCGTGGGCGGGGCCCGCCGGGAGGACGAAGGTGGCGACGAGGATCAGCGGCAACAGCAGGCGGCGCACGGCCCGCAAGGTATCACCCTCGGCCGCGATCAGGGCTTGCGGAAGTCGCCCGAGTCGAGCGCCCGGAGGCGGAGGTCGTACGCCTCCTTGGTCTCCGACGAGCGGAGCGTCCGCCACGCCGTCTCCGCCCGGTTCATCAGCGCCTTGGCCTTGTCGCGGACCTCCGACGGATCCTCGTCGTCGAACCGCCGGACGTCGAACCGCTCGCGCGCTCGGAGCCACGCCCGGTCGACGTCCATCGGCGGCGCGTCGCGGGCCACCCCGAGGATGTCGTAGTACGTCGCCCCCATCAGCCGGACGTAGTCGCCGATCACCGACCGCGCGAACTCCGACAGCTCGTCGCCCTCGTCGTCGTCGTCCAGGTCGATGTCGGCGACGGTGGGGACGTACCCCGACTCGCGGTGCGTGTCCGTCCCCCCCGCCGCGGACGGCGCGTCGAGCGTCTCCGCGATGCCGAGGCTGAACATCAGCCAGAGGTGCTTGATCAGCGA
This sequence comes from uncultured Rickettsiales bacterium, assembly GCA_964344575.1. Classification (GTDB taxonomy): domain Bacteria; phylum Myxococcota_A; class UBA796; order UBA9615; family UBA9615; genus JAAESI01. Next base: position 19,382 of record CAYFOA010000078.1, on the reverse strand, counting down.
CTCGTGGGCCATCCCGAAGCGCTGGAAGAGCTCCCCGATGGTCGTGTCCCCCTTCATGCACTCGAGCAGGCTGCCGACCTCGACGGGGAGCTTGAGGTAGCCGACGAGGCGACGGTAGCGGGGCCCCTCGACGAGCACCTGGGAGGTCCGGGGCTCGATCTCCGCGGCCAGCTCGTTGACGTTCAGGAACCGCCGCACGGCCTCGCCGAGGCAGTCGACGGGGTTGACCTCGAAGATGCCGACGCGGTCCACGAAGTCGTCCCTGCGGCTGAACTCGTACTCCCCCCCGGCCCACTCGAACGTCTGCACCACGATCCGCCGGACGCGCTCCCGCTCCGCCCGGAAGAGGCGCGCCTCGTCGATCAGCCCCGACCGCAGCAGGGCGTCCCGGAAGAGCGTCCCCTCCCGCTCGGCCTTGGCGAGGGTCGCCTCGAGCTGCTCCCGGTCGATCAGCCGGAGCTTGATCAGGACCTCGCCGAGGCGCTCCGCCTCGTCCTCGCTCCGGGCCCACACGGGGTAGCCGTTGAGGAGGTAGATGCGCCGCTCGTTCTTGCCCTGACGGAGCGTCAGCCGCCCCGCGACGTGGCACTTGAAGAGCTCGATGAACATCGACAGGAGCTGGACGCGGTCGAAGCGGCCGAGCTCGGGGAAGCTCAGCTCGCCCTCCCCCAGGGCGCCCTCGAGGTCGGCCACGCGCCACGATCCCGTCTTCGTCACGGCGGCGTCGGGCAGCTCCGCGCTCACCCGCTCGTCGAGGATGGCGTCCACCTTCCGGCCGAGATCGATGAGGGAGAACGGCTTGGCGAGGAACTCCTTGACGTTCAGCGTCCGCAGCTCCTGCTCGAACATCTTCGGGTTCTTGTAGATGGCGCTCATCATGATGACGGGGACGTCGCGCCCGTCCGGCGCCGAGCGGAGCTTCTTGACGAAGTCGACGCCGCTCATCTGGGGGAGCATCAGGTCGGTGACGATCAGGTCTGCGCCACCCTTTTGGAAGCGGTCGAGGGCCTCGCCGCCGCGCTCGCTCAGAGTGACGTCGTATCCGTGGAACCCGAAGAGGTCCACGAGCTGACGCCCGAAGTGAGGGTCGTCCTCGACGACCAGGATCCTTTGCATCGTCCTCCCCTCAGACGAGGCCGGGGGTCCGCAACTCCTCCACCACCGCTCCGCCTTCGAGGTGCTCGTCGCAGATGCGCCGCACCTCGTCCTCGGTGACCGGCGAATACCACACGCCCTCCGGGTAGACCACGACTGTCGGTCCGAACTCGCACTGATCGAGGCACCCGGCCTTGTTCACGCGGATCCGCCCCTTCCAGCCCCGCGCCTTGGAGACCGCCTTGAACCAGGCGTGGACGTCCGGCGCGCCGCGTTCGACGCAGCAGCCGCGCGCGTCCCCGGGGTCGCGCTCGTTCAGACAGACGAAGACGTGGTGCTCGTAGACGGCCACAGGGGGGCAATCTACCGGGGTAGACTCCGCCCCGCATGCAGGAGATCAAGCTGATCGCGGCCGCCTGCGTCGCGCTGGGGGTCGCCGGGTGCCCCGTCGAGGAGCCGGCGCCGCCCGATCCGGACGAGCCCCTCCCGCCCGTCTCCTGCGACGACGAGGGGGCCCCGATCTCGCTGACCCGGACGACCGCCGACAGCGGCCTCGTGGCCCCCGGCTGGACCCAGCTCTGCACCCTCTGCCCCGCGACCTCGATGACGTTCGAGTCGAACGACGTCGGCCTCCTCGCGGCGTGGTTGGGGGAGTTCACCTGCGCCGTGGCGATCCCGCGCGACGTCCCCCCCGCGGAGGCGTCGCTGGAGGTCGAGGCGACCGTCCGCCAGGGGACCGCCGGCGGCGCCGTCACCCTCGACGTCCCCCTCGGCGGGCGCGGCGAGAACCCCGCCTCCTTCTTCGACGAGACCTTCCGCGTCCCCCTGACCCAGCGCCTCCCCGGCATCGAGCTGGGCGACGGCAGTGACCGGGAGCTCCTCGTCCGCGTCGGCCCCTTCGACGACGAGGGCGGCCTCGCGGTGACGCTCGGGGTGACGGTCGACGGCGGCAACGACCAGGACGTCTGCGAACCGACCGTCCGGCTCGCGGCGGCCGGCGCCCTCGACGACCGCCACTTCGTCGTCCCCCTCGGCTCCACCGACCGCCTCCCCGTCGCCGTCGGCGCGCCGGTGAACGCGGGGGTCCTCCAGGCGTCGCTGACCTCCACCGGCAGCGCCCTCCTCAACGGGTCGCTGCTGACCCGCGTCGATCTCGCGGCGTGGGAGGCGGATACCGGCTTGGCGCCGGACGAGCAGTGCGGCATGTTCGCGGACTCGCTCGGGTCGGAGGTGTGCGTCCCGTGCAGCAACCCGGCCGACGGGACCGCGGGCCTCCCCGCCTGCGTGACCGTCGTCCACGAGTTCGAGCTGGCGCCGGCGGCGGGGACCCCGCTGACCGACGTCGACCCCGAGGCCCTCCCGCCGGAGTGCCTGGAGACCTGACCTCCATGACCGCGACCATCGGCTCCCGACCCGGCTCGCCCTCCCCCATCCGGACGTCGATCGACGGGCTCCTGAACGCCATCGACGGGTCCGATCCCCGGGTCCACCTGGAGCGGCTCGTCGCCGAAGGCTTCTTCGTCCGCAGCGACGACACCTACCTCGCCAGCCGCGACCTCGTCGAGCTGCTCGACCAGTGGCGCGATCTCGCCGGCTGGATCCACGACCGCGCCGGCGACGAGATCAAGGTCCGCGTCTTCAACGCGACCCCGAAGTCCCACGGCTACACGCTCAACACGCGCTCCGTCCTGCAGACGTGCATGCCGGACCAGCCCTTCATCCTCGACTCGCTGCGGCTGCTCCTGAACAAGGAGGAGTGCGCGCCGCTCCGGGTCGTCCACCCGATCTTCGGCGTCGAGCGGGACGGCGAGGGAGCCATCACGTCCATCGATCCTCGCCCCACCAACGGGGCCCGGCTCGAGTCGGTCATGCACTGGGAGCTCCCCCGCATCGACGACGACGCCCGCCTCGCCGAGCTGGAGGCGCTGGTCGCCACGCAGCTGCAGCGGGTCCGCCGCGTGGTCGACGACCACCACGCGATGGTCGAGCGGGCGCGGCACCTCGGCAGCCACCTGAGCGACCTCGTCGGGACGGGGGAAGACGTCGACTACCGCAACGTCGCCGTCGCCCAGAAGTTCCTCCACTGGCTGGTCGACGACCGGTTCGTGTTCATGGGCTACGCGGAGTTCGACGCGGCGTCGAAGGGCGTGGTCCCCGGCTCTTCGCTGGGCATCCACCGCGACGACGACGACCTCGCGTTCCCCCAGAGCGCGCGGCCGTGGGCCGACGACGACGGCACCGTCTTCCTCGGCAAGGGGGATCACGAGGCGGGCATCCACCGCCCCGGCAAGACGGACCACGTCGTCGTCCGCATCACCGACGACGACGGCCCCCGCTTCGCCCTCTTCACGGGGCTGTACACCCGCAAGGCGATCTCCGAGGAGATCCCCCGCATCCCGATGCTCCGCGAGAAGCTCGAGGCCGTCCTCGAGTCCCAGGCCGCGCTGCCCGGCAGCCACCTCGCCCGGACGCTGGAGGAAGCGTTCCGAGCGATCCCGGTGGAGTTCCTCTTCACGACGGACGTCGCCGCGATCGAGGGCGCCCTCAAGCTGATCATCGCCGCCGAGGCGGGCCAGGAGACCGGCGTCCACCTGATGGTCGGCCCGGCCCAGCGGACCGCGTTCGCGCTCGTGTCGATGCCGCGCGACCGGTACCACGAGGAGATCCGCGTCGCCGTCGCCGCCCGCCTGATGGAGGTGCTGGGGGCCAACTACATGGACTGGCGCGTCGCCATCGGCCAGTTCGACAACGTCGTCCTGCAGTACTACCTGACCGCCGCCGAGACCTTCGCCAACGTCGACGAGGAGGCCGTCGCGGCCGCCGTCGGCGACGTCACGGGGTCGTGGACCGAGCAGCTCGAGGGGATCCTCGCGACGGGCGTCACCGAGGCCGTCGCCGACGACCTCGTCAGCCGCTACGCGACCGCCTTCCCCGAGGAGTACCACACGCGCGTCGTCCCCTCGGAGGCGGCCGACGACGTCGAGTACCTCGAGGCGGTCCGGAGCCACGGCCACCTCAAGGTCGCGCTCGCGGAGGACGTCGACGACTTCGTGGGCGGCGTCAAGCGCCTCAAGGTCTACCAGCCGGAGAAGATCTACCTGACCGACTCGGCCCCGGTGATCGCCAACTTCGGCCTCCAGATCATCGACCAGTCGAGCTCCACCATCTCCACCGGCGACGAGGAGACGAAGTTCGTCGACGAGTTCCGGGTCGTCCCCCAGGAGCGGGGCGTGGACCTCGGCGGATCGGCCCCGCTGCTCGTCCGCGGCATGGAGGCGGTCCTCCGGGGGGGCGCCCGCGACGACTCGCTCAACGGCCTGATCGTCTCGGCCGGCCTCTCCCTGGAGGAGGTCGGGCTGCTGCGCGCGTACATCGCCTACGCCCGGCAGCTCGGCGCGACGGACCCGATCCCCAACGTCCACCGCACGTGGCGCCGCCACCCCGAGGCGGCGAAGCTGCTGCTCCGGCTCTTCCGCTCGATGTTCAAGCCCGCCCTGGGCGGCGCCGAGGACGCCGACCGCCGGCGCCTCTGCAAGCGGAACAGCCGCGCCTTCATCGAGTACCTCGGGGGCGTCGAGCTGGCGGCCGAGGACCGCATCCTGCGGCGGACCTGGAACCTGCTGAAGTCGACGCTGCGGACGAACTACTTCAGCACCTCGGGCGACGCGGGCCACCCGCTGTCGTTCAAGATCGACTGCAGCGCGGTCGACGAGATGCCGAGCCCGCGGCCGTACCGCGAGATCTTCGTCCACCACCTCAAGGTCGAGGGGGTCCACCTCCGCGGCGGCCCCGTCGCCCGCGGGGGCCTCCGCTGGTCCGACCGCCAGTCCGACTTCCGAACCGAGATCCTCGGCCTGATGGACACCCAGATGGTCAAGAACGTGCTCATCGTCCCGGTGGGGGCGAAGGGCGGGTTCATCCTCAAGGGGACGTACGCGTCCCGGGGCGAGGCGCGGGAGGCGGCGGACCACTACTACAAGACCTTCATCCGCGGCCTGCTCGACCTGACCGACAACGTGGTCGACGGGATCGTGGTGCCGCCGAGGGACGTCGTCCGCTACGACGGCGACGACCCCTACCTCGTCGTCGCCGCCGACAAGGGGACCGCCCACCTGTCCGACACCGCCAACGGCATCGCCGCCGACTACGGCTACTGGCTGGACGACGCCTTCGCGAGCGGCGGCAGCGCCGGCTACGACCACAAGAAGTACGGCATCACCGCCAAGGGGGCCTGGGTCTGCGTCCGGCGGCACTTCCGCGAGCTCGGCGTGGACCCCGAGAAGGACGTCGTCAGCGCCGTCGGCATCGGCGACATGAGCGGCGACGTGTTCGGCAACGGGCTGCTCCTGAGCAAGACGGTCAAGCTCCTCGCGGCGTTCAACCACATGCACGTCTTCTTCGACCCCGACCCCGATCCCGGGGCGTCGTGGGACGAGCGGAAGCGCCTCTTCGACCTGGACCGCTCCACCTGGGCCGACTACGACAGTCAGCTGCTGAGCGAAGGCGGCGGGATCTTCCCCCGGCACGCCAAGTCGATCCGGCTGTCGCCGCAGGTGCAGGCGATGCTCGGCGTCGACCGGGTCGAGCTGTCCGGCGACGAGGCGGTCCACGCGATCCTCCGCGCGGAGGCCGACCTGCTCTGGAACGGCGGCATCGGGACGTACGTCAAGGCCTCGCACGAGCGGGACCGCGACGCAGGCGACCCGACCAACGACGCCGTCCGCGTCGACGCCCGCGACCTCCGCGTCAAGGTGATCGGCGAGGGCGGCAACCTCGGCTTCACCCAGGCCGCGCGGGTCGAGTTCGCGCAGCTCGGGGGGCGGATCAACAGCGACGCCGTCGACAACTCCGGCGGCGTCGACATGAGCGACCACGAGGTCAACCTCAAGATCCTCGCCGCCGACCTGATGCGCCGCGGGGAGCTGACCCGGGAGGCGCGCGACGAGCTGCTGCTCCGGATCGCCGAGGAGGTCAGCGACGACGTCCAGTCCAACAACCACGACCACAGCCTGATGCTCAGCCTCGACGTGGCCCGTTCGGAGGACAACCTGGACGACTTCCGGGTGCTGCTCAACGACCTCGAGGCGTCGGGGCGGCTGGACCGGACGCGGCACGTGCTCCCCGAGGACGGCGAGATCCAGCGCCGCATGCGCGCCAAGGAGGGGTTGCTGCGTCCCGAGCTGACGAAGATCGGGCCGTTCGTGAAGATGGAGGTCTACGAGGCGCTGCTGGCCGACGCGCGGTTCGAGGTCGCGCACGTCGATCGGAGCCTCGAGGCGTACTTCCCCGAGGCGGTCCGGGAGGGCTTCGGCGAGGGGATCCGCCGCCACCAGCTGCAGCGGGAGATCGCGGCCACCGTCATCACCAACCGGCTCGTCGACGCGATGGGCGTGACCCACTTCAGCCGGATGGGCCGGCTCACCGGGCGGGACATGGTCGAAGTGGCGTACGCGTCGCTGATCGCGGCCGAGCTGCTGGACGCCTGGTCCCTCAAGAGCAAGCTGCGGGACATCGACGGCGTCCGCGCCTCGGTGGAGTACGTCAAGCTCCGGCACGTGGAGGACGCGGTGGCCCGGATGGCCCAGTGGCTGCTGCTCCGGAACGTCGACGTCCTCGACCCGGTCGGGACCATCGCCCGCTTCCAGCCAGGGTTCCGGGCGTACGAGAAGAACCTGAACCGGATGCTCGACCGGACCGAGAAGCGCGCCTACCAGCGGAACCTCCGCTACCTCCGCAACCGGAACATCAAGGCGGCGGGGACCGAGCGCGCGGCGGGGCTGGAGATGCAGATCGACGCCGCCGAGGCCGTGCTCCTGGCGGAGTCGGCGGACTGCCTCGACGTCGTCCAGGCGGGGCTGCTCCTGAAGAAGATCGCGGTCGACACCCGGCTGCTGAAGGCGCGCCAGCTCGCCACGCCGCGGGACGCGCGGGACGGGTGGGAGTCGCGGGCGATCTCCGACCTCCGCGCCAACGCGTCGGAGCTGACGCTCATCCTCGCCCGCAAGGCGCTCGACGCGTTCACCGGCGATCCGACGGAGACGGGCACCGGCAAGGGGCTCCGGAAGGGGCTCAAGCGGGCCTGGGACCACTACCGCGTCGCGCACTCCGACACGTTCGAGCGGTCCGCCGCGCTGGCCGACCGGATCGACAGCGCGCGGGCTCGGGGGCTTGCGCCGGCCATGGTCCTGTACGGCGCCGTGCGCGTGCTGAAGGCGGAGGCCTAGCGGTAGCGGAAACTCCCGTTTCCACCCCACGGGGCGGGACGGAGGCCCTGGAAACTCCAGCTACCACCGGGCGCCGGCGCCGATCGCACGACGTCGTCCGATCGCGGATCTGGCACGCCTCCTGCGATGGACGTGGGGCATGCGCTCCCTCGCCATCGTGTCCGCCCTGGTCCTGACCTCCTGCACCTACGTGTGGGGCGAGCCGTCCGAGGACGGCCCCGCCGGCACCGGCGAGTTCGTGCTCCCCGACGAGCAGGAGGGGGGCCCCGACCTGACGAAGGAGGAGATCGCCGAGCACCTCGACGCGACCTGGTACGGCGACACGCTCGTCTCCAACGACGTCGTCGTGCTGCGCGACACGCCGTGCTTCGAGGCGTCCAACTCGCCCGACGGGGGCGCGACGACGATCCTGTCGTTCTCCTGCCCGGCGGATCAGATCGGCCTGGAGGCGGGCGACGTCCTCGTCGGCACCGAGGGGCGCGGCTTCCTCCGGCGCGTCACCGAGGTCTCGACCAACGGGCTGGTGGCGGTCGCGCGGACGGAGCCGGCGGGGCTGGAGGACGTCTGGTACGTCGCCGACTTCGAGTCCGCGCTCCGGATCGACCCCTTCGCCGAGGTGATGGCGACGGGGATGGACGACGACGAGGCGCGGGCCGAGCTCAGCCTCCCCGAGGGGTGGTCGTTCCACGAGGTCCTGTGGGAGGACGGCGGCGGCGACGAGGACACCGGCTGGGAGGCGCTCCTCGAGGCCGAAGGGCTGTTGTACGTCATCCCCACGCTCTACATGGACGCGGACATCGGCGTGGAGACGTCCTGGAGCTGGCCGCCGGTGTCGGTCTCGGTCAACGAGGTCGAGGCGGGCGTGAAGATGGAGGCGACGGCGGAGATCGTGCTCCACGGCCGGGCCGCCGGGTGGTGGACCGAGGAGGGGGACGTCGAGCTGTTCACGTTCGGCCGCGACTTCGTGTTCCCCGGCCCCGCGGGCATCCCCATCGTCGCGGGCATGGACTTCACGGTCGAGCTGACGTGGCTCGCGACGGCCGAGGCCTCGCTGGACGCGACGGTCGGCGGGTGGGCCGAGGCGGAGTTCGGGCTCGGCGGCTACTACCGCGACGGCGAGTGGGGCCTGCTCGACGACTGGGACTGGGACGCCGGCGTCATCGGCCCCGAGGTCGACCTCGACGGCACCTTCTTCGCGCGCGCGGGGCTGAAGGTCACGGTCTCCGCGAACGTGTACGGCGGCGCGCTGGAGTTCGGCGCGTCGGGCGAGCCCTGGGTCGGCGCGGAGCTCGGCCTGGACTGCTCGGCGGTGGACTGGGAGCTGATGTGGGGCGTCGACACGTCCGCCCACGTCGGCGGCCTCTGGGGCGCCATCCCGGACTACGAGTTCGACCTCGTCAACTTCGGCCCCTACGAGCTGGCGTCGGGCGAGATCGACGTCCCCCTCGACTTCCTCCCCGACCCCGACTGCGAGCCCGAGGACAGCGAGCCCGACGTCGGCGGGGAGATCTCCGACACGTCCACCCCCGACCTCACCGACGAGCCGTGGTGGGACGAGGGCTGGGGCGACGCCCCCGAGATCGTCATCGCCCCCAACGACGGCGTCCAATGGTACGGCTTCGACCGGACCCGCAGCGGCGACGGCTACTGGATGGCGGGCGGCGACGGCCGCGTGGCGACGTTCGGGGACGCCCCCCACCTCGGCGACTTCACCGCGGGCGAGGAGGTCATCGAGGGCGTCTTCGGCCACCCCACGGCGGACGGCTACTGGCTGCTCGGCGCGGACGGCACGGTCCACCCCTTCGGCGCCGCGCGCGTCCACGACAGCAACACCTCCGACCCGATCTCGGCGGCCATCGTGACGTTCGCCCCCCACCCCAGCGGCGAGGGCTACTGGACGGTCGGCGCGGACGGCGTCGTCCACGCGTACGGCGCCGCGGAGCGGGTGGGCCAGCCGGACACGCTCCCGGCGCGCCGGATGGCGGTCGACATCGCGCCGACGCAGTCCGGCAGCGGCTACTGGATCCTCGGCTTCGACGGCAAGGTCTACGCCTTCGGCGACGCGTCCTGGCAGGGCGACGCCGACCACCCCGGCCTGACCGCCTTCACCGGCCTCGCCGCCCACCCCGCGGGGAGCGGCTACTGGGTGGTCACCGCGGACGGTCAGGTGTTCTCGTTCGGGACGGCGTCCCACCACGGCGGGCTGGAGCCGGGCACCACCGCGTCGGCCGTCCACGACCTGATCCCGACCCCCTCCGGCGGCGGCTACTGGCTGGTCACCTACAGCGGCGACGTCCACGCTTTCGGCGACGCGGAGGGGCTCGGCTCGCCGGCCGCGTGACCCGGTGACTCGGCACTGTTCCTCCGACGCCAGCTCGGCGCCAGGGGCGGCGAGCCAGGAGGACCGCGCCCGCCGATGTTCCGGAAGGCCGGAACCGTGCGGCCGATCGGCAGGGGCGGCGAACGCCGGCCCTGGTGCCCGGAGGTGTCGGCACGGGAAATGCTAGCCTTGGGCTTCGTGTCGGTCTCGAAACTCGTCGCTGCCCTCCGCGAGGTCCTCACCACGGGGGAGCACCCCCGCATCTCGCTCCCCGCGGACGTCCCCCCGGTGCCGCTCCAGTCGGCGCCGCCGGAGGGGTGGCGGACCCACGAGTGCACGGCGGGGCCGTGGGCGCGCTTCACGGTGTCCTACCCGCGGACGTGGCACGCGATGTCCGGCCAGACCGACCCCGTCCACATCCGCCCCGATCCCCGCTCCATGCTCGACGTCTCGGTGACGGTGACGTCCCACCCGGAGCCGGTGTACGGCCCGCAGGGGCTGCTCACCCAGATCGAGGCCCTCGCGGAGGCACGCGGTGTCACTTGCGACCCGTCGCGCGTCCAGCTCGACCGCTGGGGCGACGACGGCTGGGCCGGGTCGTGGGCGTGGGACGAGCCCCGCGACGGCGGCACCCGCCACTGGCGCATCCTCGCCCTGGGCCACGACCAGGGGACGGTGTTCGGCATGGCGGAGGGGGACGAGGACGACCTGATCGAGTGCGGCACGTTCATCGAGACGATCCTCGCCTCGATCACGCTCCCGCCGGCGGACCTGCTCGCCCCCGAGTTCTTCCCCAAGGCCCTGTGCGAGCTGCTCAACGACCGCCTCGGCCCGGGCGACCCGGTGTGGCGGTTCACGCCGGAGGGGCACCTCCGCTGCGGGGACCTCGTGGTCCGCCTCCCGCACCTCTACAGGGCCTACCTGGAGCAGGGCGATCTGGACGACGTCGCCTCGGCGGTGGACCGGCACGTGGTCTCCGGTGACGAGTTCGAGGGCGCCCGCTGGGACGACATCGCCGGCCGCCTGAGGGTGGTCCTCCGGCGCGCGGACGCGATGGCGGGGCTGCCGATCGTCAAGATCCCGCTGGACGGCGGCATCGTCGCCTGCCCCGTCCTCGACACGGACGACCGGATGGTCTTCATCCCGGAGGAGGAGGCGGAGCGCTGGGGGCGGGATCCGCGCGTCCTCCTCACCCACGCGGTCGCGGCCCTGAGCGCCGCCCCGGTCCACCTCGTCGAGGTCCGCGGGGACGAGGACGACGAGCTCCTCGGGTTCCAGATCGCGGACGGCGACGGCTACGACAGCGGCCGCCTCCTCTGCCCCGGCGTCCGCGCCTCGATCGAGGCCCAGCTGGGCGGCCCCCTGATCGTGATGATGCCCAGCGCGGCCCTCGTCATCGTCGCCCGCGACAACGACGCGATGCGGATCGACCTCGCCGAGGCGGCGACCACCGGCTACGCCCGCCGCCCCCGCCCGCTGAGCGCCGACCTGTGGAGCTGGACCGAGGCCGGGCTCGAACCGCTGTAGCGAGCGAGCATGAACGTCTACCTCCTCGTCGCCTCCGGCCTGACGGCGGCCATCTGGGCCATCCACACGTTCGCGGGAGGGCCGACGATCGCGCGGCCCCTCGTCGAGTCCGAGATGGAGGACGTGCCGAAGTACACGAACTACTACTGCTGGCACGTCGTCACGATCACGCTGTTCGCGATGGCCGCGGGCTACCTCTACGCGGGCCTCCGCCCCGGCGGCGAAGACGTGGCCGTCCTCGTCACGGCGCTGGTGGCCGGCTACTTCGCCTGGGGCCTCGTCCTGGTGGTGTGGAAGAAGCAGCGCCACGTCGAGATGCCGCAGTGGATCCTCTTCGCGATCCTGCTCGCCGTCGCGCTGCCCGGGCTCCTCTGAGGCGACACCCCTGACCGCCCCCCCGGGCACGCGCAAACCCCTGTCACCGCGACCCTTTTTCGTTCATCGCGCCCCGTGGCGCCCCTCCCCCTCGCGCGCGTGTCGTGGTAACACGCGCGGTAAGGCCGGAGGTTCCACGTGTTGTCCCGACTCCCGTTCGTCGCCCTCGTCGCGGCGCTGCTCTGTCTGCCCGCCGCTGCCCTCGCCCAGGACCTGATCGTCAACGGCACCACCGTGACGCTCGGCGGAGAGGTCACCTACGACGACGTCCAGGTCATCAACGGGGGGACCATCGAGATCGCCGAGTACGACGGCGACCCCACCACCACCGGCGTCCTCCACATCATCGCGGACTCGATCTTCGTCGACTCGACCTCCTCGATCGTCGGCAACGCCCACGGCTACCAGTCCACCCCCAACACCGGCGACGGCCCCGGCGGCGGCGAGGGCGGCGTGTTCGTCATCGACGGCGCCGGCGGCGGCGGCTACGGCGGCGCGGGCGGCAACGGGATCCGGGACTGGTGGCAGGTCGTCGGCTGCGGCACCCCCTGGCCCGACGGGGCCGGCGGCGTGGCGAACGGCACCGCGTCCGGGCTCGACGTCGACATGGGCAGCGCCGGCGGCGCGGGCGGCTCCGGCGACGGCGACACGTCCAACGGCGGCGGCGACGGCGGCGCGGCCGTCACCCTGGAGGCGGAGACGATCACCGTCGCCGGCTCCATCTCGATGGACGGCGGCGACGGCTTCAACTGGCTCAACGACAGCGGCGGCGGCGGCGCGGGCGGCGGCGTCCTCTTCATCGGGAACACCGTCTCCGCCACCGGCTCGATCTCCGCCGAGGGCGGCGACGGCGCGTCGTTCGACGACGGCGGCGGCGGCGGCGGCGGCGGTCGCGTCAAGATCTTCTACGGCACCGACGCGGGCATCTCGCCGTCGGTCGACGTCACCGGCGGCTCGGCCGGCTGCTCGTTCTGCGAGTGCGCGGACGACGGCGGCGTCGGCAGCTACGTCACCGTCGACGCCGACACCGACAACGACGGCAGCCTCGACGAGACGTACGGCGGCGACGACTGCGACGACACCACCATCCTCGTCGGCCCCGGCGCCCCCGAGATCTGCGACGGCGTCGACAACGACTGCGACGGCCTCGTCGACCAGGCCGACCCCGACACCGACGCCGACGGCGACACCTACAGCGACTGCGCCGGCGACTGCGACGACACCGACGCCAACGTCTTCCCCGGCGCCCCCGAGGTCTGCAACTCCATCGACGACGACTGCGACGGCGACATCGACGGCGACGACGTGGAGACGGACGGCGACGGCGACGGCGTGAGCGTCTGCGACGGCGACTGCAACGACGGCAACAGCCTCCAGTACCCGGGCAACACCGAGGTCTGCGACGGCATCGACAACGACTGCGACGGACAGTCCGACGAGGGGTTCGACTCCGACAGCGACGGCACCCCCGACTGCCTCGACGACGAGGAGTGCGACGGCCTCGACAACAACGGCAACGGCCTGATCGACGAGGGCTTCGACAACGACGGCGACACGGTCACCACCTGCGCGGGCGACTGCGACGACACCGAGCCGACGACCTTCCCCGGCGCGCCCGAGCTGTGCGACGCGATCGACAACGACTGCAGCGGCACGGTGACGGCCGACGAGGTCGACGACGACGGCGACGGCGAGGCGGACTGCGCGGGCGACTGCGACGACAACGACGCCAACACCAACAGCACGGCGTCGGAGATCTGCGACGGCAACGACAACGACTGCGACGGGTCCGTCCCCGCGGACGAGGACGACGACGACAGCGACGGCTACCAGGTCTGCGACGGCGACTGCGACGACGCGGACGCCACCGTCAACCCCGGCCAGGCGGAGGTCTGCGACGGCCTCGACAACGACTGCGACGGCGCCGTCCCGAGCAACGAGGACGACCTCGACAGCGACGGCTTCGCGCTGTGCGACGGCGACTGCAACGACCTCGCGTCGACCGTCTTCCCCGGCAACCCCGAGATCTGCGACGGCCTCGACAACGACTGCGACGGCTCCACCCCGACGGACGAGACCGACGCCGACGGCGACGGCTTCCGGCTCTGCGACGCCGACTGCGACGACCTCGACGCCGACACCTACCCCGCCGCCCCCGAGCAGTGCGACGGCGCCGACAACGACTGCGACGCGGTCGTCCCCGCCGACGAGGACGACGACGACGGCGACGGCTTCATGGTCTGCGAGGGGGACTGCGACGACGGCGACGCCAACGCCTCGCCGGGCCTCCTCGAGGTCTGCGACGGCGTCGACAACGACTGCGACGGTTCGCTCGCGGCCAACGAGTTCGACACCGACGCCGACGGGTTCATGGTGTGCGAGGGCGACTGCAACGACGCGTCCTCCGCCCAGTTCCCCGGCAACCCCGAGATCTGCGACGGCCTCGACAACGACTGCGACGGCAGCACGCCGGCCGACGAGGCCGACGCCGACGGCGACGGCGCCCGCATCTGCGACGGCGACTGCGACGACCTCGACGCCACCACCTGGCCCGGCGCCCCGGAGATCTGCGACGGCGTCGACAACGACTGCGACGGCGCCGCCGAGACGGGCGACGAGGACGACGACGGGGACGGCTACGAGGTCTGCGCCGGCGACTGCGACGACACGAACGCCACCGTCAACCCGGGCGCCAACGAGGCCTGCGACGGGCTCGACAACGACTGCGACGGCGCGCTCGCGTCGACCGAGGTCGACGCCGACGGCGACGGCTTCCTCGTCTGCCAGGGCGACTGCGCCGACGCCAACGCGAGCGTCTTCCCGGGCGCGGCCGAGGTCTGCAACGGCCTCGACGACGACTGCGACGGCGCGCTCCCCGCGGCGGAGACGGACGCCGACGGCATCGGCGGGATCGACTGCGACGACTTCGACGGCGACGGCGAGTCCGAGCTGGCGGGCGACTGCAACGACGCGGTCGACACCATCGCGTCGTCCCTCCCCGAGATCTGCGACTTCCAGGACAACGACTGCGACGGCGCGGTGGACGAGGGCTTCGACAGCGACGGCGACGGCGTGGCCGACTGCTTCGACACCGAGGAGTGCGACGGCATCGACAACGATGGCGACGGCCAGGTCGACGAGGGCTTCGACGCCGACGGCGACGGCATCGCCGACTGCTTCGACACCGAGATCTGCGACGGCCTCGACAACGACGGCGACGGCGACGTCGACGAGGGCTTCGACGCCGACGGCCTCGGCGGGGCCGACTGCCTCGACGACGACGGCGACGGCTTCACCGAGTACAGCGGCGACTGCAACGACGACGAGGCCACCGTCTACCCCGGCGCCCCCGAGCTGTGCGACGGCTTCGACACCGACTGCAACCCCCTGACCACCGAGGGCGACGACCTCGACGGCGACGGCGTCACCGGGTGCGACGGCGACTGCAACGAGTTCAACCCGACCGTCTACCCCGGCGCCGACGAGCTCTGCGACGGCATCGACAACGACTGCAACGGCCTCGCCGACGACGCCCCCGACCTCGACGGCGACGGCTTCACCGAGTGCGACGGTGACTGCGACGACGGCGACGCCACCGTCTTCCCCGGCGCCCCCGAGCTGTGCGACGGCATCGACAACGACTGCGACCCGTCCACCAACGAGACGCTGGACGCCGACGGCGACGGGTTCAGCGCCTGCGACGGCGACTGCGACGACGACGACGCGACGATCTTCCCCGGCGCCCCCGACCTCTGCGGCGACGGGATCGACAACAACTGCGACGGCTTCGTCGACGAGTCGGCGGACGACGACGGGGACGGGTTCGCGATCTGCGACGGCGACTGCGACGACGGCGACGCGCTCGTGTACCCCGGCGCCGAGGAGCTCTGCGACGACATCGACAACGACTGCGACGGGCTGATCGACAACGACGAGGACCTCGACGGCGACGGCTGGTCCCTGTGCGACGGCGACTGCGACGACACCAACCCGCTGGTGTTCCCCGGCCAGCTCGAGGACTGCACCGACGGGATCGACAACAACTGCGACGACTCGATCGACGTCGACCAGGACCTCGACCTCGACGCGACCTCGCTGTGCGACGGCGACTGCGACGACCTCGACCCGGACGTGTTCCCCGACCAGGTCGAGTCCTGCAACGGGATCGACGACGACTGCGACGGCGAGATCGACGAGGACTTCGACCTCGACGCCGACGGTTGGGCGACCTGCGACGGCGACTGCGACGACGACGACGCGACCGCCTACCCCGGCGCCCACGAGATCTGCGCCGACGGGGTCGACAACGACTGCGACGGGGTCGTCGACGAGAACCAGGACGTCGACGGCGACGGCTACAGCAACTGCGACGGCGGCGACTGCAACGACCTCGACGCGACCATCCACCCCGACGCCGAGGAGCTGTGCGACGGCGTGGACAACAACTGCGACGACGTGGTCGACGAGGGCTTCGACGGCGACGGCGACGGCGTCTCCCCCTGCGCGGGCGACTGCGACGACACCGACCCCGAGGTCTACCCCGGGGCCCCCGAGATCTGCGACGGCATCGACAACGACTGCGACCCGATCACGGACGAGCACGTCGACCTCGACGAGGACGGCCAGAGCGTCTGCGACGGCGACTGCGACGACCTCGACGACCTCGTCGGCCTCGGCTTCGAGGAGCTCTGCGACGGCCTCGACAACGACTGCGACGGCGTCGTCCCCGACGACGAGCTCGACGAGGACCTCGACGGCTTCTTCGTCTGCGACGGCGACTGCGACGACCTCGACCCCGAGGTGCACCCCGACGCGGTCGAGATCTGCGACGGCATCGACAACGACTGCGACGGCGAGACGGACCCCGGCTTCGACCTCGACGGCGACGGCACGCTGGACTGCGTGGACGACGACGAGGACGGCTTCACCGAGATCCTCGGCGACTGCGACGACCTCGATCCGACGGTCTACCCGGGCGCCGAGGAGCTCTGCGACGACGGCGTGGACAACGACTGCAACGGCCTCATCGACGGCGCGCAGGCCGACTGCGCCGACGTCGAGCTCGAGGCGGGCGACTACATCTCCGGCGGCGGGTGCGCCCGCTGCACGGGGGACGTCGCCGCGACCGACGAGGGCGCCGCCGCCGCCCTGCTCCTGTTCCTGACCGTCACCTTCCGCCGCCGGAGGACCACCCGATGACGCCGACGCCGCTGCTCCGCTGCCTGCTCCTGCTCACCCTGCTGCTGCCGTCGGCGGCGCTCGCCCAGGACAACGACGGCGACTCCTTCGAGGTCTCCGACGGCGACTGCGACGACAACAACGACCTCGCCTACCCCGGCGAGACGGAGGCCTGCGACGGGTTCGACAACGACTGCGACGGCGACGTCGACGAGGCCGGCGCGACCCCCGTCAACTGCGACACCGCGCCGATCCTGGAGGCCCCCTTCGACAACGGCCCCGACGGCCACCTCATCGTTCACGTGGAGAAGTTCGTCGACGCCCACGACTTCACCGGGATCCCCTTCTGGCAGTCGGTCCAGGCCGGCCAGTGGGACCCCGGCGAGCCCCAGACGAACATCCAGTCGATCTTCGTCCGGAACTGGATGGGGACGTCCTCCAGCAACGTCATCGCCAACGTCCTCTTCACGTTCCCCGCCGGCGTCGAGGTGCTCGGCTGGGTGATCGACTTCAGCAGCGGCGGCCCCATCAACCGCGGCCTCGACGCGACCTTCTCCACGGTCCCCGGCGGCATGGCCATCCCGCAGACGAACAACGTCCAGTTCGAGGGGTCCGCCCAGGACTACGCCTGGATCGCAGGCCAGCAGGCCGTCTTCCACAGCTACATCGCGACCGCCGCCGACGAGGCGCGCCTCATCGTCCACTACGACCCCGCGCTCGTCGGCGAGCTCGAGTTCGACGTCGAGATGCTCACGGGCAACATCCAGTCGCTGTACGTCTGCGAGGCGGACCTCGGCCTCGGGCCCAACTTCGACGTCCCCCTGACGACGATCGACGACGAGACGTTCGACGACGACGGCGACGGCGTGACCGAGTGCGACGGCGACTGCGACGACGAGGACGCGACGGTGTCCCCGGACGAGGCGGAGATCTGCGACGGCCTCGACAACGACTGCGACGGCGTCGTCCCCGCCGACGAGATCGACGACGACCTCGACGGCATGACCGAGTGCGAGGGCGACTGCGACGACAGCAACGACGAGACCTACGACGGCGCGATCGAGGTCTGCGACGGCCTCGACAACGACTGCGACGGCGGCCTCGGGCTGATCGAGATCGACAACGACAGCGACGGCGTCACCGAGTGCGACGGCGACTGCGACGACGCCAACACCAACGTCTTCCCCGGCGCCGGCGAGGCGTGCAACTCCATCGACGACGACTGCGACGGCCTGATCGACGGCGGCGACCCCGACAGCGACGTCGACGGGGACGGCTTCAGCGGCTGCACCACCGACTGCGACGACGGCGACGACACCGTCTTCCCCGGCGCGGTCGAGGTGTGCGGCAACGGCGTCGACGACGACTGCGACGGGGACGTCGACGGCGACGACAGCGAGCTCGACCAGGACGGCGACGGCAGCTCGGTCTGCGACGGCGACTGCGACGACCTCGACGCGGCCGTCAACCCGTCCGCGACCGAGGTCTGCGACGCGATCGACAACGACTGCGACGGCACCGTGGACGAGGGCTTCAACGCCGACGGCGACGGCTTCAGCAGCTGCGCGGGGGACTGCGACGATGGCGACGCGACCGTCTACCCGGGCGCCCCCGAGGCGTGCGACGGGCTCGACACCAACTGCGACAGCGTGCTCCCCGCGGACGAGTTCGACGGCGACGGCGACGGAGAGGCGCCGTGCGAGGGGGACTGCGACGACACCGACGCCGCGGTCAACACGTCCGCGACCGAGGTCTGCGACGGCGTGGACACCGACTGCGACGGCAGCACGCCCGCGGACGAGGCCGACGGCGACGGCGACGGCCAGGCCGGCTGCGCGGGCGACTGCGACGACAGCGACGACACGACCTGGCTCGGCGCCCCCGAGCAGTGCGACGGCCTCGACAACGACTGCGACGGCGCGGTCCCCAACGACGAGCAGGACTTCGACCTCGACGGCTTCTTCGGCTGCGACGGGGACTGCGCGATCTTCGACGGCACCTCGTACCCCGGCGCCCCCGAGCTGTGCGACTTCGACGACAACGACTGCGACGGCAGCGTCGACGAGGGGCTCGACGGCGACGGCGACGGGTTCCTCACCTGCACCGGCGACTGCGACGACACCGACGCGGCGGTCAACCCGTCGGCCGCCGAGGTCTGCAACGGCGCCGACGACGACTGCAACGGCGTGATCGACGACTCGCTGGTGGACGCCGACGGCGACGGCTGGTTCGAGTGCGAGGACTGCGAGGACGGCGAGCCGACGGTCTACCCGGGCGCCGACGAGGCGTGCGACGGGTTCGACACGGACTGCGACCCGGCGACGTCCGAGGGCGACGACTTCGACGGCGACGGCGTCACCGGCTGCGACGGCGACTGCGCCGAGTTCGACTCCTCGATCTTCCCCGGCGCCACCGAGCTGTGCGACGGCGTCGACAACGACTGCACGGACGTCATCGACGACGCCCCCGACCTCGACGGCGACGGCTTCGGCCCGTGCGACGGCGACTGCGACGACGACGACCCGACGTTCCACCCCGACGCGATCGAGATCTGCGACGACTTCTGGGACAACGACTGCGACGAGCTGGTCGACCTCCTGGACGAGGACTGCGAGGACTTCGGCGACGACGACGACAGCGCCGGCGACGACGACGACGACAGC
>CAYFOA010000077.1:0-31070 GCA_964344575.1 uncultured Rickettsiales bacterium | reverse complement strand
GCGCTGCTGCTCCCGCCGCCCTTCCCCTTCTTCCCCTTCTTCTTCTTGCGGCGCCGCGTCTCCCCCGTGGCGGTCGCGCCGGCCGTGCCCGCCCCCGCCGCGCCTGCCCCGGCCGCGCCGCCCCGCCGGATCCGCTGCTCGACGGGCTTCGGGTCACGCACGTCGAGCGCCTGCCGGGGAGGCCGCGGCGGGGGCGGCATCATCTCGGTCTCGGCGTCCTCGATCGCGGCCGACATCTCGGTCGTGACGACGTCGTCCTCGGCGTCGTCGTCCCCGTCCGGCTGGAAGGGGATCATCTCCGCTTCGGTCTGCAGGACCGGCTCGCCGCGGGCCTCCCGCTCGGCGTGGCGCTCGGCCTGCCGCTGGGCGAGCCGCTCCTCGATCTCCTTCCGCTTGGCCTCCTCGCGGGCCTCCCCGATCGCCTCGCCGGCGCCGGGAATGATGAGCGAGACCATGAAGAGGGGGCTGCCCGAGACGCCCCGCTCGGTGAGGGCGTCGACGATCTTCGACAGGGGCTGCGTCCGCGTCAGATCGGTCCGCCCCTCCTTGCCCGGGCGCCAGTCCGGCCCCTCCGCCTCCCACGCCAGCGGCCGCCCCTGGCGCGTGACCAGGGGGATGCCTTCTTCGTCGGCGATGCGGCGGACGAGATCGACGAGCGGCCGATCGGGGTCGACCTCGTACTCGGAGGCGAACTCGGCGTCGGGGATCTCGACGCGGACGACGATGGGGTCGGCCATCGCAGCGGAGAATACAATCGATGCCGTGCTGCTGCTCGACGGCCCGGTCGGAACGGAGCTCGCCCGGCGGGGGATCCCGACGCCGTTGCCGCTGTGGTCGGCGGCCGCCATCGAGGACGCGCCCGCCGCGCTGGCCCGGATCCACGCCGACTACGCCGCCGCGGGGGCGACGATCCACACCGCGAACACGTTCCGCACCGCCCCCTACACGCTGGAGCGGCTCGGTCTCGCCGATCGCGGCGCCCGCCTCACCCGCGACGCGGTGAGGATCGCCCGGGACGCCGTCCCCGCGGGGCATCGGGTGGCCGGCTCAATCGCCCCCCTGGAGGACTGCTACCGCCCGGACCTGGCGCCGGATCTCGTCACCTGCCGGACCGAGCACGGCCGGCACGCACGGGAGCTGGCCGCGGCCGGCGTGGACCTCCTGCTGTGCGAGACCTTCCCCCACGCGGGCGAGGCGCTGGCCGCCCTGGACGCCGCCCTGGAGACGGGCAAGCCGGTGTGGCTGTCTCTGACGCCGGGCCCCTCCGGCGACCTCCTCAGCCCCGGCGAGATCGTCACGACGCTGGCCGAGGCGGCGCGTCGGGGGGCCGCCGCGGTCCTCGTCAACTGCGCCCCTGTGCCCCGAATCGAACCGTTGCTGGCGCGGATCGCGGAGGTCGCGATCGACGCCGGCGTGGACTTCGGCGCGTACGGGAACGTCGGCGAGCCGGACGACACGACGGGGTGGCGGAACGACGGCGACGCCCGCCCTGCGCCCTACGCCGAGGCCGCCCGCCGCTGGCTCGATCTCGGGGCGACGATCCTCGGCGGCTGCTGCGGCACGACCGCGGCGCACATCGCGGCGCTGGCGGCCCTCGACGGCGCCGGCGACCGCGACGCCTCCGCCTAACGCGCCTTCTCCGCCCGCGCCCGGAGCATCGCGTCCCGCATCCGGACGAGGCCGCCGTGGCTGTCCGCGCGGGCGGCGAGGTTGAGGAACCAGCGCTTCAGCGACGGGTGCTCCTCGCCGTGGGGCGCCAGCGCGGCGGTGAGCGCGTCGGTCGCCCCGTCGGCCGTGTGCTCGCCCGTCCGGAGGTCGTCGGTGAGCGCCTGGTCCACGCCCACGATCGCCAGCTCCAGCGGCCCGCGGGGGACGCCCCGGAGCCACATGGGGACGGTCCAGGGGTCCGCGGGCGCGGCCTCGTGGACGTCCCGCGACGGGTCCATCGCCTCGATCGGGTCGTGGTGGAGGCGGAGGTCGCGGGCCTCGCAGTCCGCCCCGCGCGGCGGGACGGGGCCATGGGCGTGCTGGCGGGTGACGGCCTCCTCGCCCCCCAGCTCGGCGAGGCGGGCGGCGAAGCTCGGGAGGGCCACGGGGTCGCGGTTGGCGGCCAGCGCCTTGAGGACGAAGCCCTGCAGCACCGGCTCGCGCGCCGTCCGCATCGCGCGCACCAGGGCCATCCACTGCGTCGTCGTCAGCGTCAGGATCCGGGCCACCGACGCGCGCTGGGGGTAGCCGAAGAGGATCGCCGCCTCGGCCGCTGCGGCGAGCGGCTCCTCGACCCCCAACCAGGCCACGCGGGCGGCCGGGCGGAGCTTGGGGATGGGCGAGCCGGGCGGCGCGTCGGCGGTCGCGTCGGCGGGATCGACCGGGGGCGGGGGCTCGGCGGCGGGCTCGGGGTCGTCCTCCCCGCCGGGCTCGACGGTCTCCTTGCGGGCCGGCCGGGCCTCCTCGAAGTCGTCCTCGACCTCGACCTCCACGTCGTCGTCGAGGGCCTCCTCGCGATCGCGCTCCCCCGCGGCCTGCTGCCCCCCCTCGGAGGGGTCGGCGGCGGCGAGCTCGGCGAGCTCCCGCGCGAAGGTCGCCGCGGCGGCCGCGTCCACCCCTTCGCGCGCCTCCTCGGGGCGCTGGCCCGACTGCGGCCCCTTCTGCTCGGTCCCGCGACTGGCGCCCCGCGTGTCCTGGAGCTCGTTGACGGCCTCGTCGGCGGCGTTGCGCGCGTCCCGCGAGGAGGCGGTGGGCATGTGCTCGGACCTCGCCGCCCGCCCTCCGTCGTCCCCGCCTCGTCCGCCGCGCGCCATGCTCGAAGTCTAGTCGGGGTCGGCCGCGGGGGGTTTCTCCGGCGGCCGGTGGCGTCACCCAGTAGACTTGGGCGATGGGCCGTTTCCCGCTCCTCGCGGTGATCGCGACCGCCGTCCTGGCGGGCTGCGCCGGCCTCCCCGCCCAGGGGAACCTCCGCTACGGCGCGACGTCCGCGTCTCCCCTCGAAGGCGGTGACCTCGTCGTGGCCGTCGCCCGGGGGGCGCGTCACCACGTCGTCCGCGTCCGCCCCGGCCGCGCCATGGACGGCACCGGCCGCGTCCAGACCACCGGCCTGCTCGCCCTCGAGGGACCCGCCGACGCCCTCGCCGCCAGCCCCGACGGGAGGTGGCTCGCGGCCGCCGTGCCCGGCGCCTCGGGGGCCTCCGAGGTCGCCCTCTACGACCTCGCGGCGGGGCAGACGTCCCCCGAATGGACCTCGCCGGCGGGCTGCGGGGGGCCGACCTTCCACCCCCGCTCCCACCGCCTCGTGCTCGCGTGCGACGCCCCCGCCCCCGGACACCCCGCCTACCTCCTGCTCGTCACGCTCGCCGACGCCCGCGACGTCCTCGCCCTCGTCGGCGAGCGGGACCGCGGGCACCCTGCCTTCGGCGTCGGCGGCGACCTCTACTTCACCGAGCGGGACGCCGACCACACCCGCATCCTCCGCCGCGCCTCCGACCGGCTCCCCTACGTCACCCACGAGACCGTCCAGCCCATCCGGGCGTTGTGGCCCCAGGAGGACGGCTCCGTCCTCGCCGAGCTCGCGATGCCGGGCACGCGCCGCGAGTTCGTCCGGCTCCTGGCCTCCGGCGTCGTCCGGGACGAGGCCCCGCCCGCGCTGGTCCACCGCGAGCCCCCCCGGGACGCGCCCCTCGTCGCCGCGACCGACGGCGACTGGTACCTCCCGATGTGCGAGCGCGGCCCCTGCGTCCTCGTCCAGGTCGGCCCCGAGGGGGGGGCCTCCGTCCCCGTGGCCCTCGGCGGGACCCCCACCGCCATCGGCCGCATCGCTCGCCTCGACCGGCCCGTGCCCCACCCGGAGGACCTCGCCACCGCGCCCGCCGAGGTCCTCAGCAGCCACGCCGCTCCCGCCGTCGCCGTCCTCGGGGTGGAGCTCGGCACCCCCCTCGAGACGGCGTTCTCCACCCTCGACCGGGCCGGCCGCCACCCCTACTGGATCGAGGGACGCGGCCCCCGCGACCTCCCCCGCGGCATCGGCCTCGGGTATTCCACCGACGGCCACTGCATCGAGTACCTCGCGGACGACCGCGGCGTGGTCGTGACCGTCGACCTCCGCTCCTGCGCGGGCCACTACCTCAGCCCGACGCTCCGCCCGTTGCTCGACCGCGACGCCCTCGCCGACGACGGCGGCCTCGAGCTCGCCCGCCGCTTCCTCGGCCCCGGCGTCGAGGTCACCGTCGGCGGCGGCGACCGCCCGCGCGGCACCGCCCCCATCCTCCGGACCGAGCTCGTCTACACGGCGCCGGACCGCGGCTACCACTTCGAGGCCCACGCCGAGATGCTCCAGTCCGGCCGCCTCCGCCTCCTCGGGGGCACCGTCTGGCTCCGCCTCCAGCTCCCCGGAAGACGCACCGCCGCGATCCGTCCCTAGCTGCTAGGTTCCCGCCGCACGGAGACCGGAGCGGCCATGCGCGCAGCCTTCCTCGCCCTCACCTCCCTCGTCCTCGCCGGGTGCGCGGGGTCGGTGTCCCTCGACAGCGACGACGTCGACAGCTTCGGCCCGGGGACGTCGGGGGCGTACGTCGTGGTCGACCTCGACAGCGACACCGCCCACTTCTTCGTGCTCGCCAACCAGGGCGGCATCTGCAGCAAGATCCAGACGGCCTACGCGGCCGCCTTCGCCGCGTGGGACGACCGTGACCTCGCCGACGACGAGTCCTGCGACGACTACACGGCCGCGCTCGCCGACGCCTGGGACCCGATCGTCTCGGGGAGCGCCCACTTCCTCGGTGTCACCCTCAACAACGGCTTCGACCTCTCCCTCGACGACATCATGGAGCCGTCGCGCGGCACCTGGGACGTGGGCGACGGCGAGGCGTCGCTCCAGCTGACCTACTACCCGTCCGGCGACTCCCCCTACCGGGAGGTCGCGGACCGGGGCGACGGCTGCGACCTCGGCGACGCCCTGGAGGACGCCGACCGCGCCATCGACAGCTTCTACGCGACCGACGGCGAGCTCGAGCTGGACGAGGGCTCCAACGACGGCTGGCGGATCGACTTCGAGGTCGAACTGGACGACGAGGACGCGGACAGCGCGGGGGACGCGAGCGGCGGCTTCGGCGCGGCCCGGTGCGACGTCGAGCTGGACGACCTCGGCCCCCTCGAGTGGGTGGGCAACCCGACCGCGTTCTCGCCCTGGTTCCTGTAGCCGCCCCCTACTCGGGGTGACGCTCGCCGCGCATGCGGCCCTCGCCGCGGTGCCGTCGCCGCTCCTCGCGGATGACGCGGCGGACCTCGCGGTCGATCTTCCCCTGGACCATGATGAACTTCGCCCGCTGCTCGGCCGTGAGGATGCGGTCGAGCCCCTCGAGCATCTCCGCCCGCCCCTCGGCGAGCTTGACCTCGGCCTCGGTGATCGCCGCCAGCGCCTCGTCGACGGCCTTGCTGTCGTAGCTGTCGGCCTCGACCATCTGCTTCAGGGCGAGCCGCGCCTCGCGCTTGCTCCGGTGGACGGCCTCCATCGCCTCGTCCGCCTCGCGGAGGTAGGGGAAGAGCTTCGCGGCCGTCGCCTCGTCGAGCTCCAGCGCCTCCGTCAGCGCAGCGGCGCGGATGATCCGGACCCGCTCCCGCGCCCGCTCCTGCTGCTCGGCGCTCGCTTCGTCCCCCTCGAAGGGGCGCGGTTCGGGGTGCTGGGCCAGCGCCGGGGCGGCGGTCAGGAGGCTCAGCGCGAACAGGGCGGTGGTCAGGGTCTTCATGGCGTACCTCACAGGCGGGTGATGATGGAGTCGAGCTCGTCGGCGGAGAGCTCGTCGAGCTCGTCGCGCCAGGTCCAGCCGCTGTCCCAGGGGTCGTCGTCGGGGACGGTCAGCAGCTCCTCCAGCGTCCACGACGACGCCACGCTCTCGGCGGCGACGTCGTCGTCGTTGGCGGCGAGGGCGTCGGCCAGCGCGCTCCGGCCGAGCTCGGCCCCCAGCTCGTCCAGCGAGAGCACCGGGTCGACGTGCAGGGGGGCGACGTCGGGCGTGGGGGCGGGGTCCTGGAGCAGGGCGACGACGACCAGCGCGGCCAGCGCCGCGGCGGCCGCCATCCACGCCACGGGGCGGCGACGGCGGGGCAGCTCGAGGACCTTCGCCTCGGTCGAGCCGGCGTCGATGCGGGCCATGACGGACTCCGCGAGCCCCTCGAAGAAGGCGTCGTCGTAGGCGGCTTCGTCGATGACGTCGACGTTGCGAAGCCGCTCGATGGTGGGGTCGAGATCGTCGCTCATGCCTGGACTCCTCGCTCGGACAGCAGCGCCCGGATCCGCTTGACGGCGTGGTGGAAGTTGACCTTCGCGGTGATCGCGGTGATGCCGACGAGGTCGCCGACCTCCGCGAACGACAGGTCCTCGTAGAGGCGCAGCAGGGCGACCTGGCGCTGGCGGTCGGGGAGGGCGTCGACGGCGGCGCGGAGCTGCGCGCGGGCCTCCTTGGCCTCCAGCTCCGTCAGCGCTCGCGCGGGCACCTCGCCCATCGGCTCGACCTCCTCGCCCGGGGGGGCGACCTCGTGCCGCCGCCAGGCCCGGCGCAGCTCGTTCTGCGCGAGGTTGACGGCGATGCGGAGGAGCCACGTCTTGACGGCCGCCTCCCCCCGGAACGAGTCCCGCTTCTTCCACGCCTGCTCGAACGTCCGCTGGACCACGTCGCGAGCGAGCTGCTCGTCGCCGCGGGCGAACCGCAGGGCGGTGAAGAAGACCGACCGCTGGTGCTCCCGGACGAGCGCCGCGAACGCGTCGCGGTCACCCTCCTGCCAGAGCGCCGTGGGGGCTGCCTCCATCGTCTCCGCCGGCTCCACATCCGACTCGACACCTGGGACGGGGGGGCGGTTAAAAGTCTTCACCGCGAATCATCGCGATCGCGGCAGCAGCCCCGGCGGGATCGCCTGCGGACCGCTCTGCCCGCGCAGCCCGTGAGCCGGTCCGCGGAGCCCGATCCGGGCCATCTGCGCGAGCAGCGCCGCCCGCGTCACGCCGAGCTCGTCGCAGGTCGGGAAGAGCTTCCAGCGGTGCTTCTCCAGGGTCTCCCGGACCGACGACGGGACCGGCGGCTTCGCGAACGCGTCGGCCCCGATCTCGGGCAGCGGCGCGGACCGGCCGATCGCCCGCCCCGTCGGCTTCGGCCGGTGCTGGAGGTAGTGGTGGACGTCGGGGAAGACGTCGATGTCCCACGGCGTCCCCGGCATCGCCGCGTACGACGGGTGGAACGCCCGCTCCAGCATGACCCGCAGCTCGCGGATGTTCCCCGGCCAGTCGTAGAGGTGCAGCGCCTCCATCAGCCGCGGCCCGATGCTCGGCTCCTTCGGGGAGCAGAGCGCCTTCGCGAGCACGAGCACGTCCTCGATCCGGTCGCGCAGGGGAGGGAACACGACCGTCCGCTCGGGATCAGCCTTGGCGGGCGGCTCGTCGCAGATCCGGAAGTCCAGCTCCCCCGTCGTGATCCAGGACGCGTTCCGATAGTCCCCCGCGAGCGCGCGGAGGTGCTCCTGCAGCACCGACCGGCCGCCTCCCTCGGGCCCGCAGAGCCACAGCGGCCCCCCCGCGGTGGCCTTCCGCTGGACCCGCTTGATCGCCGTCACCAGCGGCGCGTGGCGCGTGTTGACGGGCCCCGGGAGCGGCGGCCGGCCCGCGTCCGCGGCCTCCTCCTCGGTCAGCTCGCGGTAGACGAAGAGCGCCTCCCCCATCCGGATCAGCGACCCCGGCTCGACGTCCGCCCCCTTGTCCCCGGGGACCTTCCAGCCGTTGACCTGCGTGCCGTTGCGGCTGCCGAGGTCCGACACCCTCAGCAGCGATCCCGATCGCGATCGCTCCAGCCGCGCGTGCTCGCCGCTCACACCCGGGACCTTGAGCACGATCGAGCAGCCCGCCGTCCGCCCCACGGTCATCCGCGCCCCCTCGAACGGGTGGACGATCAGGGCGTCGTGCGGACCCGAGGGGAAGATGCGGAGGAGGTAGGCTCGACGTCGGTCGCTCACCGTCCTCGAAACTACCTGGGTTGACGGTTGAAGGCACCCCGCATACGGTCCCTCGCCTCCCTGCAGGAGACGGTATGCACGCGCGACGCTTCGTCGAAGAGAACCCCGACATCCTCCGCGAGGCGCTGGCCGCCCGCTTCCACGAGTTCGACCTCGACGGGCTCCTGGCGCGGCTCGACGAGCGGAAGCGGCTGCGGGGCGACCTGGAGACCCTGCAGGCGAAGCGGAACACCGGCAGCAAGCAGGTCGGCGAGCTCTTCAAGGCGGGCAAGCGGGACGAGGGCCAGGCCCTGCGCGTCGAGCTCGGCGAGCTGGGCAAGCGCGTCGCCGCCCTGGAGGCGGAGGTCAAGGAGGTCGAGGCGGGCATCGACGCCGACCTCCTCGGCATCCCCAACCTCCTCGATCCGGCGGTCCCCGTGGGCGCCGACGAGGACGACAACGAGGTGCTCCGGACGTGGGGCGAGGTCCCGACGTTCGACTTCCCGGTCAAGGACCACGCCGACCTCGGGACCGACCTCGGCATCCTCGACTTCGAGGCCGGCGCGAAGGTCACGGGGGCCCGCTTCACCGTCCTCCGCGGCGCCGGCGCGCGCCTCAACCGGGCGCTGATCCAGTTCATGCTCGAGGAGGCGATCGCCAACGGCTACCTCGAGGTGCTCCCCCCGTTCATCGTCAACACCGACAGCCTCACCGGCACGGGCCAGCTCCCGAAGTTCGAGGACGACCAGTTCCGCCTCACGCGGCCCGACCACTACTGGCTCGCCCCGACGGCCGAGGTCCCGGTGACGAACCTCCACCGCGACGACCTCCTCGACCCGGGCACGCTGCCCCTCCGCTACTGCGCCTACACCCCCTGCTTCCGGGCCGAGGCGGGCAGCTACGGCAAGGACGTCCGCGGCCTCATCCGCCAGCACCAGTTCGAGAAGGTCGAGCTCGTCCAGATCGTCGCCCCCGAGGCCAGCGCCGACGCCCACGAGGCGCTCACCGGGCACGCCGAAGGCATCCTCCGGAAGCTCGGTCTGCCGTACCGTGTGGTGACGCTGTGCAGCGGCGACCTCGGGTTCAGCGCGTACAAGTGCTACGACCTCGAGGTGTGGCTGCCGGCGCAGGACACGTACCGGGAGATCAGCTCGTGCAGCAACTTCCGCGACTTCCAGGGGCGCCGCGCCAACATCCGCTTCCGTCCGGAGGCGGGGGCCAAGCCGCAGTTCGCGCACACGCTGAACGGCTCGGCGCTGGCCCTGGGGCGGACGATCGTCGCGATCCTGGAGAACTTCCAGCAGGCCGACGGCAGCGTCGTCGTACCCGAGGTGCTGCGCCCCTGGATGGGCGACGACAACATGGTCTTGCGGCCGGCCTGACGCTCCTCCTGGCGGGCTGCCCCGCCCCCGGCCCCGGCGACCCCGATCCCGAGCCCGATCCCCCCGCCGCCCCCTGCGTCGACCGCGCGGACGACTGGGACGACCTCGTCGCGTTCTTCGAGGACGAGCTGACGGCGAACCAGGTCCCCGGCGGCGCGCTGGCGGTGGTCTGCGACGGCGCCATCGCGTTCACCCAGGGCTTCGGGGTGGTCCGGCAGGGCGACGACGTCCCCGTCACCGAGACCACCCGCTTCCAGATCGCGTCGACGACGAAGATGTTCACCGGCGCGCTCGGCGCGGCCCTGCACGCCGACGGCGTCGTCGACCTCCACGCCCCCGTCGACCTCCCCGGCATCACCACCGACGGCGCCACCCTCCACCAGCTCCTCGCCCACACCGCCGGCTACCCGACGACCTTCCCCGGCGGCGACTACAGCTCGCTGGAGCTCGACGAGTTCTTCGCCAACAACGGCCACCAGCCCCTCTGGAGCCCGCCCGGAGAAGTCTGGAACTACTCGAACCTGGGCATGTCGCTGGCCGGCCTCGCGATGGAGGAGGCGGCGGGCGAGCCGTTCGCGGACCTCGTCGGCGACCGCATCTTCGCGCCGGCGGGGATGGACGGCGCCTCGATGCACGCCGACGAGGTCGAGGCCGCCGGCGACTTCGCCTGGGGCCACTCCGTGACCGCCGCCAACCCGACGGTGACCGCCCCCACCGACTCGTACTACGGCACCGGCTACTACGGCCCCATGGGCGGCGCCTGGGCCGGCGTCCGCGACCTCGCCGCGTGGGCGGTCGTCCACCTCGACGGCGGGGGCGACGTGATGGACGCCGACGCCATGGCGAGCCTCGCCGCTCCCGTCGCGCTGACCGGCCAGGCCCCCACCGACAGCTACGGCCAGGGGCTGTTCGTCGACGAGCTCTACGGCGTCCCCCACCTCCATCACGGCGGCTCCGTGGGCGGCTTCCTGACGTCGTGGTCGCTGATCCCGAGCGAGGAGTTCGGCGTCTTCGCGGTCGTCAACGGGGACTGGTACTGGCCGGGCTGGGCGACCCGTGAGGCCATCGGCCTCTTCACGGACCTGCCGCCCATCGATCCGGGGACGTGGACGCTGTCGGACCGTCCCCTGGAGGACTACGCGGGGACGTACGACGACCCCGTCGAGTTCGGCCCGGTCGAGATCCGCGTCGAGGGCGACAGCCTCGTCGCCGACTTCCCCGACCACGGCTTCGAGCGGACGATCACCCGCACGTTCGACGACAGCTTCGCGTTGGACTGGCCCCCCGGGGGGACGACGCTGTACGGCTCGTTCCAGGGCGGCGACGACGGCCCGTTCGGCTACCTCGTCACCCGCTGGGGGGTGGCGACTAGACTCCCCAGCCGCCGCTGACGACGAGGTTGGCGCCGTTGACGTAGCCGGCGTCGTCGCTCAGCAGGAACGCCGCCGCGGCCACCGCCTCGTCCACCGTCCCGATCCGCTTGGCGGGGATGTGCTTGATCATCGACTCCAGCTCGGCGGGGGTCGCGCTGCCGCTGTCGATGAACCCGGGCGAGATCGTGTTCGCCGTCACGCCCCACTTCCCGCCCGCCTTGGCCAGCGTCCGCGTCAGCGCCAGCACCCCCACCTTGGCGATGTAGTGCGCGGCGACGAAGGGGTTGGCCTGGAGCTTGTCGGCGTTGGCCATCGAGAACGTCAGGATCCGCCCGAACCCGCGCTCCTTCATCCCCGGCAGGGCCGCCTGGGCGAGGTAGAAGACCGGGTCGAGGTTGTTGGTGAACATCGACCGCCACCCCTCGGGCGTCTCCTGGAGCAGCGGGATCCGGTGGTAGGGACCCGATGAAATCACCAGCGCGTCGACCGGCTCGCACGCCTCGATCAGCGCCCGGGCGGCGGCTGCGTCGGAGACGTCGGCCTGCCGCCACGCCGCCCCGCGCGCCTCCAGGTCCTCGGCGCGGGAGCTCCGTCCCGCGATCGTGACCTGCCAGCCGTCGTCGAGGAGGCGCGCCGCGATGCCGCGGCCGATGCCCCGCGCGCCGCCGACGATGAGGGCGTGTCTCGTCATGGCGCCGAAGCCTAGCGGGAATCCCTTGATCGCGTGGTTGGTCCCGTGGTCAGTTGGCTCTCGTGCAGGGGATCCGACAGCTTCTGATCATCGTCATGGCGGTGTGCTTGGCCGGTTGTCTGCGTGGTGACTTCGAGCGCGTCGAGGAGATCGTCCCCACCCCCGACCCCGGCGACGCCCTCGACTGCCCCGAGATCGCCGACTGCACCCTGTACGAGTGCGGCGTCGAGCCCGTCTGCGGGAAGGTCTGCGGGACCTGCGAGGGGGGCGACGTCTGCGCCGAGCCCCCCGACGAGGAGCCGGGCTTGCTGATGACCTGCTGTACGCCGATCTCCTGCGACGAGCTGGGGGCGACGTGCGGCGTCCACGACGACGGCTGCGGCGGGACGGTCACGTGCGGCGACTGCGCCGGCGGGCGGACGTGCGACCAGCTCCCCGAGGGAGGGTTCGAGTGCGCCGGTTGCGGCCGGGTCGGGGACGGCGACCCCTTCACGTTCGAGATCGAGTCCGCCCCCTTCGCCGTCCGCCTGACGCTGCACGGCGAGGCCGCCTCGGCGATCAGCACCGCCACCGACCACGGGGCCCTGGTCCTGCGACCGTCGGACGTGAGTCGCGGCTGGCTGTGGCACGAGATGTACCGCGGCACCTGGGACCACGACCTCGACGCGGCGCGCGACCTGATCGAGATCACGGCCATCCCCGGCACCTACGACCTCTACTACCGGCGCGTGGGGCACGACCCGACCTCGGCCTGGCCGATGAATCGCCTCGCCCCCATCGCGACGGACGTCGAGATCCCCGCCGAGGGCCTCGCGCTGGAGATCGACCTCCAGCCGCTGACCGTCCCCTTCGAGCTGACCCTGGACGACGTCCCCCTCGCCGACGTCCCCCTCGCCGCGGAGCAGGGCATCCTCCTCGAGCTCCGCACCGCCGCGGACGAGGGGGGGCAGGAGGACGGCAACGAGAACCCGGTGCCCGACGGGCTCGAGATCTTCCGCGTCGGCAACTACGACCCCGGCCTGCCGTCCATCGTCCACGACAGCGTCACCCTGCTGCCGGGCTCGTACGGGCTGTACTTCAGCAACACCGCCGGCGTCACGTCCCCGCAGCCGTTCGGGGGGACGCCGTGGCCGCTCGGGGACCGCGCCAGCGTCGCGAACGTCCCCCTCAGCACGCCGGGCGCGTCCCTCGACCTGGCGCTCCCGGCCCTCGACGTGTCGATCGACCTGACCCTCGCGGGGACCCCGGTCGACGAGGGCGATCTCCTCGCCGCCGACGTGCCCGGTCTGCAGGTGCGGCGCGTCGCCGGGACGGACGTCGGGGGCGGCGGGGAGCCGGACGACGGCGGCGGGCCGGGAGACGGCGGGCCGATGGGCGGGGAGACCGTGTCGTGGATCACGCTCCCGCCGATCGTCGATCTCGAGACGTTCGACATCGGCCTCCCGATGACCGTGCGGCTCTTCCACGAGGACTACGAGATCGCCTACCGGAACGACCGGACCGACTTCGCCGCGCCGGCGACGGCGTGGCCGATGAACACGGGGATCGTGGCGGAGTTCACCGGCGAGGACGGCGTCGAGGTCGGCGTCGACGTCGGCTCGGTCGAGGTGTTCGTGCAGACGACGCTGAACGGCTCGGTCCTCACCCCCGTCAACACCGCCGCCGGCGATCACGGCCGCGTGGGGCTGCAGTCCGCGACGGCGGCGAGGGCGCCGCTGTGGCTCCTCCCCGCGTTCGTGGACGAGGGGGGCGCCGTCGAGGGAGGACGCACGCTCTCGCTGCTGCCCGACGACTACCACGTCGCGTACACGTCGGAGGACCGGCAGTCGATGGCCCACTGGCCGACCGAGCAGGGGCACACGTACATCGCGACGTACGTCGATCTGACGGCGCCGGCGAGCTTCGAGGCCGACGTCCGGGCCGTCCTCCTGGACCTCACCGGCGACTTCCCCGCGACCGCTGCCCACGACCACGTCCTCCGCCTCGCGCACATGCAGGCGCCTCTGATGGAGGGGCTGGAGTCCCACGGCTGGGTCCCCGAGCCGGTCGCCGACACGACCTTCGACACGTTCGAGGCGCTGCTCGTCGTCCCCGGCATGTACCGCCTGATCCACCTCCCCACCGGCGACGACGAGGACTGGCCCTTCACCAGCCAGGAGCTGGGGGACGGGTTCGAGATCTTCGAGGACGTCCTCTGGACGGTCGACCTGAGCTTCCGGCGGTTCCCCCTGAACTACGCCCTGAACGGCGACCCGAACACCGAGGAGTTCTCGACCGCGCAGGACCACGGCGAGGTGTGGCTGACGCGCCCCGACCCCCGGGCGACCTGGAACCGCGGCACGAGCCTCGACTCCGCGGGCCGGGCCAACCTCCCCGTGGGCGAGTACATCCTCCACTACTACCCCGCGCAGGCGATGTTCCCGGACGAGGCGGGGGTGGCGCCGTACAGCTCGGTGTGGCCGCTGACCGCCGCCGTCTACGAGGGCTGCCTGGTGGTCGAGTGACGGAGGAGGAGAAGACCGCGCCGAAGGAGCGGTCCCCGCTGTCGCCCCCCAACTTCGCCCGCCTCGTGCTCGTCCTCGTCGGCGTGGTCTGGATGTCGATCGGGCTGTGGGCGTTCGCGAACCCCGTCGGCCTCGCCGACCTCGTCGACTTCCACCTCGAGTCGTCGATGGGGCGGCTCGAGATCCGGGCGATGTACGGCGGCCTCAGCATCGCCCTCGCTGTCCTCCACTTCGCCGGCGTGGTGCGGAAGAAGTGGCGGGTCCCCGCGCTTGCGATGGCGGCGGCGACGTTGTCGGGGCTGGCGTGCGGACGCATCGTCTCCCTGGCGGTGGACGACTTCGCCGCGACCGGCGCGATGCTCCTCGCGAGCGAGCTCGTCGGCCTCGCGCTGGTCGGCCTCGCGTCGTGGCGCCTGGTTCGGGACAAGCCTGCCTCGTGAGCTGGCACCGTCCTTGCTTTGGGAGAGCCCGTCTCACTTCCGAGACGACACCGGAGACCCTGATGACCCGATTCACTTCCAAGCTGGCCGCGCTCGGGTGCGGCCTCTTCCTCGTCGCCGGCTGCGCCCCCGAGCGTCCCGACGTCGGTCCCTCGACCAACGGCGTGCAGCGCATGGCAGTGCTCAGCAGCGGCACCGGCGGCGGCACCGAGATCGTGATCCTGAACGCGACCACGGGCGCGGAGGTGGATCGCATCGAGACCGACCTCGGCTCCTGGTCGACCGGCCTCGCCCGCCACCCCGACGGCTTCTTCCTCGTCGGCCAGGGCAACACGATCTTCGCCATCGAGGACAACGGCGACTCCACCGTCTTCAACGACGACATGTGGGGCGGCATCTACGGGATCGCGATCACGAACAGCGACGAGATCACCGTCGGCAACGCCGAGGACGGCGTCACCAAGCTGGACGAGGACGGCGAGATCATCCTCGACGGGAACATGGGCGGCACCTGCTTCATGGACACCGCGGGCGACTCCTCCATCGACATCTACGGTCCCCGGATCGTCGTCGCGGACACCGACTCGGGCAGCCTCCAGACGGTGGCCTCGGGCATCGGCGGCGAGGTCGGCCACCTCGCCCAGGACGGCCAGGGTCGCTACTACGCGGGCTCCTACTACAACGACGACCGGATCTACCTGGTCGAGGACGGCGAGAGCACGTCGCTCGGCGGCCTCCAGGAGATGGGGATCGACGAGGCCGGCTGGATCGTCGCGATGACGGGCGCGAGCGCGAGCTCGGCGTACGTCCTCTTCGACGGCCCGATGGGCTCCGGCATCGCCGAGGTGGACCACCGAGGAGGTGCCGACGACGTCGTCCTCGCCGAGGGCGAGGTGTGGACGGACCTGGTCCTCTACTAGACGTCACCGCAGACAACCGGCTCGGTCGGATTTGCTAGCCTCCGCGGCCATGCAGATCCGACCGAGCTTGTTCTGGTGTGTTGCCTTCCTGATGGCCTGCGGCGGCGGTGACGAGCCGACCCTGTCGGGCCCGGCGGAGACGGAGCCGGAGCCGGCGGCCGACGCCGCCGAGGAGGCGCCCGCGGAGGCGTCGGCCGAGGAGGCGCCCGCGGCCGCGGCGTCGGAGGAGGGGACCGGCGACGACGATGACGCCGACGACGAGCCGCCCGCCGACGGGCCGTCCGTGATGGTCGACGAGAAGACCGGCTTCGGCATCAACAGCAGCAGCGTGCCCACCGCCGAGGGGACGGTGATGGGCGGGATCAACGCCTTCTGCGAGCCGGACGACGCCAACAAGGTCCGCTGGGGCGGCAACAACAGCCCGCACCTGTCGTGGGGGCCGGTGCCGGTGGGGACGAAGTCGTTCGCCCTGCTGATGTACGACCCCGACGTCCCGGCCTCCCCCGAGCGCGTCAACCAGGACACGATGTCGATCCCCGTGGAGGCCGAGCGGACGACCTTCTACCACTGGGTCCTCGTCGACATCCCGGCGGCTCGGACCGAGCTGCCCGCCGACGCGGAGGGGAAGGGCGTCACCGAGGGGGGCAAGCCGCTCGAGACCAACCAGTACGGCAAGCGCGGGCTCAACGACTTCACCGCGTGGTTCGCCGACGACGCCAAGCTCAAGGGCGACTACGCCGGCTACGACGGACCCTGCCCGCCGTGGAACGATCTCCGCAAGCACCGCTACGTCTTCGAGATGAACGCGCTGGACGTCGAGAAGCTCGACCTCGGGACGCGCTTCACGGGCAAGGACGTCGTCGCCGCCATGAAGGGGCACGTCCTCGCGAAGGCGTCCTTCACGACGGTCTACTGGATCAACCCGGCGATCGTCGCGCCGCCGGCGAAGTAGCCGCGGCGGGCGCTACAGCAGCGTCAGCACCAGCGTCAGCGACGTCGTCGTGTCGAAGGGCTTGAACCCCTCCGGCGGGACGAAGTCGTAGGCCAGCTCGAAGCCCAGCTTGAGGCCGAGGATCTTCGTGATGTTGGCGGTCAGCCCGGTGACGGTGTGCAGGCTCCCGTCGAAGCGCCCCGCGGCCTCGTTGTCGGTCCCGCCGAGCAGCACCTCGGCGGACTGGCCGAAGCCGAACGTCCCGTTGATGTCGAGCGTGTAGGCGGCGAACACCCGGCCGCCGATGAAGTTCTGCGCGGCGGGGGACGGGGTGGGGTCGCCGGTGTACTCGTCGTGGGTGTAGTTGACGCCGCCTTCGAGGGCGAGCGTGTGCTTGTCGGTGGCGACCAGCAGGTGGCCGTAGCCGAAGTTGGCCCCGATCTGGGCGAGCAGGCCGGCGAACGGGTCGTGGGTCGCGCCGCCGAGGACGTAGAGCGAGCTCCGGTCGGTGAGGAACCGGTCGTAGCGGACGTCGCCGTTCAGCTTCGTCGCGGTCGTGGCCCACACGTCGTCGATCTTGCTGCGGCCGTACGCGCCGCCGAACGTCAGCCCGAACTTGTTCTTGCCGCGCTGGACGCCGACGGCGATGCCGCCGTTGGCGGTGAAGGACTCGGTGTTGCCGGCGAGCCAGAGCGCGCCGACCTCGCCGACGAGGGAGACGGTCGCGTCGTCTTCGGCCTCCTCCTCCTCGGCGGGAGCCTCCGCCGCGGCGGGCTCCTCCTCCTCGGCGGGTGCCTCCTCCGCGGGAGCCTCGGGCTCGGGCTCGGGCTCGGGCTCGGGGGCGGGCTCGTCCTCGGCCTCGGGTTCGGCGGCGGGCTCGGCCTCGTTCTCGTTCTCGTTCTCGGCCTCGTTCTCGTTCTTGTTCTCGTTCTCGGCCTCGTTCTCGGCCTCGTTCTCGGCCTCGTTCTCGTTCTCGTCGGTGCTCTCGTCTTCGTTCTCAGCCTCGTCTCCCGCGAGCGCGGGGGGGGCGAGCAGCAGCGCGATCAGCAGCAGCAGTCGGGTCATGGGGGTCTCCTCCTTGCGCGCCTAGTTTGGCACGAACTACCAGGAGGGGACCGTCTTCTCGAGGAGGGACCAGATGAAGAAGAAGTGCGCGGACGCGCCGAGGAGGACGAGGACGTGCCACACCTCGTGGTGGCCGAAGCTCCCCGGCCACGGGTCCGGCCGCTCCTTGACGTAGACGACGGCGCCCAGCGTGTAGGCCGCGCCGCCGCCGAGGAGCATCACCAGGGCGAAGACGTCGAGCTGCGGGAGCATCTGGAAGGCGGGGACGACCGCGAGGTAGGCGAGGGCGCAGTACAGGAGCGTCGACAGCAGGTCAGGGCAGTCGATCCAGACGATCTTGAAGATGATCCCGGCCAGCGCGAGGCCGCCGACGACGGACAGGATGGCGATGCGCCATGCCCCGTCGAGCAGGTGGATCGTGGCGGGGACGTAGCTGCCCGCGATGAGCAGGAAGATCGCGCAGTGG
Source organism: uncultured Rickettsiales bacterium (assembly GCA_964344575.1). Classification (GTDB taxonomy): domain Bacteria; phylum Myxococcota_A; class UBA796; order UBA9615; family UBA9615; genus JAAESI01. The sequence goes on along the minus strand of CAYFOA010000077.1, from coordinate 13,327 downwards.
TCGAGCCGGCGGAGCCACCGGTTGCCGCGCTCGCCGAGGTCGAAGAAGTGGTACGTCGCCGACGCGCCGAAGAGCGTGACGAGGCTGCCGCCGTAGATCGCCATCGACGTCATCTTCGTCGCGTCGTGGCGGCTCTCGAGGACCAGGAGGACGGTCCCGAGGACGGCTCCGAGGAGGCCGGCGAAGTGCGTGGCCCAGCTGACCGGGTCCTTGTTGAACTTCACTCGGAGTCTCGTCGCCATCTCTGCCTTGTTCCATGATGCGAGGGACATGGGTGTCCGTCACGGGATCTCTGGGGCCTTCTTCCTCATCGGCTGCCCGAGCGCTCCGCTGGAGGTTCCGCCCGAGGAGCCGACCCCGGGGTGGCGGTCGGCGCTGTACCCCGAGGACTGGACGCCGGCCCATACGCACGACGACGGCGGGTTCCTGCACGACTTCTCGTACGCGGGGTACCGGGGCGGCGCGGTGCCGGTCCCCGGCGAGCCCCGGGCGCCGTTCGCGGACGCCCTCGACTTCGGGGCCGACCCGACCGGCGAGGCCGACTCCACCTCCGCGATCCAGGCAGCCATCGACTCGCTCGACACGGGAGGCACCGTGGTGCTTCCCCCGGGCACCTTCCGGATCGACGACGTCCTCCGCGTCGAGCGATCGGAGGTGGCGATCGCGGGGGACCCGGACTTCGTCACGTACCTCCGCTTCACCCGGCTCGACGGCATGAGCGACCGCGCCCACCTCACGTTCGCCGGGGACGTCCAGCAGGGCCCGGACCTCCCGCTGGCCGCCGACGGCGAGGCCCGCTCGTTCGCGGTGACCCTCGAGGACGCGTCGTCGATCGCGGTGGGCGACGACGTGGCGGTGGGGTGGGTCATCACCGACGAGTTCGTCGACGAGCACGCGATGACGGGGACGTGGGTGACGTTCAACGGGCAGTGGAAGCCGTTCTTCCGCCGGGAGGTGGTCGCGGTGGAGGGGGACGTCGTCAGCCTCGACGTCCCCCTCCGCTACCCGGCGAAGGTGCGCGACAGCGCCTCGATCCGGGTCGAGACGGGGTACCTGACCGAGGTGGGGCTGATCGGGGTCTCCGTCGCCACGGCCGGGGACCCGAACGCGGTCCTCGACCTCGACCGGACCCACGCCGTCCGCTTCGAGGACGTCGCCGACGGGTACGTGCGGCGGCTCCGGTCCTGGGCTCCCGACCCCGACGCCCTCGGCGAGCGCCACCTCGCCAGCGGCGGGCTCAAGGTCCAGAGCAGCAAGCGCGTCACGGTGACCGACTCGGAGCTCGGCTACGCGCAGCACCGCGGCGGCGGCGGCAACGGCTACCTGTTCGAGATCTCGCGCAGCTCCGAGATCCTCGTCCGCGACTCGATCGGCGTCGCGGGCCGGCACAACTTCATCCAGAACTGGGACTTCGGGACGTCCGGCTGCGTCTGGCTGAGGACGACCTCCCGCGACGGGCTCGCCGCCTGGGAGGACCTGGGCGACGTGGGCACGGTGGGCCTGTCCGAGTACCACCACAGCCTGGCGATGGCGAACCTCGTCGACGACTCGATCGCGACCGACGGCTGGGGCGCCGTCAACCGCCACGACTGGTCCAGCGGGGCCGGCCACAGCGCGACCCAGAGCGTCTTCTGGAACGTCCGCGGCGACGAGGGCGACGGCGGCGGGGAGGGGCTGCTCCAGTCCTTCCAGTTCGGCCTCGGCTACGTGATCGGGACAGAGGGCATCGAGGTGTTCACCGACATCGCCGAGGACGGCCTGTTCTCCCCCGGCGAAGGCACCGAGCCGAACGACTGGACCGAGGGCATCGGCGAGGCCGCCACCCTCGACCCGCCGTCTCTGTACGAGGACCAGCTCGCCCGCCGCCTCGGGCGGTAGGCCCGCTACACTGCGCGGCCTGCGCCGCCTCCTCCCCCTCGTCCTCGCCGCCGTCCTCGTGCCCGCCGTCGCGGCCGCCGCGCCGGTGCTCGAGTTCGACGTCGTGATCGCCGACGTCCCCCCCGCGGGCGGCGCGATCGGGGCCACGGGGCAGCCGCCGCCGTCGGGCGAGCACCGGTTCACGGCGTCGGTCACCCTCGGCAAGGACACGGTCCACGTCCGCGCGGGCGAGTCCGAGCGGCTCTACGACTTCGGCGCCCGCGTCCTCTACGAGGTGGACCACGAGGCCCGCGCCTACACGGCGAAGTCGCTCCACGCCGACGTCGCCTTCCGCGAGTCCGAGCTCGCCAACCGGAAGTACCTCAGCTCCATCGTCGCCGCCGCCGGCGTCCCCGCCCCGGGCTACTCCGCGGCCGAGCTGGAGTCGACCTTCGGGATGCCGCTGGACGGCGACGGGCTGACCTTCGACGCGACCGAGGGGGCGGACGGGGCGACGGCCTGGACGCGGCCGGACGGGGCCCCGCTGGCCTCGCTGGACCCCGGCCGCAAGCGTGTCCCCCGGGGCCTGCGCGACGCCTTCCGCCGCTTCGTCGTCCACGAGTGGCAGCTCGCCCCGCAGATCCGGGCGGCGGTCCTCGCCGACGGCGCGTACCCCGACGTCGTCACCTTCGCGTGGGTCCCCACCGTCTCGACGCGGACGGAGACGTGGACGTTGACCGGGATCGGGCGCGGGCCCGCCGTGCCCCCCGCGCCCCCGGACGACTACCGGCTCCGGCGGGGCTTCCGCGAGGACGTCGCCGCGCTGGCCGATCTCGTCCACGGCGCCCCGGTCGCCGCGTCCGCCGAAGCCCTCGCCGATCTCGAGAAGCGCACCGGCCAGTCGATCGCGTTGGACCGCCCCCTGGACGCGTTCCTCGCCGGCCTCGAGTTCACCCTCCAGCGGAGCGGCGCCCCCCAGAACCTCCTCCCCCCGCTGGCCACCGCGGCCGTCCCCGACCCCCGCCTCGACGTCATCATGGGCGCCCTGGAGCCGACCACCGAGGCGGAGGCGCGGCTCGGCCTGAAGGCCCTCCGCGACCTCCGGGGCGCGATCGGCCCCCACGACCGCGTCCTCGACATCTTCGCCGCCAACCTCCTCGTCAACCTCGGCGAGGTCGGCGACGGCTACGCGCTCCTGCGCGGCTACCTGACGGAGCAGCCCCACAGCGCCGGCCCGCTGCACGACCTCGGCCTCGTCCTGTACGGCCTGTACGAGCACGGCGACGCCTGGGTCTGCTTCGAGCTGGCCCGCCACGTCGACCCCGAGCACCAGCTCGTCCGGGGCATCGACGGCTACGAGCAGGCGCTGGTGTCGCGCTACCCCGAGTTCTACTGAAGCAGCTCCCACAGGGGCCCGGCGCTGCCGTCGCCCCAGCCCCCGACGGGCTCGCCCATCGCCTCGGCGACCGCCGCCCAGAGGTCGCCGTGGCGGCGGTTGCCGACGTCGAGCAGCCGCCCCGTCCGGATCCGCCCGCCGCCGCCGCCCGCGACCACGAACGGCATGTCGTCGTGGAGGTGCGTGTTGCCGTCGCAGACCTCCGTGCAGAGGACGACGACGCTGTGATCGAGCATCGTCCCGTCCCCCTCGGGGGTGGCGTCGAGCCGGGCGAGGAGCCGGGCGAACCGGTCGACCCACCAGCGCCGCTGCTTCACGAAGTCCGCGAACTCCCGGTGGTTCCAGTCGTGGCGGGGGCCGTAGTGGGACGCCTGGTGGCTCCGCATGTCGTAGCCCGGGTCGTGCATCTCGCTGTCCGCGAAGCGCGACATGATCAGCTCGGAGGTGTGGTGCGACGCCTGGATCGTGGCCACCTTCGTGAGCCCGCAGGCCATCGCGAGGACGGCGACGTCGAGCTGGGCGTCGAGGATCGCGGGGAACCGCTCGGCCTCGTACAGCTGGCTGTCCGCGAAGCCGGCCGTGTCGACCCACGGATCGCCGCACGTGGCCTCGCCCGCGGGGGTGTCCTCGGGGTCGGGGGCGAGCTCGCCGGAGGTGCGCTGCTCCACCTCCCGGAGCGCCTCCAGGTGGAGGTCCAGCTTGGCCGCCTCCACCGACCCGAGCCGGCTCCGGAGGGTCTGGACGTCCTCGAGCACCGCGTCGATGACGGAGGCCCGGACGTCGTCCTCGGACCGCCCCTCCGATCCGCCCGCCGCCGCGCTCGCCGACGTCCCGAAGAGCAGCTCGAACGCCCGCCGCGGGTTGTCCTCGGGGGGGATGGTCTGCCCCGCCGTGGGGTAGACGATGTGCTTGTCGCCGCCGGCCCCGTTCGCGTTGGCCTGGGCCCCGAGGTAGAGGTGCCGCCAGGGCATGTCCGCGCCGGCGGTGTGGGCGAGGTACTGGTCGATGGACTGGCCGCCCCCGTGGTCGACGGCGGTGAGCAGCTTCTTCGCCCCGCCGGGGTGGCTGCCGCTGTCGGTGCCGCCCATCGACAGCCCGCGGAAGAAGACGCAGCGGTCGCGCCACGCCTCCAGCGCCTCGAGCTGGTGCGGAAGGGCGAAGTCGTGCTCGCCGCCGGTGGGGTGCCACAGCGACGCCTCGCCGTCCTGGGACGGACCGGCCACCCCATCGGGGAAGTAGAAGAAGATCACGCGGCGGGCGAGCCCGTCCCCGCCCGCGAACGCCCGCCCGGGGCGCCACAGCGGGGCGGACATCGCCGACAGGCCGAGCGCCTGGAGGAGCCGGCGGCGGCTGAACGAGGAGCGGCTCACGGCGACCTCCGGAGCACGAACGCGTCGTCCCGCACGATGAGGAGGAGGAGGTCCCGGAGGTCGTGGCCGGTCTCCGCCCACGCCTGGGCCAGGCAGGACGCGCCGGGGGCGGCCTCGCGCCCGGCGGCGTACCGCTGCCACTGCTCGGCGTAGCAGGCCGGGCCCGCCTCCGACGCCGCGAGGATGGCGCCGAGCTCGTCGAGCCCCGCGAACGTCGCGGACGTCTCGTCGCCCACCTGTTCGACGTCGGTGACGGCCCCGGACGCGTCGATGGGCCGCCCGTTCTCGGTGTCGCGCCAGCCCCCGATCGCGTCGAAGTGCTCCAGCCCGAGCCCGATGGGATCGATGTACCGATGGCACCCGGCGCAGGACTCGACGGACGTGTGCTGGGCGAACCGCTCCTGCGTCGTCGCCTCGGGATCGACCTCCGGCACCCCCCCGGCGTCGGGCGGGGGCGGCGGGAGGTAGTGGCAGAGGAGCTGGCGGCGGACGAACAGCCCGCGGCGGATCGGCGACGTCTGGTCCGAGTGGGAGTGCGCGGCGAGCCACCCCGCCTGCCCCAGGATCCCCGCCCGCGGGCCGCCGTCGAGCGCGTAGAGCTGCGCCAGCGTCCCCGTGGCGTGCCTCGCGCTGTCGCCCGTCAGGAGCGTCTCGTAGGTCCCCCCGTCGAGGGTCTGGGCGACCGCGAAGGCGCGTGTCTCTCCGACCATCTCGGCGGCGAGGGCGTCGTCCCACTCGGGGTACAGCGCGGCCGCGCGGTCGGCGGTGGCGAGCCGGTCGGCCCCCAGCCACTGCTCGGCGAAGGTCCCCAGGTGGTCCCGCGCGCGCGGGTCGTCGAGCAGGCGGCGCGCCTCCGCCTCGATCCCGTCGGCGTCGCTCAGCCGGCCCGCGGCGGCGGCGTCGAGGAGGGCGTCGTCCGGGGTCGTCCCCCACAGCAGGTAGGCGAGCGCGGCGGCGGTCTCGAAGGGGGTGAGGCGGAAGGTCCCGGCCTCGCCTGCGGGCTCGCCGATCTCGCTCCGGTACAGGAAGTGGGGGGACGAGAGGAGGACCTGGAGGACGGCGGCGGGGTCGCCCACGGCGAGGTAGCGGCCGACCTCGGCGTCGGTGAGGGGGCGGCGGAAGGCGCGGCGGCCGAAGTCGCGGAGCCAGGCCTCGACGTCGCCGGAGGGGAGGTCCGCGCGGGCGGCGAGGGCCTCGCCTGCGGCGAGGTACTGCTCGACGTGGACGGAGGTCACGAGCCCGCCGGCGTGGTTGTCCCAGGCGTACCCCTCGGGGCGCGTCGCGGGGAGGAAGCCGGCGGTCGGCGCGAACCCCCCGGGGCCGCTCGGCGGGGCGGCGCCGGCGCAGTCCTGGACGAGGACGGAGTTGACGCCGCCGAAGCCGTCGTCGGTGACGGTGGGGTTGGCGGGGTCGGGGATCCAGGTGCCGCCGTCGAGGACGAGCTTGTACTCCCAGGTCCCGTCGGCGACGACCTCCTTGCCGACGTAGGCGCCCGCTTCGGGGACCCACTCCAGGGCCCACCCCCCGTCTGCGGCGGTCGGCCCCCAGTCGTTGAACGACCCCGCCACGACGACCTCCCCCAGCGGCGCGTCCGCGGGGTACAGGAAGCTGACGAGCTCGCACGGGTCGGCGACGCAAACGCCGCCGGTGCAGGACTGGGAGCCGACCTCGCAGTCGCCGTCGGTGTCGCAGTCGGCGTCCCCCGCGATCTCGGGGAGGAGGTCCCGCACCGTCGCGTCGTACTCCCGGGGGCTGAGCAGCCGGAGCTGCTGCTCGGGCGGCACGGCCGGATCGCACGGCGGCGCGGCCTCGCAGGACGTCAACAGCAAGGCGATGAGGAGGCAAGCGCGGCGGGGCACGGCGCGGAGCGTAACTCAAGACAGAGTCACTAGCTAGCCGGAAGTGGCCCGGGAGGCGACGCACCCCTGCCTGCTACCGTTTCCGGGATGCGTCGCGCCCTGTTCGTGCTGCTCCTCGGCCTGACCCTCGGAGGGTGCCCCGACGAGCCCGAGCCCACCGACGACGACGACGACGCCTCCGACGACGACGACGCGGCGGACGACGACTCCACCGCGGACGACGACGACGCGGCGGACGACGACGACGCGGTGGGGGACGACGACGACGCGACCGACGACGACGACTCCGGCGACGGCGACGACGACGACGCGTCGGACGACGACGACTCCACGACGGGCTGCGTCGACGACGCCTTCGAGGACAACGACGACGTCCCCGACGCCACCCCGATCGGGGCGGGGACCTACGAGGACCTCGTGCTCTGCGCCGGCGACGAGGACTGGTTCGCCATCGACCTCGTCGCCGAGCAGCTCCTCGACGTCTACGCCACCTTCGACGCCCTCGACGGCAACCTCGACCTCCGCCTCGAGGACCCCGACGGGACCGTGGTCGCGACCTCGCTGTCCGTCGACGACGACGAGGACCTCCAGTGGACCGCCCAGGAAGACGGCGCCCACCACCTCCGCGTCACCCCCAACCTCGCCGACGGCGTCCCCTACGAGCTCGAGGTCACGATCCTCAGCGTCTGCCCCGACGACGGCTTCGAGGAGAACGACCTCGCCATCCTCGCCGCCCCGCTGAGCCCCGGCCTCCACGAGGGGCTCTCGGTCTGCCCCGACGACGAGGACTGGTACGAGATCCCGCTCCAGCTCAACGACACCCTCGACGTGAGCGCCCTCTTCGAGCACGCCGAGGGGAACGTCGACGTCCAGCTGTACGACGACATCGGCCTCCTCCAGGTCCAGTCCATCTCCGTGACCGACGACGAGACGCTCCCCACCTACGTCACCAACACCGGCGGCGACCACCTCCTCCGCGTCTTCCTCGAGGAGGACTTCGGCTCCCTCGAGGGCAACCTCTACGACCTCGACGTCCAGCACGTCCCCGCCCCCTGCGTCGAGGACGGCTTCGAGGAGAACGACGGCTCCGACGAGGCGACGTCCGTCTCCGACGCCGACTACGCCGACCTCCGCTCCTGCCTCGGCGACGACGACTGGTACGTCATCGCCCTCGACCTCGGCCAGCTCCTCGGCGTCGACCTCACCTTCGACGACGCCCAGGGGAACATCGACGTCGAGGTGTTCGACTCCGGCCTCGCCCTCGTCGCCGAGGGGACCTCCTTCAGCGACGACGAGTCCATCCCCGCCTTCACCACCGCCGGCGGCGACCACTTCCTGCGCGTCTTCCTGGAGTCCGACGAGGGCCTCGTCGCGGGCAACTCCTACGACCTCGGGCTCGAGGTCCTGGAGCCCGTCTGCATCGAGGACCCGTACGAGCAGAACGACACGGCGGCCGCCGCGTTCCCCGGCGCGGGGCTCATCTCCGGCGTCCAGGCCTGCCCCGCCGACGACGACTGGTTCCTCATCGCGGGGGTCCTCCTCGGCGACGACATCGACGTCGACGTCACCTTCAGCCACGCCGAGGGGAACATCGACGTCGAGCTGATCGACCCCCTCGGCGCGGCCGTCGACATCGGCATCAGCACCACCGACAACGAGTCCGTCAGCGCGCTCGCGTCGGAGGCCGGCGACTACCTCGTCCACGTCACCCTCGTCGCCGACGCCGGCCCGCTGCCGGGGAACCCCTACGACATCGACCTCCAGCTCACCCCCGCCCCGTGCAGCGACGACTCCTTCGAGGACAACGACGAGCAGGCGCTCGCCGCCGCCGTCACCGGGGGCCCGTACGCGGGGCTCGAGATCTGCCCCGGCGACGAGGACTGGTACGCCGTCGAGGGGATCGCCACGGGCGCCATCGGCGTGGACCTGTTCTTCGACGACGACGAGGGCGACATCGACGTCCAGCTCGTCGACGCCGGCGGCCTCGTCCTCGGCGCGGCAGCGTCCAACGACGACGACGAGTCGCTCTCCCCGGTGACGCTGGGGGCCGACGGCGACTACTTCGTCCGCGTGTACCTCGACAGCGACGCCGGCTCCGTCCTCGGCAACGACTACACGATGGACCTGCTCGTCGAGGACCCCTGCTTCGACGACGCCTACGAGGACAACGAGGACCTCCTCACCGCCACCCCCGTCACGTCGGAGGTCCCGCTGTTCGGCCTGACCGCGTGCCCCGCCGACGAGGACTACTTCACGTTCGAGATCGACGCCGGCGACGAGGTGCTCGTCGAGGTCGAGTTCTCCGACGCCGAGGGGGACATCGACGTCCAGCTCCTCGACCCCCTCGGCCTGGTCCTCGCGTCGAGCCTCAGCAACACCGACGACGAGGGCATCGGCCCCTTCCTGATCACCACGACGGCGCCCCACTTCGTGGTCGTCGCGCTCGACACCGACGACGGCTCGATCCCCGGCAACGACTACTCGATCACGGTCACCGTCATTCCCCCGGTCTGCCCCGACGACGCCTACGAGGAGAACGACGCCGACACGAACCCGACGACGGTGACTGCGGGCCTCTACCCCGCGCTCCGGTCCTGCCCCTCGGACGACGACTGGTACGTCGTGGGGACCAACCTCGGCGACGTGCTGGAGGCCACCATCGGCTTCGTGCAGGCGGACGGCGACCTCGACTTCGAGCTGTACGACGAGGCCGGCAACCTCCTCGACGGCAGCTACACGTCGACAGAGGACGAGGCCGTAGGCCCGGTCACGGCGACCACCGGGGGGGACTACTTCCTCCGGGTGATCTTCGTCGAGGAGACGGACTTCGTGCTCGGCAACGACTACGACCTGACCGTCGTGATCACGCCGCCGTCCTGCATCGACGACGCCCTCGAGGACAACGACAGCGACCTGAACCCGTTCCCCACGTTCGCGGGCAACCTCCCCGGCCTCGTCGCCTGCCCGACGGACGAGGACTGGTTCGAGATCGAGCTCCAGGGGACCGACGAGCTGACCCTGACGGCGACGTTCGACGACGACCTCGGGAACATCGACCTGGAGCTGATGGACACGCTCCTCAACGTCGTCGCGAGCGGGACGACGACGGACGACGACGAGCTCATCGGCCCGATCCTGGCGCTCAGCTCGGTCAGCTACTACCTCCGCGTCTTCCTCGTCGACGACCCCGGCCTGCCGGGCAACGGCTACGACCTCGACGTGGGCATCGTGACGGGGACGTGCCCCGACGATGTGGACTTCGAGGACAACGACAGCTCGTCGGCCGCGGCGGGCGTGACGGCGGGCATCTACGCCGACCTCGGCATCTGCCCCGGCGACGACGACTACTACGAGCTGACCCTGGAGAGCGGCGACGAGCTCGAGGTGGAGCTGATCTTCAGCGACGGCGAGGGCGATCTCGACCTGTTCGTCTACGACCCGAGCACGACGCTGTTCGGGGTCTCGACGTCCAACACCGACGACGAGACGGTCGGCCCCGACATCGCCGCGCTGGCGGGCGAGTACCTCATCGAGGTGATCTTCCAGTCCGACGGGGGGAGCTTCGTCGGGAACACCTACGAGATGCACGTGACGGTCAACGGGCTGGCCTCGATCTGCGTCGACGACGCCTTCGAGGACAACGAGGAGCCGGGCGACGCGACCCCGGTGGCGGCCGGCAGCTACCCGGACCTCGAGTGGTGCGACCTCGACCTCTACGCGATCGACCTCGACGCGGGAGACAGCGTCACGATCGACGCGACCTTCACCCACGCCGAGGGGAACATCGACATCGAGCTCGGCGACCTGGCCGGCAACCCGCTCGCGAGCTCCACGTCGACGACGGACGACGAGACCATCGGCCCCGTCTCGATCCCGTCCTCCGACACGTACATCCTCGCCGTCGACCTGGTCTCCGACGACGCCGACATCGGCAACGCCTACGACCTCACGATCGCCGTGACCCCCTGAGCGGCGCCTCGCTCAGTTCCAGCAGTTGGCCGACTGGTCGTTGATGTACGTCCAGAAGTGGGCCGGGCTCCACTGGTTGATGTTGCCGTAGGCCCACCACGACCAGCCGCCGCCGCCGTCGTGGAACTCGGCCATGCGCCAGCCGCTGCCGAGCTGGGTCGCGCAGATCGCGTCGGCGGTCGCGAGGTCGGTCAGGGCGCACCCCTGGACGGGGGACGTGACGGCGACGTTGCCGTTCGCCCAGCCCTCGTAGTAGTCCACCGCGAGGCCCGGATCCGCGGCGCCGGTGACCTCGACGCAGAGCACGGGGAGGAACTCGCTGCAGGACGTGTCGCCGGCGTAGGGCTGGCAGACGCTGCCGCAGCCGACGCGGTCCGCGACCAGCGCCGCGTCGTGGGCGATCAGCTCCCACGTCATGCCCGTGTTCGTGCACGTCACCTCGGCGCAGTCGAGGACGCCGTTGCCGTCCGCGTCGCCCTCGTCCGCGGGGACCACGCCGTCGCAGTCGTTGTCCAGGCCGTCGCACACCTCGGGGTTGCCCGGGAACATCGCCACGTTGCTGTCGTCGCAGTCCTCGCACGACAGGTAGCCGTCCCCGTCGCTGTCGACCTCGCCGGCGAGGTCGAAGTCGGCCAGCCCGTTGCAGTCGTTGTCCACGCCGTCGCACACCTCGACGCCGCCGTTGACGTTGTCGGGGTCGTCGTCGTCGCAGTCCTGGCAGGCGCGGACGCCGTCGCCGTCGGCGTCGACCTCGCCGCCCGCGGGGTGGTCCGCGAGGCCGTTGCAGTCGTTGTCCTGGCCGTCGCACAGCTCGGCGTTGCCGGGGTAGTTGTCGGCGTCGGCGTCGTCGCAGTCGGCGCACGCGATGGAGCCGTCGCCGTCGGCGTCCTGCTCGCCGTCGGGGTGGTCGGCGAGGCCGTTGCAGTCGTTGTCGAGGCCGTCGCAGATCTCCTGGCCCCCGGGGACGTTGCCGGCGTCGTCGTCGTCGCAGTCCTCGCACGAGATCACGCCGTCGTTGTCGTTGTCCGCCTCGCCGCCGTCGTCGAAGTCGGCGAGTCCGTTGCAGTCGTTGTCCTGGCCGTCGCAGATCTCGGGGTTGCCGGGGTAGTTGGCGGGGTCGAGGTCGTCGCAGTCGACGCAGCCGCGGCTGCCGTCCTCGTCCAGGTCCTCCTCGGAGCCGTCCTCGGAGTCGAGCAACCCGTTGCAGTCGTTGTCGATGCCGTCGCAGTCCTCGCGGGCGTCGGGGTTCCGGGCGGGGTCGTCGTCGTCGCAGTCGCCGTCCTCGCTGACGTAGCCGTCCGGGGGATCGCAGGCGACCTCGAACTCGTCGGTGAGCCCGAAGCCGTCGCCGTCGGCGTCGAGGAACCACAGCTCCGCGGCGTCGGCGGGGCAGTCGGTGTCGACGATGGTGACGTTCTGGCAGCCGGCGAGGAGCAGGGCGAGGAGGAGCAGGCGCCGGATCATGGGGTCACTCCGTGGGGAAGCGGCGGCAGAGCGCCTGGGGGAGGGCGAAGCTGCCGCCGAAGTTCGAGGAGGAGAAGTCGCGGACGACGGCCTCGGGCTGGAACGTGCCGTCGCCGTTGCCGCGGAACCACGACGTGCGGGACGGCGGCGAGCCCACCGAGACGTACGAGTAGCCGACGAGCACGTCGGTGTGGCCGTCGAAGTCGAGGTCGAACGCGCGCGCCGAGGTCGACACGCCGTAGTTGTCCGAGCCGGACTCCGTGCCCGGGTTGAGGTCGAACGCCTCGAAGCCCGCGGGCACGCTGAACGTGAACACGTCGCTGACGACGTTGCCGGGGTAGAACCACGCGCTGCCCGCGTCCCCGTCGTCGTCCAGGCCGACGATCACGTCGCCCACGTCGTCGCCGTTGAAGTCGGCGAACACGATCGACTGGATGGGGGACTGGCCGCTGCCGGACTGGTTGTGGGTCAGCAGCGTGGCCCCGGGCTGCGACAGCGTGCCGTCGCCGAAGCCGCTCACCAGGGCGAGGGGCTGCTCGACGTTGCCGCCGCTGGACTGCTTGATGAGGGCGACGTCGCGGTGCCCGTCGCCGTTGACGTCGACCGCGTCGCGGGACATCCGGGCGACCCACTGGCCGTCCGCCCAGGGCGTGATGTCGGCGGCGAGGACGCGCTCGAACGCGCAGCCGTCGGGGTTGGCCGGATCGTCCGTGTAGGCGCACGTGGCCGTCGCGACGAGGCCGGTGTTGAGGTACGCCCAGAGGACCGCCTCGGAGATGTACCCGCCGGAGTTCCGCTTCAGCACGAGGAGGTCCATGTCGTCGTCGCCGTCGAGGTCGGCGGCGGTGCCGAAGATCATCTCGTCGAGCTCGTCGTCCACGCGCCGCTGCGTGAAGGACTCGGGGCCCGTCTGGCGGCCGAACCACCACAGCTCGCGGAGGTCGTCGGGGTCGCCGGGGTCGGGGTCGCCGATGGCGAGGAAGTCGGTGCCGCCGTTGCCGTCGAAGTCGGCCACGACGAAGTGGGTGTACTGGTACGCGGAGTTCGTCGTGCCGCCGAAGGGGTCGCCGATCTGGACGGTCGGCTGGAAGGTGCCGTCGCGGTTGGACAGGGTCAGGTCGATGGTGCCGAGGTCGTTCCGGTGGAGGACGTACTCGGGGTAGGGGTCGCGGGGGTAGGGGTCGAGGCCGTCGTCGACGCCGTCCTCGTCCGTGTCCGCGACCCAGGGGTCGGAGATCGCGCAGTCGTCGCCGTAGACGAGCTCCTCGCCGTTGGCGATGCCGTCGCCGTCGTAGTCCGCGTCGGGGTCGGAGGTGTCGTCGTCGTCGGCGGACGCGTCGTCGTCGGCGGCCGAGGCGTCGGCGTCGTCGGCGGAGGCGTCGTCGTCGTCGGCCGTCGCGTCGTCGTCGTCG
>CAYFOA010000076.1:16682-31348 GCA_964344575.1 uncultured Rickettsiales bacterium | reverse complement strand
ACCTTCACACGGTGGAGGTGGAGGACATCTCCATCTCCGCAGAGGTCATACAAGCATCGAATCAGCCGATCAGTGCGACGCCCGGTAGGACTCGAGCGCGGCGTAGGTCTTGTCGAGCAGGTCCTGGGTGAACGCGCCCCGCTTGACCATCTCGGCGTGGGACGGCCACGCCGCCTGCTTGAACGCCGCCCGCTCGGCCGCGGTCCACTCGTAGACCTCGATGCCGTTCTCCGCGAACCCCTCGAAGAGCTCGGGGTCGAGCCCCCGCACCGCCTCGCGGACCTCGGTCGTCATGTCCGCGGCGTAGCCGTCGACGATCCCCTGGAGGTCGGCGGGGAGCGTGTCCCAGAAGCGCTGGCTGAAGACGACCGCGGCCGGCTGGTAGCTGTGGTCGCTGTCCGCCCAGTGGGTGGTGTAGGCGAACCACTGCGCGGCCGTGGAGAAAATCGGCGAGCCGCTGTAGCTGTCGACGAGGCCGGTCTGGAGCGCGCCCATGATCTCCGGCACGGGCAGCGGCGTCGCCTTGACCCCCATCGCCTCGTACATCGTCAGCTGGACGGTGCTCTCCTGCATCGCGACCTTGCCGCCGCGGAGCTGATCGAGCGTCCGGATGGGGTGCCGCCCGGCGAAGTCGAGCCAGCCGTTCTCGGCCCAGATCCAGAGCTTGAGGTCCTTCTTCGCGAGCGCCGCCTCGAGCTCTCCCTTGATGACCTCGTCCATCACGTAGTCGGCTTCGGCGTGGTTGTCGAAGAGGAACGGGAGCTCGAGGATCTGCAGCTCGGGGACGACCGTGCTGATGCCGCCGGTGCTGAAGCCGCCGCCGTTCAGCTGCCCGAACCGCATCTTCTGGAGCATCGCCTTCTCGTCGCCGAGGCTGCCGTTGAGCCAGACCTTGACCTTGATGCGGCCGTCGCTGTCGGCCTCGACCCGCTCCTTGAAGTTGTAGAGGACCTCCGACCAGGGGGTGTCGTCCGGCGCCAGCGTGCCGAACTTGATCTCGAAGACCTCGCCGGACTCGGAGTCGGACGGGGCGAAGAGGAGCGCCGCGGCGATCAGCAGGGCGAGGCAGGGGAGGATGCGTCGGTGCGTCATGGTTCTCTCGTCCTAGTCGAACAGGTCGTCGGCCTTGGCGAGCATCTCCTCGGCGTCCGCGCGCGCGACGATGTACTCGAACCGGAAGACCGAATCCTCGGGGATGGGGGTCGCGATGACGCCCTCGAGGAGGCTGACGTACAGCTCCTTGTCGTTGGTCCGGCGGGCGTAGTACCAGGCGTAGTTGACCTCGTTCTCGGGCCAGCCCGGGGCCAGCTCGATGCCGCGGTCGAAGTGGGCCTTCGCGCGGTCGAAGTCCTGCCCCGCGAACTGCGGGATCTCGACGAAGAAGGCGCCGAAGAAGCGGTGGACGGCGGCGAAGAAGTAGTCCTCCCCGACCTCGAGGATGCGGTCGTTGATGCCGCGGACCTTGGGGATGTCCATGGCGACCCGGAGGATCCCCTTCTGCTCTCCCCAGCGGGCCCAGTTCAGGGCGCACCAGTAGGCGGCGTCGACGTCCAGCGGTCCGATGAGGGGGATGGCGTCGACGAGGCGGGTGCCGCCGTTGATGGCGGCGGCGAAGTCGGGGTTGGTCGCCATGATGGCGTCCCAGGCGTGCTGCTTGCCGCGCCAGTAGATCTCCATCTTGTGCTTCTTCGACTCGTCCCGGTCCCAGTAGTACGCGAGGCCGTACAGCAGCACCGCGAGGCGGACCTGGATCGCCTTGCTGTCGTCCCGCTCGGGGTCGGCCGCGAGGGCCGCCTCGTAGAGCTCGATCGCGCGCTCCGTCCCCTCCCGGGTGTGGCGCTCGGCGAACGCGGCGTCCCCCTCGGGGAGCTGCGTCGGCTGGACGGCGGGCGTCTCGGCGGACTTGCCGGCGACGTCGACGGTGTCGGTGGGCGGCTTCTGCTTGGCGCAGCCGGGGAGCAGGAGGGCGACGCACAGCGCCGCCGTCAGCGGGAGTCGGAGCTTCATGGGGGTTCCTCTACAGGGGCGTGCAGTCGTCGTCGCCCTCGACGGCGGGGACGAGCCAGGTGTCGGCCCAGACCTCGGAGTCGTTGCCGAGCGCGTCCTGGACCCACAGCTCGTAGGTGAAGTCGGCGCCCCGGACCCAGCTGTTGCAGAGCCGGAACTGGAGGACGCCGCCGCAGCCGACGTCGCCCTCGAAGCGGGCGTCGGCGGGGCTGGTGCTGTCGGACGTCAGGTACAGGGCGGGGTTGTTGAGGTCGCAGTCCTCGTCGGCGACGCTGACGCGGAACTCGGCGACGAAGTACTCGGGCTCGGGGCAGTTCATCTCCGCGGGGGCGACGGGGAGCTCGCAGATGTTGACGGCCTCGACGGTGGGGGCGTTGCCGGTGGGCGTGTCGTCGGAGCAGTCGGGCTCGCCGTCGTCGTCGAGGTCCTCGTCCAGGGCGCCCTCGACGGCGCAGGGATCGTCGTCGTCGTTCGTCGGGGGGCAAGCGACGAGGAGGAGGGAGGCGATGAGGAGGGAAGTCGTTCGCATGGTCCAGGCTCCTGCAAGGGTGGTGCCCGGGGTGGGAGTCGAACCCACACTCCGGGGATTTTAAGTCCCCTGCCTCTGCCGGTTGGGCTACCCGGGCGCCCGGTTCGGCGGCGCGAGGATGCCAGCGTGCGGAGGGCTGTCAACGATGCGCTTGCTTTGTGACCCGGCTGTGGCCTCGGGGAGCCGTTCTCCGAAAGCTGGTACCCTCGACGGACCTCGAAGGGGGGATGGCAGAGGAGCCATGAGCAAGATCATCGGGATCGATCTGGGCACCATCAACTCGGTCGCCTGCTACATCGAGCATGGCGAGCCCCGCGTCATCATCAACGAAGAAGGCGGCCGGCTGACGCCCTCGGTGGTGGGGTTCAGCAAGGACGGCGACCGGTTCGTGGGCGACATCGCCAAGCGCCAGCTGCTGATGTACCCGGAGAACACGGTGCACTCGATCAAGCGGCTGATCGGCCGGAAGTTCGAGGAGGCGAAGCAGGACATCGACCGCGTGAACTACGCGATCGTCGAGGGCGAGAACGCGGCCGTCGCGGTCGAGGTCCAGGGCAAGCGGTACAGCCCCCAGCAGATCTCCGCGTTCATCCTCCAGAAGGTGAAGAAGGCGGCCGAGGACTTCCTCGGCGAGGTGGTCGAGGAGGCGGTGGTCACGGTCCCCGCATACTTCGACGACCGGCAGCGGCAGGCGACCAAGGACGCCGGCCGGATCGCGGGGCTGGACGTCCTGAGGATCATCAACGAGCCCACCGCGGCGGCGCTCGCGTACACGATCCGCCGCAAGGAGCCGGCGACGATCGCGGTCTACGACTTCGGGGGCGGCACGTTCGACATCTCGATCCTGGACGTGGACGCGGACATCGCGGAGGTCCGGGCGACGGCGGGCAACAACCACCTCGGCGGCACGGACATCGACAACCGCCTCGTGGACTGGCTCGCGAGCGAGTTCAAGAAGGCCAACGGCATCGACGTCAGCGAGGACCGGATGGTCCGCCAGCGGCTCCTGGAGGCCGCCGAGAAGGCGAAGATGGACCTGTCGACGTCGATGGAGGCGGAGATCCACCTCCCCTTCCTGACCGCCGACGAGACCGGCCCGAAGCACCTCCAGACCGTCCTCACGCGCGCGACGTTCGAGTTCCTCGTCGAGGACATCCTCCGCCAGACGATCGAGTGCTGCGAGCAGGCGCTGTCCGAGGCGCGGCTCGAGCCGGAGAAGATCGACGAGGTGGTGCTGGTCGGAGGCAGCTCCCGGATCCCCAAGGTTCAGGAGATGATCCGGGAGCTTTTCCAGCGACCCCTCAACAAGAGCTTCAACCCTGACGAGGTGGTCGCCGTGGGCGCCGCGGTGCAGGCGGGGATGCTCGGCGGGGCGGTCAAGGACGTCACCTTGCTGGACGTCACGAACTTCAGCCTCGGCATCGAGGTGGAGGGGCGGAAGTTCGCCAAGCTCATCCCCAAGGGCTCGACGGTGCCGGTGGTCCGGACCCAGATGGTGTCCACGGTCATCGACAACCAGAGCACGGTGAAGATCCACGTGCTCCAGGGCGAGGAGCAGCTGGCGAAGGACAACATCAGCCTCGGCGACTTCGAGCTGACGAACATCCAGCCGGCCCCCCGCGGCGTCCCCCGGATCGAGGTGACGTTCACGATCGACACGGACGGCATCCTCAACGTGTCGGCCCGCGACGTCCGCACGGGCGCCCAGCAGGGGATCACGATCCACTCGCCGTCGTCGATGTCGCAGCAGGAGATCGACGAGGCGAAGTCGGAGCTCGAGCAGTACGACGAGCACGAGGAGATCTCCAAGGAGATGGAGGAGCTCCGCCACAAGGTGGAGAAGCAGCTGCTGTCGCTGGAGACGTTCCTCCGCGAGAACAAGCTCAAGCTGAAGAAGCGGGAGATCTTCGACACCGAGCAGGCGCTGAAGCGCGGCCGCATGGCGCTGGTCAAGCGGGCGGAGTCGAGCAGCCTCAAGGAGCTGTCGCAGTACCTCGTGAACTACCACGCGCACCTGCGCGAGCGGATCGACGCGGACGGCGGCGAGACGGCCAGCGCCGTGTCGATCAACGAGGGGGCGTGATGCGCGCGCTCGCGGGCGCGGCCGTCGCCGCGGTGCTGCTGACGGCGTGCCCCACCGACGGTCCCGAGCCGATCCCCGACGTCAGCTGGGAGCCCGCGCTGATCGACGACGGCGAGGGCGAGCTCGACCTCGGCCTCGTCGCCGAGGGGTCGATGGCGCAGGACGCCACGATCACGGGCACGAACAACACCGACGAGGCGATCGTCTTCCAGGTCGACGTCAACCTCCCCGACGGCGACGGCTGGATCTACACGGTCCCCCCCGACGAGTGGAACGTCGAGCCGGGGGAGCAGGTCTCGTTCGGACCGCGCTTCAACGCGACCGCCAACTCCCCCGACGAGTCCACCGGCACGGCGACGTTCATCTGGGACGAGGAGCTGGTGACGTACATCATCCGGGTGGGGGTGGATCGCTGAGCAGCGCCGCGATCCCGTAGCCGGACAGCTGGGCGGCGTCGTAGGTGCAGTTGTTGAAGACGGCGTGGACCGTCTCCGCTTCTCCGGACAGCTCCCGCAGGGGCGCGACCCACTGCCGCAGCTCGTCCTCGGAGTAGAGCCAGTCGAAGCGCTCGGCCGCGGTCTGGGCGCCTCCCTCCCAGGTGGCCCGGTTGCGGCCGTGGAAGCGGACGACGGCGAGGTCGGGGTTCGTGACGGCGGAGGTCGGCGGCAGGGCGGTGTCGGCGCCGCCGGGGGTGTCGACGGCGACGAAGCTCATCTCGTGGGCGCGGAGGACGTCGTGGACGCGGTCCCAGCGGCCGGGGTCGAGCCAGGAGCGGTGGCGGAACTCGACGGCCAGGGGGAGGCTCCCGAGCCGCTCGCGGCACCCCACGAGGAAGCGGACGGCGCCCTGCGTCGCGGTGAACCAGGGCGGGAACTGGAGGAGGACCGCGCCGAGCTTGCCGGCCCGGACGAGGGGCTCGACGGCGTCGACGAAGCGGGCGTGGCAGGCGTCGACGATCGGCTTGGGGAGGTCGCGCGGGCGGGCCCGGCGGCGGGCGGCGAACTTCGGCGGCAGCTCGGCCTTGAGGTCCTTGGGCAGCGCGCGGAGCTCCATCGGGTGGCCGGTGATGGCGGCGTAGGCCTTGATGTCGAAGACGAAGTCGTCGGGCGTGCGGGCGACCCACGCGCGGGCCTGGTCGGGGGTCGGGAGCGCGTAGTAGGAGGCGTCGACCTCGACCATGGAGAACTGCGAGGCGTAGTAGCGGAGGCGCTTCTCGGCGGTGGACGTCCCCGGGGGGTAGAAGAGGCCGGACTTGACCAGGGTGGGGTCGGTCCAGGAAGCGGAGCCGACGAGGATGTTGCCGGCCCGCGCGGGGATCGGAGACCGCTCCGCGAGCGCGCGCATGGCGGCGACGCGGTCGACGTCGAAGTGATCGCGGGCGGTCGGATCGAGCACCACGGCTCGACTATCCCCCGATCTCGTCGTGCCAGTCCTGACCCAACCCGGGCAGATCGGGGTGGAGGTCGAAGGGGACGCCCGGCATCGCCGCGCGGCGGACCTGGACGCAGGCGCCGGGCGGTGAATAGCGGGACTTGATCAGCTCGACCTCGACGCCCGCGCCGGTGCGGTGGACGGCGGCGTGGATCGAGGCGCAGTACGGCAGCGGGTCGCCCCCCTTGAGCGGCGGGGCGAGGACGAGGAGCGCCTGGGGGCTGCCCGTCGTCAGCCGATGCAGCCGGTTCCAGTCCGCTCCCCTCCCCCCGGCCCCCGGCCAGTCGACGACGACGAGGTGGAAGGCGCGGTGGCGGAGGAGGAAGTCGGCGCAGCGGCGGGCCTGGGTGAACGACTCGGCGCGGACCGCGAGGAGGCGCCGGAGGTCGATCCCCGCGTGCGCCGCCGACCCCGCCGACAGCGTCCCCGGGTGGACCCACGCGACCGCGCCCCCCCGCCGCGTCAGCGCCGCGCAGTACGCGAACGCGACCGACGTCTTCCCGCACGACGGCCCCCCCGTGAACAACGTCATCGCCCCGCACGGCAGCCCCCCCGGGAAGAGCTCGTCGTCGAACGCCGCGATCCCCGCGGGGTGGACCCCGTACTCCGGCCGGTCGAGGACCCGCTGGGACGGGAACTTCGTCCGGAGGAGCTCCCGGAGCTCGGCGATCTCCGCGGATCGGTCCAGCGCAGGTGCAGCCACTCACTGAACATACCTTCAGAGTTGTTGTCGAACAATGAAGTCATCGACTCTCCACATCTCCACAGCGGGAAAACGTCCCCGGAGCGCTGACATGGCGGTATGAGCACGACGCGCACCGCCCTCGCCGCCCTGAGCCTCGCCGCGCTGACCGCCTGCTACGGCTCGGTGGTCACGGAGACGACCACCGCGGATCGCCTCGACGAGCTGTCCCGCCTCACCACCGAGGGCGCCGTCTCCGAGATCGCCGGCGACGAGGACCTCCCCGTCGACCTCCTCCTCGCCATCGCGTGGAAGGCGTCGGCCTTCTCCCCCCTGGACGGCGAGCACGACGAGCGCGCCCCCGTCCACGGCTGGCTGGGGCTGACGGACGACCAGCTGGTGCGCGCGGCTGACCTCACGGGGCTGGAGCCCGAGCTGATCGAGGAGAACCGCGACGCGTCGCTCGTCGCGGGCGCGGCGGTGCTGGCCGAGCTCCGCGACGAGCTCGTCCCCTTCGCCGGCGGCTGGGACCTGAACGAGCAGTGGTGGCCCGTCCTGACCTCCTTCTCGGCGCTGGACGAGCCTTGGAGCGCGGACGAGTACGCCGCCGACGTGTTCGCCATCCTCCAGAACGGGCTGTCGGCGCGGACGTCGGACGGCGACCTCGTGACCATCGAGCCGCGGGAGATCCCGGGGCTGGCGACGATCACGATGGAGCCGCCCCCCACCGACGAGGCCCGCTCCGGCGGGGGCAGCACCGACTACCCCGGCGCAGCCCGCTTCGTCCCCGCCCACTCCGGCAACTGGAGCTCCCGCAGCGGCGGCGTCGGCGCGATCGACAAGGTCGTCATCCACACCACCGAGGGGAGCTACGACGGCGCGATCTCGTGGTTCCGCAACCCCGCCAGCGAGGTCTCGGCGCACTACGTCATCCGGAAGTCCGACGGCCAGGTCACCCAGATGGTCCGCGACAAGGACCGCGCCTGGCACGCCCGGGGCGGCAACGCCGACAGCGTCGGCATCGAGCACGAGGGCTCGGCGTGGAACGCGGCCACGTGGACCAACGCCATGCTCGATTCCTCGGCGCGGCTGAGCGCGTGGCTCTCCGAGGAGTACGACATCCCCATCGACCGGACCCACTTCATCGGCCACCGCGAGGTGCCCGGGAGCGCGGGCCACCGGTACGACCCCGGCGACCACTTCCCCTGGGACGACTACATCACGCTCGTGAAGTGCTTCCGCTACGGCAACGACGCGGGAGAGTGCAGCGACGCGGTGGCGGACGGGAACGTCCACGACGGGTTCGACTGGACGGACGTCGTCGACGGCGTGCTCGACGGGATCGACGAGGACTGCGGGACCTGCGACGGCAGCGGGACGCTGTCGGGCGGCGGGCCCTGCGGGACGTGCGACGGGGCGGGCGTCCCCGAGGGCGAGTGCGGCGCGGCGGACGGCAGCTGCGGCGGCTGCGAGGACGTCCCCGACGTGGACTGCGACGGCGCCATCGACGGCGACGGGACGCCGGACGACGAGCCCGACAAGCCGGTGGACGTCGACTGGATCACCCCCCGCGCGGGCGACGAGGTGGGCAACCCGACGACCCTGGTGACGGGGCGGGCCGGCCCCGCGGCGGCCACCGAGTACTGGATGGGGCCGTACAAGCTGGGGCCCGCGACCGAGGCGAACCCGGCGAACCTGGAGGTGATGTTCCACGCGCCGCTGGGGAGCAAGACGGTGACGGCGAAAGCGCTCGGAGCGACCGGCGCGGTGCTGGACAGCGAGACGATCACGTTCGACGTGGTGAACACGTCCGAGGTGCTGACGGTCCACGGCAACCCCGCCGGGGGCATGACGTGGCGGATGACGGCGACGGTCGAGGCGTCGTCGATCGTGGACGTGAAGTACCGCGTCGACGGCTACCCCCTGACGGACGACGCGACGGGCTCGCAGTCGGGCACCGGGGACGACTGGGGGCTGACGTACACGTTCGACGAGGAGGGCGACCACCGGCTGCTCGTGGCGAAGGGGTACGACGCGTCCGGCGTGCTCGTGGCGGAGGACGCGACGTTCATCGACGTGAGCGAGACGGCCCTGCCGGAGTGCCCGATCCTGCAGGAGCTCCAGTGCGGCAGCCGCGTCACGGGGACGACGGCCGCCGCCGACGCGTCCGACGTCCACGACGGCTACCCGAACATCCCCGGCAACTGGTCGGGTCCGGAGGTCGGCTACTCGTGGTTCTCGGGCGGCAACAGCACGGTCGAGATCGGCTTCGTGGCGGAGTCGTCCACGCAGCTCGACCTGGACATCATCGTGCTCCAGGGCGCCGAGCAGCAGTGCCGCGCCGAGGACGCGGTCGACGTCGTCTTCAACTCGTACGAGATCGAGGTCGAGCCGGGCACCTGGTACACGTTCGTGGTCGACGGCTACGACGGCGCCGAGGGGGCCTTCGAGCTGGAGGTGACCTGCGGGGGGTAGGCTGCGCCCCGGCATGCGCCCCGAGTCGCCCCTCGATCCCGAGCTGTCCGCCGTCGAGTTGAGCACCGGACCCCTGTTCCACTCCGACACCGGGGCCGGGCGGGTGGTCGTCGGGGTCCACGGCCTGCCCGCCACGTCGCGCGACTTCCGGTGGCTGGACGCGGCTTTCGCGGGGCGCGTGCGGTTCCTGCGGCTCGATCTGCCCGGGTTCGGGCGCAGCCCCGCCGAGACCGCCGCGGGCACGACGTTCACCGACCTCGGGGCGGTCGTGGCCGAGTTCGTCGAGGCCGCCGGGCTGGAGGACGCGATCGTCCTCGGCCACTCCATGGGCGGCGCCGTCGCCGTCGACGCGGCCACCCGGAGCGCCCGCATCGCCGCCGTCGCCCTCACCAACTCGTCGGGACCGCGCGTCCACCGCGGCCTGTTCCCGCGGACGTACCGGCTGATCGTGTGGCTCGCCGACCTCCACCCCCTCGTCCGCCGCGTGCTCGCGACGCTGCTCCTCCCCGTCGCCCGCGCGGTCGGGTTCTCCAAGCGTCTCAGCGTCGACGAGATGGTCTGGGCCGTGCGGCTCTGCTCCCGGTACCGGCCCGACCTCCTCGAGGAGCAGCTCCGGAGCCTCGACAAGCCCGTGCTCGTCGCCCTCGCCGAGGACGACCCCGCCGTGGAGCTCGCCGTCTCCGAGGCGCTGGTCGCCTGCGCGTCCGGCCCCGAGGTGGTGCGGTTCGAGGAGGGAGGGCACAACCTCCAGGCGAGCCGCGCCGTCGAGCTCGCCGACGCGGTCGTCGCGTGGAGCGACGGCCCTGGCCCGAGCGGCGCCGGGCGGTAGCTCCCGCCCGGCGCCGCGCGTCCGGCTGGTCCGAGTCGCTAGTCCGAGTCGGAGTCGCTGTCCGAGTCGGAGTCGCTGTCCGAGTCCGAGTCCGAGTCCGAGTCCGAGTCGGAGTCGCTGTCGCTGTCCTCGTCGTCGTCGTCCCCGACCGGGTCGCACGGTCCGCCGGGCGCGTCCTCGTCGACGTCGTCGATCCAGTCGTCCAGGACGCCGTTGCTGCACCCGAACTTGACGTGGCCATTGCCCAGCCCCTCGGCCTCGATGATGTCCGCGCAGCTGCAGCCGCCCGTGTCGGACAGGGTGAGGCCGGCGCCGCTGAACGGGCCGTTGCCGGGCGCGGCCTGCTCGAAGACGCCGTCGCCGTTCAGGTCCGCCCACCGGTTCGGCTTCAGGTACCGGCTCGGGACCACGTAGACCTCGTCGAGCACCGTGTCGGGGCACAGGTCCACGTCGCCGCAGACGCCGTCACCGTCGCCGTCGTTGAGCGCGTCGTTGGGGCAGTCGTCGCACACGTCGCCGATCCCGTCGCCGTCGCAGTCCTCCTGCAGCGGGTTGGGCGCCGCCGGGCAGTTGTCCTCGTCGCCGCAGACGAGGTCCCCGTCGGCGTCGTTGTCCGGGTCGAGCGGGCAGTCGTCCGCGCAGTTCGGGAGGTCGTCCCCGTCGGGGTCCGTCTCGTCGCCGAAGTCGGCGAGGCCGTTGCAGTCGTTGTCCTGCCCGTCGCAGACCTCCGCGTTGCCGGGGAAGTTCGCGACGTCGCTGTCGTCGCAGTCACCCTGGCACTCGGACAGCCCGTCGGAGTCGTCATCGAGCTCGTCGCCGGGGACGAGGCCGTCGCAGTCGTTGTCGAGCCCGTCGCACAGCTCGGGCGCGCCCGGGTAGATCGTGGCGTCGGCGTCGTCGCAGTCGACGTCGTCGGCGAAGCCGTCGCCGTCCGCGTCGACCGTCAGCCCGCCGCCGGGGCTGGCGTGGAGGGCGGCGCAGCCGTCCACCCCGATCCAGCCGTCGTACACCTGGACCTCGTCGATCGCGCCGGGCCAGCTCCGCCCGCCGTTCTCGATCGGGTTGCGGCCGAAGTAAGTCGGGCTGCCGCCGGAGTGGTCGTACGTGGAGGTGATCGGCTTCGACCCGATCAGCACACCGTTGCCGCACAGGTACTGGTTGCCCGCGTCCCGCCCCAGGACCATGTGCTGCCACTGGTTCGGAGCGGCGATCCAGGGCGCCGTGACGCCGACGGCGCCGCTGTCGAGGGTGTGGTTGGCGGAGAAGTAGGTGGCGCCGCCGGCCCGCTCGGCGACCAGGTCGATCCCCCGGTGGTTCCAGGGTCCGGCGTCGCCCCACCCCGAGGTGATCGCGTGCTCGTGGCGAACGTGGCCGACGAAGTGGCCCTCCCACTTGACCCACAGCGAGATCGCGAAGTCGCCGGTGCCGAACTGCGCGACCACGCTGTCCAGGATCGCGCCGCCGCCGTTGGCGTTGATCCGGAGGGCGTCGCCGGCGACCCCCGCCACGAAGCTGGTGTTGCCGAAGAACGACGCGTCGTTCGTGCCCACGGAGTCGGCTCCGGAGCCGTCGAGGCTCCACTCCCCGACGAGGGTCGGGGCGACCGGGTTCTGGGGCAGCACCGGAGTCTGGAGCTGGGCCTGCGCGGCCCCGGGGAGCAGCACGATCAGCGCGCACACCAGTGCGCTTGCGCCCAAGGCGCGGAGCGTTGTCTCGATTGTCGTCACGGGTCGGTCCTCCTTGATGGTCTCCGACCCAGTGCCCCCAGGACGAAGGTCCCCCGGATACCACGGCCGACCGACCCAACCAAGAAAGGGTGGCGCCTACCTCAGTGGAAGTCCCGCGACGGCATCGTCGCCCACTTCTCGATGTTGGCGGGGGCCCGCTGCAGCAGGTTCTCCTTGCCGAGGTCGATGAACTCGTAGGCGACGATCGAGACCACCCCCATCTGGAGCTGCATCTTGCCGCTGCACTGGAGGAACTTGACCCGGCTGAGGAGGCGGCGATGCTTCAGGAAGGTCTTCTCGTGGACGATGATGTTCGAGAAGCCGACCTCGTCCTCCAGCGTGATGAAGAACGTCCCCTTCGCCGTCATCGGACGCTGGCGCGTGATGACGAGCCCGCCCGTCGTCACCCAGCTCCCGTCGCGGCGCTGCTTCAGGTCCTGGGACGTGACGATCCCGCGCTGCGTCAGCGCCTTCCGGACGAACGTCAGGGGGTGCTGCTCGGGGCTGAACCCCGCCGTGCTGTGGTCCAGCAGGTTCAGCTCCATCTTGCTCTGCGCGACGAACCCGGGGAGCACCACCTGCTTCGGGGGACCCTCCAGGGGGAGCCGGCGGCGCCACCCCGTCACCTCCCACAGCGCCTGGCGACGGTCGGCGCCGAAGACGTCGAACGCCCCCGCGTCCGCCAGCCGCGACAGCTTCGTCCGCTCCAGGCCGACGCGGTCGCAGAAGTCCCCGATCGACGCGAACGGCCCCGCCGCCCGCCGCGCCTCCTCGACCGCGAGCCCGTCCTCCTCGCCCAGCCCCTTGACCTGGAGCAGCCCCGCGCGCAGCCCCCGCTCCCCCTCCAGCCGCCACCGCCAGTCGCTCCGGTTGACGCACAGCGGCTCGATCACGACCCCGCACCGGCGCGCGTCGTTGATGAGCGTCGCCGCGCTGTAGAACCCCATCGGCTGGCAGTTCAGCAGCCCCCCCGTGAACGCCGCGTGGTGGTACCGCTTGAGGTGCCCCGAGGCGTAGACGATCAGCGCGAAGCTGGCCGCGTGCGACTCGGGGAAGCCGTAGGCCGCGAACCCCCGGAGCTGGTTCCGGATCCGGACCGCCGTCTCCTCGTCGATCCCGTTCGCCTTCATCCCCTCGACCATCTTCCCGAAGAGCCGCTCCAGCTCCTCGTTGCCGCGCTTGAACCCCATCACCTTGCGGAGCCGGTCGGCCTCGCCGGGGCTGAACCCCGCCGTCGCGATCGCCATCTTCATCGCCTGCTCCTGGAAGAGCGGAATCCCGAGGGTCCGCTTCAGGATCGGCTCCAGCGACGGGTGGAGGTACTCGATCGGCTCCAGCCCGTCCCGCCGCCGCAGGTAGGGGTGGACCATCTCGCCCTGGATCGGCCCCGGCCGGATCAGCGCCACCTCGACGACGAGGTCGTAGAAGCAGCGGGGGCGGAGGCGCGGCAGCGTGTTCATCTGCGCGCGGCTCTCGATCTGGAACATGCCGACCGTGTCCGCCTCGCAGATCATGTCGTAGACGGCGGCGTCGTCCCCCGTCAGGTCGGCCATGTCGAAGACGATCCCGCGCCGCGCGAGCAGCCGCGCCGCCTCCTGGATCACCGACAGCATCCCCAGCGCGAGGAGGTCGATCTTCACCAGCCCCGCGTGCGCGACGTCGTCCTTGTCCCACTGGAGCACCGTCCGGTCCTCC
Organism: uncultured Rickettsiales bacterium; assembly: GCA_964344575.1. GTDB lineage: Bacteria > Myxococcota_A > UBA796 > UBA9615 > UBA9615 > JAAESI01. Next base: position 17,890 of record CAYFOA010000076.1, on the reverse strand, counting down.
ATCGTCGCGTTCTCGGTGGGGCAGGCCTCCCCGATGGGGACCCCCGAGATGACGACGCCGCCGCTGTGGATCCCGATGTGGCGGGGGAAGCCGCACAGCGCGGACGTGTAGTGGAGGACCTGCGTCAGCGTGTGCGCGTCGTCCGTGATCGCCTCGGCGCCGCCCTCGCCGAAGACCTCCGCGAGGTCGCTCGCGCCGCTGAAGCTGCTCAGCGACTTCGCCATCCGGTCGACCTGGTCGAGCCCCAGCCCGAACGCCTTGCCGACGTCCCGGATCGCCGACCGGGGGTGGTACGTGATGACGTTGCAGACCATCGCGCAGTGGTCGCGGCCGTACTTGTCGTAGACGAACTGGAGCACCTCCTCGCGCTTGGAGTTGCTGATGTCGATGTCGATGTCGGGGTAGCCGCCGCGCGCCTCGGACAGGAACCGCTCGAAGAGGAGGTTCAGCTTCAGCGGGTCGACCGCCGTGACGCGGAGGCAGTAGCAGACGCACGAGTTGGCCGCGGAGCCGCGCCCCTGGCACAGGATCCCGCGCCGGCGGCACTCCTGGCTGACGTCCCACACGATCAGGAAGTAGCCCGCCAGCCCCATCCGCCCGATCACGTCGAGCTCGTGCCGGATCTGGGCGCGGACGCGCGGGTCCGTCTCCAACCGATCGCCGTACCGGACCGCCGCCCCCTCCCACACGAGCTCCTCCAGGTGCGTCTGCAGCGTCGCGCCCCCGGGGACCGGGTAGACGGGGAACGCGTAGGGCAGATCGGCGAGGTCGAAGACGCAGTCGCGGGCGATGTCGATCGTCGCCGCGATCGCGCCCGGGTCGTCCGCGAACCGGGCCGCCATCTCGGCCGGCGATGCCAGCCCGAAGTTCCCGTTCGGGAGCAGCCGCGTCCCCGCCTCGGTCAGCGTCGTCTTGAGCCGGATGCAGCTGACGACGTCCTGGAGGCGGCGCTGCTCGGGGCGGGCGTAGTGGACGAGGTTCGTCGCCACCCGGGGGACGCCGAGGTCGTCGCTGATCCGGGTCAGCAGCCCCCGCAGCCACGCGTCCTCGGGGAGGTGGTGGTCGGTGACCTCGACGAAGAGGTGGTCCCCGAACGCGTCCCGCAGCTCGGCCGCCGCCTCGGTCGCGTGCCGGAGCCGCGCCTCGGGGTCGTCGCGCCACGCCGCGAGCTGCCGCCGGTCGTCCCGGCCCCGCTCGACCGCCGCGCG
>CAYFOA010000076.1:0-16571 GCA_964344575.1 uncultured Rickettsiales bacterium | reverse complement strand
CGCCCGGTCGATCGGCCCGAAGCGCCCCCCGGACAGGATCGTCAGGCCGGCGCGGCGCCGCACCAGGGCCTCGCGGGGGAGCACCGCGGTCCCCTTCTCGCAGGACATCCGGGACTCGGTGAGGAGCGCCGACAGGTTCCGCCAGCCGTCGCGGTTCCGGACCAGGGCGACGAGCCGCGAGCCGTCCGCCATCCCCAGCTCGGCCCCGTAGATCGCCCGCGGGACGGGGTGGTCGACCGACGGATCCCGCCGCGCCGCCCGCTCCGCCGCCATCCGCTCCGCCTCCTCGATCCGGCGCTCCGGCTCGCGATCGGCGTGCGGGTTGGAGAACTTGTCCTGCCTCGTGAGCTCGGAGTACTGCCGGCGCGCGTCCTTGCGGGAGTCGTACGCGTCGGGGTTCCCCTCGAGCAGGCGCTTCGTGTGGAGCCACTGCCGGACGGAGCCGTAGAGGCCGTCGCGGTCGGTGATGGCGAGGGCCTCGAGGCCGAGCTGCTGGGACGTCTCGATCAGGTCTTCGGGGGTGGCGGCGCCCCGGCGGAAGGAGAAGCACGAGTAGGCGTGCAGCTCGGCGTACTCAGTCATCAGTCCAACCACCCCGCGAGAAACCACTCCCTCCTGGACCCGTCGAAGAAGATCTGCGCGATCCCGTCCCGCCCCTCGACCTGGAAGTACCGCCGCGCCTGCCCGCCCCCCGGCCTCCACCAGTCCGTGGAGACGTCCCACGGGCCCCGCGTCTTGCGGATCCGCATCCGCCCCCCGCGGTGCCTGAAGGCGGCGAGGCGGCCGCCCTCGAGGTCCACGCGGACCGGCTCGGGGGGGCTGACGCGCCGGAACGCAGTAGCCAGCTCCCCGTCGCGCGCCCGGTCGGGGACGATCGGGTCCGGCTCCCTCCGCCGGCGCGGCGGGGACGCCACGTAGCGGGCCCCCTCCTCCCGCGCCTCCGGCCAGACCGACGGCGCCGGCGCCCGCGTCCCGTACCCCTCCGGCCCCAGCTCCGCGGCGAGGTGCGCCAGCGTCATCGCGAGCGCCCCCGGCGGCGCCGACCGCGGCCCCGTGAGCCGCTCCTGGGCCACCGGCCGCTCCTCCACCTCCATCGCCTCGAGCGTCACCGAGAGCACCCCGCCGCGGCACTGGAGGCGGTCCAGCTCCACCTTCACGAGGTCCGTCCACAGCCGGATCGAGCCCGACGCCGCCGCCGACCACGTCCGCATCGTCCGCGGCGCGTCGGCCCCCTCCACCGTCAGCGTCCAGTCCAGGCACCGCGTCGCCAGCCCCTCCCCGTCCAGCCGACCGATCAGCTGCTCCAGCGGCCGCCGGAGCAGGAACCGGAGCGCCTCGGCCTGCACCACCGGGTACTCCGCGTGGACCGTGACCGTGTGCCGGCGCGGCTCCGGGGCCGGCACCAGCGTCCCCCGGTCCTCCCCCCCGGCGAGCCGGTGGAGCGCCGTCCCCGCCTCCCCGAACCGCCGCGCCACCCCCGCCGGAGGCAGCTTCGCGAACGCCCCCAGCGTCCGGATCCCGAGCCGCTCCAGCGCCTCGATCAGCTCCTTCGCGTCGGGCAGGAGCCGCACCGGGAGCGGCGCGAGGAACGACGCCTCCCACCCCGACGCCACCTGGATCGTCCCCCGGTACCCCCGCAGCCGCCCCTCCATCACGGCCGCCGCGCGCGCGCAGAAGCGCGTCCCCGCGATCCCCACCCGGACCGGCAGATCCAGCCGCCGCACCGCCTGGCGGAGGTCGTCCCCGAAGCCCCCCTCCCCCGTCTTCGGGTACCGCCGGGCGAGCCCCTGGAAGGACGCGTAGAGCACCCCCGCGCCCGTCGTCTCGAACGTCGGCGTGACCGACCGGACCGCCGCCTCCAGCCGCTCGTGGGCCGCCGCCAGCGCCGCCCGGTCGAGCTCCCGCACCACCAGCTCGGGGGCCACCGCGGTCGCCGCGATCGACGTCATCCCCCGCCGCACCCCGTCCGTCCGGGCCCCGTCCGAGGCCGCCGCGATCAGCCGCCGTCCGTCCTCCGGATCGACCAGCGCGAGCCCCCCCTCGGGCTCCCCGCCGAGCTCCTGGAGCGCCACCTGGAGCCGGAAGTCCGGCACGAAGAGACACGCGATCCGGGGGGGCGAGCGCACACACTGAACATAGTTTCAGTGAATTTGAATGATCAAGACGAAAGTCGTTGGAAGACCCACCTTGAACGATCAGGAGGCCAAGATGAGCACCAGGACCCGCACCCTCGCCCTGCTCTGTTCCACCCTGCTCGCCGGCTGCGTCGCCGACGCCGACGGGGACGGGTGGAGCGCGAAGCAAGACTGCGACGACGACAACGCCGCGATCCACCCCAACGCCCCCGAGATCTGCGACGGGCTCGACAACGACTGCGACGAGGCCTGCGCCGACGCCGCGCCCGACGGCTCCGTCGCCGCCGGGGGGGCCGAGGACTGCGACGACGAGGACCCGACCTCCAACCCCGCCGCCGACGAGATCTGCGACGACATCGACCACGACTGCGACGGCGCGACCTGGGACGGCCCCGTCTTCACGTGGTGGGCCGACGCCGACGGCGACACCTACGGGACGGCCACCGATGTCCTCGAGACCTGCGACGAGGTCGCCCCCGACGGGTACGTCGCCGCCGGCGAGGCCGCCGACGAGGACTGCGACGACGCGAACGCGGACGAGCACCCCGGCGCGGACGAGGTCTGCGACGCCGACGACGACGACTGCGACGGCGAGGCCGACGAGGGCTTCGACGCCGACGACGACGGCGTGACGACGTGCGGTCCGGACGGCGTCGCGGACACCGCCGACGACGACTGCGACGACGCCGACGCCGCCCGCCACCCCGGCCACGCCGAGGTCTGCGACGGCGCCGACAACGACTGCGACGAAGAGGTGGACGGCGACGACGCCGACTACGCGGGCGAGGACTTCGACGGCGACGGCGACCTCGGGCCGGCCTGCGGCGGGCTCGACTGCGACGACACCGACCCCACCGTCCACAGCCTCGACGCCGACGGCGACGGGCAGACCTCCTGCGGGTCCGACTGCGACGACGACGACCCCATCGTCAACGGGCTCGCCGCGGAGATCTGCGACGGCGTGGACACCGACTGCGACGGCGTCGCCGAGGCCGACGAGACCGACGTCCCCGCGGACCACGACGGCGACGGCGTCGACTCGATCTGCGCGGGCGGCGCCGACTGCGACGACCGCGACCCCCACGTCTTCCCCGCCGGCGACTACACCTCCGGCCCGGTCCGGACCTGCCGCCCCGTCGTCTACCCCGGCTACAGCCACGAGTGGCACTTCGCGCGCGCCTCGCTGCCGTCGCTGTTCGTCGATGCCGGCGGCGACCAGTACCTCTACTTCCGCGGCCACGAGGACCAGGAGGAGCAGGCCATCGGGTACGCCGTCTCGACCGACGGGGGGACGACCTGGAGCGACGCGGTCGGCCCCATCCTGGAGGACACCGGCGACGCCGGCGGGTGGGACGCCCGGAACCTGTCGAACCCGTCGGTCGTCCGCGTCCCCGGGCTCGCCCGCGACTACGTGATGCTCTACCACGCCCGCGACGCCTCCTCGGGGGTGCGCGAGATCGGGCTCGCCTCGGCGACGTCCCCCGAGGGGCCGTTCGAGCGGCTCGACCCCGGGACCGGGGACCCGCTCACCGACCCCGTCCTCGGCGCCAGCTCCGTCGCCGGCCACCTCGACAACGACCGGACGCTCCACCCGAGCGCCTTCCACGACCCGTCCGACGGGCTGCTGCACGCCTGGTACAACGGCCGCTCCGACGCCGACTCGATCCTCCGCGTGTTCCACGCCACCTCCGCCGACGGGGGCGTCACCTGGAGCCGCGACGGGGTCCCGATCTTCGAGCCCGTCGAGGCCTGGGAGGGCGACCGCGTCACCCAGGTGAGCTGGCTCGTCGACCCCCTCGATCCCGACGCCTTCGAGCTCTGGTACACCGGCGCCGACGCTGCGGTGGGGCTCGCGTACGGCGACTACACGACGTGGACGCGCGCCAGCGACGACCCCGTGTTCGAGGCGCACACCGACTGCCACCGGTTCGACGGGGCGGCGGTGGCGGCGCGCGGCATCCGCCACGACGACGCCGACGACGCCTACCACTGGTACTACGGCGCCCAGACGTCCACCGATCCCGACGTCTGCGCGGACAACGAGGACGGCGTCTACACGAACTTCGGCCAGACGGTGAACTACGTCGGCTACGCGGTGAACCACGCCCCCGAGGTGACCGCGTTCGAGGGCGTGGTCAGCGGCGCGGACGTGACGTTCGCCGGCGAGGTCAGCGACAGCGCGCCCGACCTCGTCGTGATCGCGCTGACGAGCGACGTCGACGGCTTCCTCGGCAACGCGGCCGTCGACTCGACCGGGAACACCGACCCGGACGTCCAGTCGACGACGTGGATCCTCGAGGCGACCGGACTGGGCAGCGGCACGCACGACGTCCTCGTCGAAGCGATCGACGAAGGCGGCGTCCGCCGGACGGACTTCGTGGTGGTGACGGTCCCGTAGAGGACGGGCTCAGTGCCCGGCGCTGCCGCCCGCCTGCTTCGCCAGCTCCTCGAGGACGAACTGCCCCAGGTTCCGGAAGGGCGTGACGGAGGTCGCCTCGCCGCGGTCGGGGTCCCACAGCACCGACAGCGTCAGGCCGCCGGTGGGGATGGTCTCGTGGAGGGTGACCGTCGCGCGGACGAGGCGACCTTCGTGGCCGTCGACGGCGACGTCGAAGTTGCGGGGGGTGACGGGGTCGTGCATGGCGGCCCGGGATGTTAGAGAGAGGGGGAGGTCGGTTCAAGACATGCTGCGACGCCTGCTCCCCCTGCTGCTGCTGCTCGTCGCCTGCGGGGGCGGAGAGTTCGCCCCCGATCCGCCCGAGGCGGACTCGGCGTCCACGCCCGAACCCGCTCCCGAGTCGACGCCGCCGGCCGGCGTGGAGGCGGAGGCGACCCCCGGCGAGGTCACCGTGACCAAGCTTCCCCCGGTTGGATCCCAACCCGCGGAGAAGAAGAAGAGCCGCTGGCTGGGGATCTCCGTCGGGAACATGAAGGAGCCGATCCCGGGCGCCCCCGAGGACGCGCGGGCCATGATCCAGCGCTCCTACGTCGGCGGCCCCGCCCGCGCGGCCGGCCTCCGCCGCGGCGACGTCATCGTCCGGGCGGGCGCCCACGAGGCGATCAAGCAGTACCAGGACTACATCGGCGAGGCCCGGAAGGTGCAGATCGGCGAGACGATCGCGCTCGGCGTCCTCCGCGACGGGGAGCGGATCGACGTCGAGCTGACGATGATCGAGAAGCCGGGGAACATGAAGACGTGGCGCAAGCGTCACTTCCCCGGGACCGAGGCGGCGGGCTGGGACGTCGAGGCCCTCCGCCCCGCGGACGGCGGCCGGCTGACCTCCGCCGAGGCCGGCGACAAGCCCCAGGTCCTCTACTTCTGGGCCACCTGGTGCGGCCCCTGCCGCAAGACGTCGCCCCAGTTCGAGGCCGCCTTCAAGGAGCACGGGGCGGACGTGGCGATGGTCGCGATCAGCACCGAGGAGCGCGACGTCCTCGACCCCGCGGTCGCCGCGAGCACCTTCACCTACCCCGTCGGCCGCGACGACACGGGCTACGCCAAGTGGGACTACGAGGTGAAGAGCCTCCCCACCATCGTCCTCGTGGAGGACGGCAAGGTGACCGCGTGGGACTACGGCGTCGCCGGGATCCCCCGCGTCCTGGGGACGCTCGCCCGGTAGACCTCGCCCGGCCGATCTGGTCTAGTGCTCGCTGAGGAGGAGAGGATGACGCATCCGGGACGCCTCTCGGTGGAGGCGACGTTGGCGCAGATTCGCGAACGCGTGCACACCGCGATCCCGGGCGCGGAGCTCGACGTCCGCGGCGGTGGCGGACACTACGAGATCTCCGTCACGTCGGACGCCTTCGACGGACTCAACCGCGTGAAGCGGCAGCGCCTCGTCTACTCGGCCATCAAGGAGCTGATGGCCGGACACGACGCTCCCGTCCACGCCGTCGATCGGCTCACGACACGGACCCCGGCAGAAGCGAAGTGACCGTGATCACTGCTAGACTGGCCCGGTTGAAGGAGCGCTGAGAGCGGATGCGGGCGAAGATCTACGGGGTTCGCGGGTCGATTCCGACGCCGGGCCCGACGACGCTTCGGTACGGGGGGAACACGGTCTGCGTGTCCGCCACGCTCGCCGACGGCACCCGCCTCTTCCTCGACGCCGGCACCGGCGTCCGCGCCCTCGGCAAGGACCTCCTCCGCGACCAGCACCGCGGCCCCGTCCACTTCCTGCTCAGCCACCGGCACTACGACCACATCATCGGGCTCCCCTTCTTCGAGCCCATCTACACGCCGGACCTGCACCTCGTGGTCCATCCCGTCGAGAACGAGGTCCAGGAGCGGCGGCGCGCGCGGGCGGAGATCTTCGACGGCATCCAGACCCCGATGAAGCTGGCGGACCTCCCCAGCCGGGTCGACTTCCACCCCAGCGAGGGTGACGTCTGGACCATCGGGTCGGCCCGGGTGACGCGCATCAAGCTCAACCACCCCGGCGGCGCCCAGGGCTTCCGCATCACCGACGCGGACGGCTCCTCCCTGACCTACCTGACCGACAACGAGCTCTTCCCCCCGGGGACCCCGCGGACCACGCTCGAGGAGCAGGCGGCGTTCGCGGCGGGCACCGGGCTGATGATCGTCGACTCGCAGTACCTCCCCGAGGACCTCCCCGCCAAGCGGGGGTGGGGCCACTCGACCGTCCCCCAAGTCCTCCAACTTGGACGGGAGGCGCAGCCCCACACGCTGCTGCTCTTCCACCACGACCCCGACCGGACCGACGACGCCCTCGACCAGATCGGCGAGCAGGCGGCCGAGTTCGCGTCCGAGCAGATGGAGCGCGGCCCGATCCTCGTCGCCCGCGAGGGGATGGTGTTCGACGTCGGCGCCGACGGCACCGAGCTCGTCGAAGGCTGAAGCTCCCCCTACCCCTCGGGGGTGGGGACGATCGGCAACCGGATCAGACGCCCGAGGCCGTGCGGCGAGGCCGCGCGGGCGGCGCCCCGGCGGGCGGCTTCGTGGAGCTCCTCGGGGAGCTGCCCGGCGCGCCCCGCGGCGCCGATCCCGGCGGCGACGGCGGCCGCGGCGGGAGCGTCGAGGATCGCGATCAGCCGGCGCTCCGCCTCGTCGAGCACCCCGTCCGCGACCAGCCCCACCCCCAGCCCCTCCAGGAACGGGGCGCGCACGTCCTCCGGGGCGCCGTCGAGGGCGGCCGTCCACGCGCTCGCGTCGTACAGGTGGAGGTGCGGGTCCGTCGCCGGATCGACGCGCTCCGCGGGGACGTCCCCGGAGGCCTCGTGGAGCCCGCTCCACGTCGCCGAGAAGCGGCGCCCGGTGTCGAGCCCGTACCCGAACGCCAGGGGCGCCTTCAGCGCGGGCTGGGCGTGGGCGTGGAGGAGGTGGAGCTTGGCGTGGGGATCGGGGAGGTAGCGGTGGAGCGCGTTGGCGCCCAGCTCGGCGTGGGAGCGGACGGGATCCTGCCCCGGGAGCGTGTAGGCGGGCCCCCCGGCGACCAGCCCGAGGAGGCAGGCGGCGGCGACGGCGCGGGGGTCCCACAGGGAGAGGAGGACGGCGGAGGTCGCGAGCAGGGGGACGTAGTAGCGGAGGACGTCGTCGCCGGCGGCGAGCGAGTGGCCGACGGACAGCGCGGGCAACCAGGCCAGCGCGTAGACGACGGCGTGCCGGCCGCGGCCGCCGCGGCGCCACACCGCGACGGCGGCCGAGACGGTGAGGAGGGAGAGCCCGGCGGCGGCGACGACCGCTGCGCCGTCGACGTCCTCCACCGCGCCGATCCAGGCCCGCGGGAGGTCCATGAGGACGAGGTCGAGCCGGACGGCGAGGAGCGCCGGCAGCGTCGACGTCAGCGTCCGTCCGTCCCGCACCTGGAGCGCCTCGTCGGGGATCGGGACGGCCGCCGCGATCCAGAGGATGAGGACGGCCGCAGCGGCGAGGAAGGCGAGCCCGAGGTCCGCCGCCGTCGACCGGGCCGCCGCCCGCGGTCCGGCCCGCCCCGCGGCCTCCAGCGCGACCACGCCGGCCATCGCGAGGCCCGTGACGAAGTGGACGTAGGAGAGGACCAGCCCCGCCCCGAGGAGCAGGCCGAGGAGGACCGCGCCGCCGAAGGGGCGGTCGCGATCGAGCCACTGCGCCCCGAGGAGGGCCAGGACCGGGACGACGAAGAGCGCCTCGTGGAGCGACCCCCAGGCGCGGTAGCTGTAGTGGACGACCTCGGGGGCGGCGAGGCCGAGGATCGGGCCGACGCCCAGGGCGGCCGACGGCTTCGCGGCGCGGGCGGTCCACAGCGAGGCCGCGAACACCGCCGCGATCGCGAGCCCCCCGGCGGTCCACGAGGTCGCCGCCGTGGCCCACGCCCCGAGCCGGAGGAGGAGCGCGACGGGGTAGCCGATCAGCCACGAGCCGCCCTCGTAGCGGGAGACGCTGCCGACGTAGAAGGAGGGGCCGTCGCCGGCCGCGATCGCCCGGCCGAGGAGCGCGGTGTGGAGCTCGTCCATCGACAGCGCGCCGCGGTGCGCGATCTGCCACGCGACCACCGCCGCGAACACCGCCGTCCCCACCGCCGCGCAGGCCGCCGGTCGCTTCAGGAGCTCGGCGAGGGCGGCCCCCATCTCAGAACGTCACCCCCAGCGAGGCGCCCCCGGCGACCACCCAGCCGCCGGGCCAGCGCGCGTCGTCGGCGTAGGAGACCGGCAGCTCCAGCCCCGCCGTCGCCTCGTCGGTCTTCGGGAGGTCCACCCCGAACAGCCGTTGGACCTGCACGCCCGCGTCGACGCGGAGGGGGCCGTCGAGGATCGCGCCGCCGGCCACCGGGATCCGGAACCCGACCCCCGCGCCGCCGCCGAGGTTGTGTCCGTCCAGCAGCCCCGACGCCCCCGGGCTGGGCGCCACCGCCCCCTGGGTGAAGCGGGCCCCCGCCCGGATCCGGAGCCAGTCCGCGGGCTTGAGCTCGACGCCGAGCGCGGCGTCCACGGTGTCGCGGAACGGGTCGTCCTCGAGCAGCCGCCCCGAGATCGCCTCGTACACCTCCGGCCCGTCGTCGGCCCCGAAGTCGATCGTCAGGGCCCCCTCCTCACCCTCGAGCCCGGTGACGACGCTCCCGTACGAGGCCGCGAGCTGCGACCAGAGGTTGACCTGGACGTCCGCCGCGACCGCGAACTTCGGCCGGTCCACCGCGAGGCTGAGCCGGACCTGGTGGGGGTCGAACATGTCCGTCAGCCCGAGGTACACCTCCGCCCGGATGAGCTCGACGAGGGCGAAGAGGGCGTTGACCGCCTCCAGGTTGATGACCTCGACGTCCAGCGCGATGGGCGAGATGTCCGTCCGCGACGCCGGCTTGTACGAGGCCCCGAACCGGAGCCCGCTCAGCCGCTCGTCGAGGAGCCCGAAGTCCAGCAGCAACGACGCCTGGGGGCGGACGACGTAGCGCGCCGCGAGGTCGACGTCCCTCAGCGTCGCCGCCACCTGGGGCGGGTCCCCCTCCCGGCCGACGATGTCGAGGTCGACGTTGATGATCCCGCGCGGCCGGAGCGACATCGCGAACCCCAGCTGCAGCCCCGCCCGCCCCGGCTCGGCGGGCCGCAGCGGCAGCTTGACCGACACCCCCGCGGTCCCCATCCCGCGGGCCACCCGGTTCTGCCACCGCATCGAGTACGGGACCCACGGGTCCTTCGTCTCGTGGAAGTAGATCCACGGCAGGGGCAGCTGGACGTGGGCCCCCGCCACCACCCAGGGGCCGATCCGCTTCCCCAGCCCGGCGGTGAGCACGTGCGGCTGGACGGTCACCTGCGGCATGGGCGCGTCCCCCTCCTCCAGCCGGGTGACCCCCTCGACCTCGCTCAGGAAGACGTGCCCGCCCCAGTACTGGAAGGTGAACGCGTCGCCCTCCATCAGCCCGATGGCGGCGGCGTTCGTCGTCAGGGGGTGGACGCCGTCCTCGAGCGCGCCGCTGACCCCGCCCATCGACGCGCTCCCCACGGACGGCCCGAACAGCTCCGCCTGGGCGGCGTGCGCGGGCCCCGCCCCGAGGAAGGCGGCCACGAGGAGGAGGGTTCGGGTCACTCGCCGTAGGGGGGCAGCTTGTCGTGCTCGGGGACCTCCCAGTGGAGGCGCCAGAGGCTGCCCGCGCCGTCCACCCGGAGCGTCTCCCCGGTCACGAACGACGCCCCCGGGGAGGCCAGCCAGGCGACCGCCGAGGCGACCTCCCAGACGGTCCCGAGGCGCCGCGCGGGGATGTTGTTCTTCATCGCCAGGAACTGTTCCTGAAAGAACGGGTCGTACGTGTCGACGCCGGACGACAGCACGATGCCCGGCGCCACCGAGTTCACCCGGACCCCCGCATGCGCCCACTCCACCGCCAGCGTCTTCGTGAGGTTGTCGACGCCCGCCCGGGCGGCGCCGGTGTGGGCCATCCCGGGGAAGCCGCGCCACATCTCCGCGATGATGTTGACGATGCAGCCGCCGTGCTCGCCCATCCAGGCGTTGAACGCCTCCCGGCAGCCCAGGAACGGCCCCAGCAGGTTCGTCTCCAGGACCGCCTTCCAGCCCTTGGTGCGGATGTACGCGGCGGGGCTGGGGAACTGGCCGCCGGCGTTGTTGACGAGGACGTCGATCGCGCCGTAGCGCTCCACCGCGGTCGCCATCAGGGCGGCCACGTCGTCCTCCTCACGGACGTTGCAGACCGCGTACGACGCCTCGATCCCGAGCTCTCCGAACTCCGAGACCGCCGCCTGGAGGCGCTCCTCCTTGCGCGCGGCGATGACGACCTTCGCCCCGAGCCGCCCCAGCTCGTGCGCGATCGCCTTCCCGATGCCGCTCCCGCCGCCGGTCACGACGGCGACGCGGCCTTCGAACAGACCATCCCTGAACACGCTGACGGGAGCCATGGCCGCGCGAGGATACACGTGTGGCACACTCCCGCGATCTTGGAGGAGAGCCCGTGACCACCGAAGCGCCCAGCACCAACCCCGTCGTGAAGCTCCTCGCGGACATCCGCGACACCGCCTGGTTCCAGAACTTCATCATCGCCGTCATCCTCGCCGCCGGCGTCCTCGTCGGGATCCAGACGTACCCGTCGATGGTCGCGGCCCACGGCCCGTTCATGGACACGCTCGACGCGATCATCCTCTGGATCTTCGTCGCCGAGATCGTCGTCAAGATGGGCGCCGAGGGGAGCCGGCCGTGGCGCTACTTCTTCGACCCGTGGAACGTCTTCGACTTCATCATCGTCGCCGTCTGCTTCCTCCCCATCGGCGCCGAGTACGTCGCCGTCCTGCGGCTGGCGCGCCTGCTCCGCGTCCTCAAGCTCGTCCGCGCCCTGCCCCGGCTGCAGATCCTCGTAGGCGCCCTCCTGAAGTCGATCCCGTCGATGTTCTACATCGCGCTCCTGCTCTTCGGCCTCTTCTACCTGTACAGCGTGCTGGGGACGTTCCTCTTCCAGCAGAACGACCCGGTCCACTTCCGCGACCTGCAGACCGCCCACCTGTCGATGTACCGCGTCGCCACCCTCGAGGACTGGACCGACGTGATGTACATCAACCAGTACGGCTGCGACGAGTACGGCTACGACGACTCCAGCACCCACCCCTGCACGGCGCCGAAGGCCTACGGCTGGATCTCGGTCTTCTTCTTCAGCTCGTTCGTGCTCCTCGCCACGATGATCATCCTGAACCTCTTCATCGGCGTGATCATGACGGGCATGGAGGAGGCGCAGGCCGAGCTGGAGGACGCCCCCGAGGGCTCCCGCGAGGACCGGATGAACAAGCTCATCGACCAGCTCGCGGCCATGCAGAAGGAGCTGACGGCGCTCAAGGAAGGCGGCTGAGGAGGCCGTCGATCACGGTGACGCCGGCGGGCTCGTCGAGCAGCTCCCACTGCCGGCGGGCCAGCAGCCACGCCTCCCGGGCGCGCCCCACCTGGCCGTTCTCCTCCGCGAGCTCGCCCGCGAGGCGGGCCACCGTGGCGATGTCCTGCGGCGCCCCGGCCCGCTCCTCGAGCAGCACCATCGCCCGCTCGAGCGTGTCGTCCCAGCCGTCCCAGTCCTGCCGGTCCGCGAGCACGGGGAGGCGGTAGACGAGGAGCTGGCCGAGCCACGGCCGCTGGGCCGCCGCCGCCCGCGCGCTGCCGATCTCGTGGAGCGTCTCCGACAGGGCCCGCATGTCCCGCCGCAGCGCGTGGACGAGCGCGATGTTCAGGCCCGTCACGATCGCCGCGGGCGAGCCGATCGACGTCAGGAGCTCCCACGCCTCGCGGTACCCCGCCTCCGCCTCGTCCAGGTGCCCCCGCAGGTGGGCCACCCCCGCCAGCCCGTTGAGCGCCTGGGAGAGCCCGAACCGGTTGCCCATCGCGCGGAACAGGTCGGCCAGCGTCTCGAACACCTGCTCGGCCGTGTCGAGGTCGCCCGTGTCCTGGGCGATGGTCCCGATCCCGTGGAGGCACTGCGCCTCCCCCAGCGGCGCGCCGGCCTGCCCGTACAGCTCCAGGCTGTCGGTGTAGAGCGCGCGGGCGGCGTCGAAGTCGCACTCCTGGCGGCGGACCGAGGCGAGGTAGAAGAGGACGCGGGCGCGGGTCTCCAGGTCGGACTCGGGGCAGAGCCGGAGCGCCTCCTCCCAGCGGTCGACGGCCTCGTCGAGATCCCCCCCGAGGCGGGCGAGGATGCCCTGCTGGCCGAGCGCCCGGGCGAGGACGGCGGGCCAGCCGTGGCGGGCCGCGCGGACCTCCGCCTTGCGCGCGTCCTCGAGCGCGTCCGCGAGCATCCCGAGGTGGACCTTCGCGCCACACCGGAGCAGCAGGCACTCGCCCCACCGGGGGTCCGACGGCGGCGCCTCGGCGCGGTGCAGCGCGTCCTCCCGGAGCGCCACCACCTGCAGCGCCTCGCGGTACTCGTTGACGTCCACCAGCTCCCACGCCGCCTCCCCGAGCTGCGCCGCGGCGTCGTCCAGTGCCCCGCCGTGCAGCAGGTGCGTCCCGATCCGGCGCCGCACCCCCGCCGCGTCGTCGCTGTAGCGGGCCCGGAGCATGTCCGCGCAGGCGAGGTGCCAGCGCTCCCACCGGCCGGCGTCGCGCGCGCTCTGCTCCAGCGTCTCCCGGAGCAGCTCGGTGCTGAACGACCAGCCCCCCTCGTCGTCCTCCGCGAGCCCCTCCGTGAGCAGCGTGTCGATGAGAGCGGGCTCTGCCTTCAGGCCGGCGTGGCCGCAGGCGTGGTTCCACTCGAAGGCGTCCACCCGGAGGCCCAGGGCCGCGGCGAGCTCCAGCGTCTGCCGGGACTCGCCCCCCGTCCCTTCGACCACCCGCTGGATCCGGTCCCGCCACAGCTCGCCCATGTCGCCGGGGAGGACGAGCGCGGGGTGGTGGCCGCGTCCCTTGAGGCGGAAGCCCCCCTCGCCGGGGCGGAGGAGGCCGCGGCGGACCCAGTCCCCGACGAGCTGGACGGCGTAGAGCGGGTTCCCCTCGGACCGGACCTCGACCGCGTCGGCGAGGTCGCCCTCCAGCCCGAGGACGTCGCGCACCAGCTTGCGGCAGTGCTCGGCCCCGAGGGGGGGGACGTGCAGCGACGCGGTGTGGTCGAGGCGGAGGAGCTCGTCGAGGCGGCGGGCCTCGATCGGCCGCTCGGCGAGGGCCTCGTCCGAGACGGTCATCACGATCAGCGCCGGGCCGGTCGCCTCGGGCGGCGTCTGGAGGATGTGCTCGGCGAGCGAGATCGCCTGCCCCCCCCACTGGACGTCGTCCAGCCAGAGCACCAGCGGGCGCTCGGCGGAGCGGCGGCGGAGGAACCGCTGCAGGAGCGAGTTCCTCTGGGCCGGGTCGAGGAACCGGACGGGCATGTCGGCGTCGGTCCCGACCCACTCCTGGCGGGGGGCGATGAACTCGGTCAGCGCCTCCCACTCGTAGGGGTCGTCCACCCCCTCCTCCCGGAGGACGTGCTCGACGCGGAGGAGCACCTCGACGCGGTTCAGGCCCGCGCACCCCAGCGCCGCGGTCATCATCCCGCGGAGCCCCGTGGACCGGCTCGGCATCGGGTCGTGGACGACGCGGAGCGCCTGCGCGGCGCCGACCTCCTCGGCGCGCTCGCACACGAACTCGGCGATCCGGCTCTTGCCGCAGCCGGAGCTGCCGCGGAGGACGACGAGGCGCTGTCCGGCGGTCGTCCAGACCTCCTGGAGCCGCCCCCAGAGGAGGTCCAGGGGCGCCTCCCGGCCGAGGACGGGGAGGCTGCGGAGGCCGTGCAGCCCCAGCCCCGCGCCGCCGAGCCGGAGGGGGGAGCGGCGGGCCGTGCGCGGGGGACGCCAGGAGACCGGCAGCGGGGGCGCCCCGAAGATGTGGGACTGCTCCAGCTCGCGGAGCGCGAAGGCGGCGTCGGCGGCCCGGCGGAACCGGTCGCGGGCCCGCTTCGCGAGGAGGCGGCGGACCCACGGCTCGAACCCCGGGGGGACGGCGAAGCGGGCGCGGAGCTCGCCGGGCTCGGTGTTGAGGTGGGCCCACACGACGCTGAAGAGGTCGAGGCCGGGGAACGGGTGCGTCCCCGTCGCCAGCTCCCACGCGATGCAGCCGACGGCGTAGAGGTCGGTCCAGGGACCGAAGTCCCGCCACGAGGAGTGGTGCTGCTCCGGGGCCATGTACCAGGGGGTGCCGGTCAGCGCGTCGGTGTCGTCCTCGGCGTCCTCGGACTCGAGGGCGTGGGCGATGCCGAAGTCGGTGAGGCGGAGGCCGGGGCGGTCGTTCTCGGGGCCCGCGAAGAGGATGTTGGCGGGCTTGAGGTCGCGGTGGATCACGCCCCGCGCGTGGGCGTGGGCGAGGGCGTCGAGGAGGTCGAGGAGCGTGACGCGGAGGTCCTCGAAGTCCCGCGGGGGGACCGAGGGGTCGAGGACGCCGCCGTCGAGCAGCTCCATCGCGAGGTAGGGGCTGCCGGGGACGAGCGCGCCGCCGGACGCGTCCGCCGCGTCCTCGCCGACGGAGCCGTACTCGAGGACGCGGACGATGCCGGGGTGGTCGAGGCGGGCGACGGCGCGGACCTCGTTCCGGAACGCGGCCTGCAGCTCGGGGTCCCGGGCGGCGCCGGCGGTGATGACCTTGACCGCGACGGGGACCCCCTGGGCGACGTGCCGGCCCCGCCACACCTCGCCCATCCCGCCGCCGCCGATGGGGTGCTCGAGGGCGAAGGGGCCGAGGGGGATCTCCGCGACGGGCGACGTCGACGCCATCGGGCCGGTCCTAGATGTCCTCGGCCTGAATCGCGACCAGGCTTCCGGTGAGGCATCGGCGTCGCCCGTCGTCGACGCACCGAGGAGGCGTACCTCGTGTACGGCGACGAGGGGCGGCGGCGTCGGCGGCGTCGAGGGCCGGCGGAAGACGGTGCGGGATTCGTGCCGATGGCATCTAGGGGGACGGGGGCCAGGTGGCGAGCACGTGGCGGGCCTCGGTCCCCACCGCGGGGTGCGGCAGCGCGAGGCCGCCCCCGAACGCGCGCGGCTCGACGAACCGGATCGTCAGCGCGTAGGAGGTCGACCCCGAGAAGCTGAGGGCGTCGGTGGGGAGCCAGGTGGTGACGGTCCGGGTCGAGCCGGGGGCCCACCCCCCGGTCGGATCGCCGCTCAGGTCGAGGACGACGGCGGGGGCCGCGGTCTCGCCCGTCTCCAGGTTCACGAACGCCAGCTCCACGGTCCGGTCGACGCCGCTCGCGACGCCCCCGAGGTTGGCGAGATCGAGCTCGACGTCGAGGGTCGCCTCGCGGTGCCAGTCGGGGTCGAGGCGGGCCTCGGTGACGGCGTAGACGGCGGACAGCGCGGCCGCGGCGTCGGTCACGTACGACCACAACGCGCCGTCGCCGGGGTGCGCCCCGCAGGCCGTGCTCGGGGGATCGGCGGCCTGGACCCACTCGGACGTGCAGGCCTTGTCCGACAGCGTCTGGAAGGACGCGGAGGTGGCGGCGCGGCGGGCGTCCCAGGACGACGCCACGAAGGCGTCGAAGTCGCCGTACGTCGACTCGTCCCACTCGTCGCGGGAGGCGGCGTAGCGCCACGCCCCGAGGCCTCCGAGGAGGCGCGTGCTGAGGAGGACGGGGATGTCGCCGGCGAGGTCGGCGGCGGGGTCGGCGGCGTCGGGGTCGAGGCCCACGCGGTCGTCGCGGAGACCGACGCCGTCCTCGACGAGCTGCTCGGCGAGCACGGCGGCGGCGTCGGTCCCGGCGAGGGTCAGCGCGGACGCGGACAGGACGAGGGGGACGTCCCCGAAGGCGTCCTGGTACTGCCCCAGCACCGCGCCCGTCAGCGCCGCCCAGGTCGCCTCGGTGAACGGGGAGTCGGCGCCGCCGGTGAACCAGAGGTCGCGGCGGTCGAAGTCCCAGGTCCCGCGGACCCCGACGCCGCTCACGTCGACGTAGGCGAGGCCGAGCTCGCCTTCGAACCGCTCGCCCAGGGCGGCGACGACGGGGCCGAGGAAGGCGAAGTAGTCGAGGTCGCCGTAGTGGGGGCGCCACACGACGG
>CAYFOA010000075.1:19810-31465 GCA_964344575.1 uncultured Rickettsiales bacterium | reverse complement strand
TCGCCGGGCGCCGCGGCGGCCTGGCCGTCCCCTTCCTCGCCGGTCTCCTCGCCGGTCGTCTCGTCCGTGTCGGTCCCGGTCTCACCCGGGTCGCCGCCGTCCGAGTCGCCGACGGTCGGGCAGCCCGCGCTCGCGAGCAGGAGCGCGCTCAGCGCGAGGATCGGCCAGCAGGCGCGGGCCCGCGATCGGTGGGCGACGAGGGGGGCGGCTTCGACGGCGGGGCGGCGGCCGGCGGGGCGGGCCGGGAGGCCGGCTTCATCCCCGGAGGCGCCCCCGCGGACGCCGGGGCGGCCGGCTGCGGCTTCGGCGTCGGCGCGTCCGGATCCTGCGCGGCGAGGTTCTGGGCGCCGCCGGCGGCGAGGCGGGCGGCGGCCTCGCGCGCCAGGTTGGTGATCTTCGCCATGTACTCGCG
The DNA here is from genome assembly GCA_964344575.1 of uncultured Rickettsiales bacterium. Lineage (GTDB taxonomy): Bacteria > Myxococcota_A > UBA796 > UBA9615 > UBA9615 > JAAESI01. The sequence continues at coordinate 31,053 of CAYFOA010000075.1, read as the reverse complement.
GAGGTGCGAAGGCGACAGGTCGACCTTCATCTGCTCCGCGACGAAGCGGAGGTCCTTCAGGACGAGCCCCATGTTCTGGTACCGGAGCTCCCGCTTCCGGGCGAGCATCCGCAGCAGGATCATCCGCAGCCCAGGCTCGATCCCCTTCTTGGTGATGTCCTTGAGCCCGACGTTCAGCTCCTTGATGGAGTTGATCACGTTCAGGTAGTTGTTCCCCTCGACGAGCTTCTCGAGGGTCAACATCTCCCAGAAGACGGCGCCGAGGCTGAAGATATCCGACGCCGGCGTCAGGTTCTGCTCGCCCGACGCCTGCTCCGGCGACATGTAGTTCGCCGTCCCCTTGACCACGCTGCCCGTGTTGGACGTGTCCCCCACCCGGGCGATGCCGAAGTCCGTCAGCTTGACGATCCCGCGGTGGTGGATCAGCGCGTTGGACGGCTTGATGTCGCGGTGGATCAGGCGGATCGGCTTGCCCGTCAGGTCGACGGCGCTGTGGGCGAACTCGAGCGCCTCGCACAGCCCCAGGGCGATGTGGAAGAAGATCGACAGGGGGAAGCGGAGGTCGTTGTCCTTGTGGACCTGGATCGCCTGGGCGAGGTCGATCCCGTCGATGTACTCCATGACGATGAAGTACTCGTCGTCGATGCGGCGGAGGTCGTGGACGCGGACGATGTTGTTGTGCTGGAGCTGGCCGAGGAGCTTCGCCTCCTGGACGAGCTGGCGGATGAAGTACTGATCGAGCGCGAAGCCGCCGTGGAGGCGCTTCAGGGCGACGAGCGTCTTGAAGCCCTCGTCGCCGCCGCGTTCGGCGAGGAACACCTCGGCCATCCCGCCTTCGCCGATCTTGCGGAGCAGGTTGAACTCACCGCGCTTGGTGGGAAACGTCGTCATGCCAGCTCAGCTCCGGGGCACGGGCAGATTTCAGATGAAGGTGGCTCCTCGTTGGCGCCGATCAAGTCCTGCTTGACCGCGATCGCGACCAGGACGGCGCACAACAGGAAGAGGATCGCGAGCACCAGCAGCGTCGCCACCAGCGGCGACACGGGGCTCGACTTGCGGCGACGGCGACGGCGGCGGCGGCGCTGCCCGTCGGGGCGGCGGCGGGGGGGCGCGATCGGCGCCGGGGCGGCGAGGTCGTCGTCCGCGAGCGAGTCGGAGAACACCCACGTCTCGGTGTCGGTCTCCTCCTCGTCGCCCGTCGGCAGGCCCCCGGGGGGGGGACGGGGGGCGGGGGCGGGCTCCGCGGGCGCGACCGCAGGGGCGGCGCCGGCGCCGTTGCCCGGGGGAGGGACCGTCGGGATGTCGATCGCCGAACCGGGGCCTGCCCCGGACCGGATGGCCCGCGTCGTCGCCGCGCTCATCGGGGAGCCCGTCGGAGGCCGGCCTCGCGCCGCCGGCGGGACGGTCGGCTCCGCGAGGTCCACCAGCGCGCCGGCCGGCTTGAGCGACTGGGAGCCCAGCGGCATCGGGATCGTCACGTTCGACGGGGTCCCCTGCAGCGCCGCCATCTGGCCCGTCCCCATCACCCCCGACTCGGCCGGGCTCTTGCCCGTGTAGACGCGGGTGGCCTCGTCGTCCCACCCCTCCGGTCCGGCGACCTGCGCCTCCCGCGCGGACGACGCCGGGGGCCGCGGGACGGGGCGGTCCGGGGGCACGGGGACGGCGCCCGTCGCCGGCGACAGGACCGGCGGACGCGACGGCGGCGCCCCCATCAGGGGATCGTCCCCGGGGTGACCGCCGGAGGGGCGGACCACCGACACCGTGTCGCCCTGGTACGACGGCGGGACGCCCGGCCGGACCGCGGGCATGGGGATCGCCGGGGTCACCGGCGTGGGGATCCCGTCCGCGCCGCCGAGGGGCACCGGGCCGGGCCCCACGATGCTGTCGATGAGGTCCTTCTGGACGGCGTGGGTGACGGGCGCGTCCTCGCTCCGCTTGAGCCGCTGGCGGGGCGTCGGGGGCGGGGTCGCAGGGGTGGCCGGCCCCGTCGCCGGGCCGGCCACGGGCTGCCCCGTCGGCGGCGTGATCGCGCCGCTCGGCGGCTGCCCCGCGACGATCTTCTTCGCCGCCTCCTGGATCTGCTGCGGCACCTGCAGGTTGGACAGCGTGGCCCGGTCGGGCGCCCGCCCGAGGATCCCCATGAGCCGGCCCACGTAGGCCCGGATCCGGTGCCAGCTCAGGTCGATCTTGAGCCGCTCGGCGACGAACTGGAGGTCGTTCCGGACGCTCTCCATCTCCTGGTAGCGACCGTTCATGTCCGCCGACAGCATCTTCGCGATGACCATCCGGAGCCCCGGCTCGACGCCCAGCCCCGCCAGCTCGTCGAGCGTCACGCGGCGCTCCCGGACCTGGTGGATGGCCTTGAGGTAGTTGTCGCCGTCGACGTTGGGCCGCCCCGTCAGCATCTCGAAGAACACGGCGCCGAGGCTGTAGACGTCCGACGCGGGGGTCAGCCGCTCCTCCCCGAACGCCTGCTCCGGAGACATGTAGTTCGCCGTCCCCTGGACCAGCCCCCCCGTGACCGACCCGTCGCCGACGTGGGCGATGCCGAAGTCCGTCAGCTTCACCGTGCCCCGGCGGCTGAGCATGACGTTGCTCGGCTTGATGTCCCGGTGGATCAGCGGCGTCGGGTTCTCCTGCTCGTCGACGGCGGCGTGAGCGTAGGACAGCGCCTCGGACAGGCTCAGGGCGACGTGCAAGAAGAACGGCCGGGGGATGCGCGTCTTGCGGTTGCGGTGGACCTTGATGACGGCGGCGAGGTCGATGCCGTCGACGTACTCCATGACGACGTAGTGCTCATCGCCGATGCGGCGGAGGTCGAAGACCTTGACGATGTTGGCGTGCTCGAGCTGGCCCAGCAGCCGCGCCTCGCGGACGAGCTGCCGGATGAAGTAGCTGTCCATCGCGAGGCCGCGGTGGAGGCGCTTGAGCGCCACCCGGGTCTTGAACCCGTCGTCCCCCATGCGCTCCGCCAGGAACACGTCCGCCATCCCGCCTTCACCGATCTTGTGAAGGAGGCGGAACTCGCCCTGGACGCCGGAGGCCTCGACCATGGTCGCTTCGCTACTCCCCCTGCCGCAGCACACCGGCCCCGGTGTTGGTCTCGCCGACGGTGGTGTCGACGACGTGGCCGATGTCGCTGATGTCGATGGTGTCGGGGTACAGGGTCACGTCGATCTGCAGCGTCCCCCGCTCGAAGAGCACCGAGTCCTTCCAGACGTGGAACCCCGGCTTGTAGACCGTGACCTCGTAGTAGTAGCCGTCGGGCATGCCGAGGTCGTCGCCGAGGTCGCTGCTGATGTGATCGACCGTCCAGCGGCCCCCCTCGGTGGTGACGGCGAGGCCCCGCGACCCGTCCGGCAGCGGCTCCTTGTCGGCCCCGGCCCGCCCCGCGCGGCCCGCGTCGGGGTTCTCGTACGGCGCCTGGGGGATGACGGAGACCTTCGCGAACGGGATCGCCTTGCCCTCGGGATCGAGGACCAGCCCGACGAGCATGTCGGGCTCCTTGTTCTTGCCCCGACCGCCGCCGGTGGTGGCGCAGCCGGCGACGAGCAGGAGCAGCGCGGCCAGGCAGAGGACCTGGGTACGCAGCGCGGTTGGGAGCATGGGTTCCTCCGGACGGGGCGCCGTCACTCGTTGGGGTTCAGGGTGGCGTCGTTGGGCGTGTAGTCGTTGCAGCCGACCGCCGCGGCGACCTCCTCGAGATCCTCCTCGCAGCCCTGGCGGACGTCGCGTCCGGCCTCGGGCGAGATCTGCGAGAGCACGGCCGAGTACCGCCCCCGGCAGTCGGTGACGTACTCCTCGGCCGGCCCCCCCTCGAACGCCTCGCCGGTCTCCTCGTCGCGGCCGTCGTAGCCGAAGTCGCTCCACAGCGCGTCCCACTCCTCGAGGCAGCCGTCGACGTACCGGGCGTTCTCGATGCAGAGCTGCTGGCAGGTCTGGAGGCATCCGGTCAGCGAGGTGGCGGCGACGAGCAGCGCCGAGAGCAGCAGCAGGGAGCGGACGGTCATCAGGCAATCGTCTCCGTGTCGAAAAGAGGGCAAACGACCCCCTTCTGCCCTCCTGGAGGGCCTCCGAAACGTAACACGACGGCCCTTGTTACGTCGACGCGCGCACGTGAGCGTGCGCGATGGTCCCGCCCCCCAGGACCTCCCCTCCCCCGGCGCCTCCGTACAGCACCAGGGCCTGGCCCGGGGCCGCGGCTCGCACCGGCTCGGCGAGGTCCAGGCGGACGGTGTCTGCGGCGACGTCCTCCACGACGGCTGCGACCTGCGCGGGGCGGCAGCGGTAGCGGGGGCGGGCCGTCAGCGGCTCGCCGGCGGCGGGGCGGCGGATCCAGTTCCAGCCGGTGGCGGTGACCGTCCGGGCGTCGAGGCGGTCGGCCGACGCGACCACGAGGCGGCGGCGGGCAGCGTCGATGCGGGCGACGTACAGCGGCTCCGGCGCGGCGACGCCGATGCCCTTCCGTTGCCCGATCGTGAACCCGTGGACGCCGTCGTGGCGGCCGAGCACCCGCCCGTCCTCGGAGACGATCTCGCCGGGCTCCCCCGCCCCGCCGTGGGCGGCGACGAAGGCGGCGGTGCGGCCGTCGGGGATGAAGCAGACGTCCTGGCTGTCGGGCTTGGCGGCGGTCCGAACCCCGAGGCGGGCGGCGGCGTCGCGGACGGCGGCCTTGTCGAGCTCGCCGACGGGGAAGCAGAGGCGGCGCAGGGCGGCGGCGCGGATGCCGTAAAGGAAGTAGGACTGGTCCTTGCCGCCGTCGTCGCCGCGGAGGAGCCGGGCCCGGTCGTCGCCGTCGCGGACCGCCCGGGCGTAGTGGCCGGTGGCCAGCCACGGGGCGTCCAGCTCCAGCGCGCGCCGCAGCAGGCGGTCGAACTTGAGGACGTTGTTGCAGAGGACGCAGGGGTTCGGCGTTCTGCCCGCCTGGTAGGCACGTACGAACGGATCGATGACGGACCGGTCGAAGTCCTCGCGGTAGTTCAGGACGTAGTGCGGGACGCCCAGATCGGAGCAGACGCGGCGGGCGTCGGAGACGTCCTCGGGGGTGCAGCAGCCCCCCTCGAAGGCGTCGTCCGCGGGGGCCTCGTACAGCGACAAGGTGATGCCGACGACGTCGCACCCGCGCTCGGCGAGGAGGGCCGCGGCGACGGAGCTGTCCACCCCCCCGGACATCGCGACGACGACGCGCTCGCCGGGCGCCGGGAGCTGGGGCTGCATGGGGCCGGCGGGCGCCTCAGGCGCTGGCGCGGAGGGTCCGCAGGCGGGTGACCTCCTCGATCACCGTGTCCGCCACGAAGTCGACGTCGGCCTCGGTGTTGGCGCGGCCGATCGAGAACCGGATCGCCGCCTCCAGCCAGCGCTTGTCCTTGTTCAGGGCGACCAGCACGTGGGAGGGGTCGAGCGAACCGGAAGTGCATGCAGAACCGGTGCTTATGGCGACGCCCTTGAGGTCCAGGTTCAACACGAGCCCCTCGCCGTCGACGCCCGCGAAGGAGAGGTTCGTGGTGTTGGGCAGGCGGGAGGCCTCGTCGCCGTTGACCTCGACCCCGCCGACGCCCGCGAGGATGCGCTCCTGGAGGCGGTCGCGGAGGGCCGTGGTGCGCGCCACGGCGGCGTCGGTGACGTAGTCCCGGGCCAGCGCGGCGGCCTTGCCGAAGCCGACGATGCCGGCGGTGTTGTAGGTCCCGCAGCGGCGCTTCCGCTCCTGCCCGCCGCCCCGGATGAGGGGCTCGAACGGGGTCTTCCGCTTGAGGTAGAGCGCGCCGACGCCCTTGGGGCCGTAGATCTTGTGGGCGGAGATCGACATCAGGTCGCAGCCGAGGGCGCCGACGTCGATCGGGATCTTGCCGAGGGCGTTGACGGCGTCGGTGTGGAAGACGACCCCGCGCTCGTGGGCGATGGCGGCGAAGGCGGCGACGTCGTTGACGTTCCCGAGCTCGTTGTTGGCGAGCATGATCGAGACGAGGACGGTGTCGTCCCGGATGGCGGCGCGGGGCTCGTCGGGGGCGTCGAGGCCGCGGTCGTCGACGCCGAGGAAGGTGAACTCGAAGCCGTGGAGCTGCTCCATCCCCTCGGCGGTGTCGAGGATCGCCTTGTGCTCGATCGTCGAGGTGACGATGTGGCGGCCGCGGTCCTTCAGCGCGAGGCCGACGCCGAGGAGGGCCGTGTTGTCGGCCTCGGTCCCGCCGCTGGTGAAGAAGAGGTCCCGCGGGCGGGCGCCGATGAGCGCGGCGACGGACTCGCGGGCCTCGTCGATCGCGTCCTTGGGGCCGCGGCCGGCCCAGTGGATCGACGACGCGTTCCCCCACCCCGTCTCGTACCAGGGCCACATCGCCTCGAGCACCTCGGGGCGGACCGGGGTCGTCGCGTTGTGGTCCATGTAGATGCGGGTCATGGGCGGCATCGTGACCTCAGATCGGGGACGTCGCAACCGGGACGAGCTCCGTCGCTCCGGTGGCCGTCGCGGAGCGGGCGTCCCCGGCGTAGGTGAGGCGGACCCAGAGCGCGTGCTCCGGGATGAGGGAGGGGTGCAGATCCGCCCACTCGACCACCGCGACGCCGTCGACGCCGACGCGGTCGGCGAACCCGAGGTCCTCGGCCTCCTCCGGGGCGGCCACCCGGTACAGGTCGATGTGGAGGACGGGGTGGCGGCCGGCGTACTCGTGGCACAGCGCGAAGGTCGGGCTGCGGACCCGGTCGGCGACCGCGAGCCCCCGCGCGAAGCCCTGGACGAAGGTGGTCTTGCCGGCGCCGAGGGGGCCGCACAGGGCGACGACGTCGCCTTCGCGGCAGCGGGCGCCGATCGCCTCGCCGAAGGCGCGGGTGGCGTCGGCGTCGGCCAGGGGGACGACGACCTCCGGCGGGGCGGAAGCGGCGGCGTCGGAGGGGGCGGGGTCGGTCATCGGCGGGGAGGCGGCGGCGGTCGCGACGGTCCGTCAGGGGCGCGCGTCGAAGAAGGCCGGCGTGGCGGCGGCGCCGCGCCAGGCGGGGCCGAGGTGGTCGATCAGGTCCGACGCGACGACGGACGGCTCGCCCCGCGCGTCGGCGGCGAGGTCCCCGGCCCGGCCGTGCCACCACACGGCGGCGCCGGCGGCCTCGGGGGCGGGGACGCCCCGGGCGAGGAGCGCGCCGGCGATCCCGGTGAGGACGTCGCCGCTGCCCGCCGTCGCCATCGCCGGGTTGCCGGTGGGGTTGACGCGGACGGTCCCGTTCGGCTCCGCGACGACCGTCCCCGCCCCCTTGAGCGCGACCGTGGCGGAGGCCTCGTTGGCGAGCTGGCAGGCGACGCCGACGCGGCGCGCCTCGAGCTGGGACCAGGGGCTGGTCATCAGCCGGGCCATCTCGCCGGGGTGGGGGGTGAGGACGCGGGGGCGGGCGGGGGGGGGGACGCCGTCGAGCGCGGCGAGGGCGTTGAGGCCGTCGGCGTCGAACACGGCGGGCTTCGTGACGTCCGCGTAGACGCGGGCGACGAGCTGCGTGACGGCGTCGCCGGTCCCCAGCCCGGGGCCGACGGCGAGGGCGTCGCGGGCCTCGGCGAGGGCGACGAGCGCGTCGGCGCCGGCGTACCGGGCGACCATCACCTCGGCGGCGAGGCCGTCGACGTCGAGCCCCTCGGGGAGCGCGAGGGTGACGAGGCCGGCGCCGGCGCGGAGGGCGGCCTCGGCGCAGAGGCGGGCGGCGCCGGTGGTGCCGGGGCTGCCGGCGACGACGAGGAGGTGGCCGAACGTCCCCTTGTGGGCGTCGGGGGGACCGGGGGGGAGCGCGTCGGCGAGCGCGGACCCGTCGAGGAGGTGGGCGATGTCGGGGATGAGGTCGAGCCAGCGCTCGGCGGGGATGCCGATGTCGGCCTTGACGAGGTCCCCGCAGCGGCCCCGACCGGGGGGGAGGACGTGGCCGAGCTTGAGCGCGGCGAAGGTGACGGTGACGTCGGCCTGGACGGCGACGCCGTGGGCCAGCCCGGTGGTGCCGGAGATGCCCGAGGGGACGTCGACGCTCAGGACGGGGACGCCGGCGGCGCGGGCGTCCGCGATCGCCTCGACGGCGGCGGCGAAGGTGCCCTCGACGTCGCGGTGCAGCCCGGTCCCGAGGAGGGCGTCGACGAGGACGCCGCAGGTGGGCCACTTCCGGACGGCGAACCCCAGGGGCTCGGCGCCGGGGGCCTCGCGGACGGTGACGCCGACGTTCTGGGCGAGCTCGGCCTGCTCGGCGGCGTCGCCCTGGAGGCGGCTCAGGCGGGTCAGGACGGTGGCCTCCACGGGGACGCCGAGGAGGTGGAGGCGGCGCGCCATGGCGAGGCCGTCGCCGCCGTTGTTGCCGGGCCCGCAGACGATGCACACGCCGCGGTCGAGGCGGTCCCGCCAGCGCTCGAGGAGGACCTCGCAGCAGGCCCACGCCGCGGACTCCATGAGGACGAGGCCGGAGACGCCGAGCTCCTCGATGGTGCGGCGGTCCAGCTCGGCCATCTGCTCGGCGGTCAGGAGGGGCTCGCTCATGGGGCTGCTTCAGTCTGCCTCAGTCGATGAGGGCCTTCATGTCGCGGACGGCGTCGTCGAGGCCGCTGAACACGGCGCGGGCGACGATGGCGTGGCCGATGTTGTACTCCTCGATGAGGTCGAGATCGGCCAGCGGCTGGACGTTGTGGTAGTGCAGCCCGTGGCCGGCGGCGACGAAGAGGCCGGCGGCGGCGGCGGCCTTGGCGGCGGCCTCGATGCGGGCGAGCTCCCGGTCGCGGGCGGGGGCTGTCTCGGCGTCGGCGTAGGCGGCGGTGTTGAGTTCGATGGTGCCGGCGCCGAGCTCGACGGTGGCGTCGACCTGGGCGGCGTCGGGGTCGGCGAAGATGGCGACGCGGATGCCGGCCTCGCGGAGGCGGCCGACGGCGGCGCGGGCCTCGACGAGGACGTCGGGGCGGGTGAGGTCGAGGCCGCCCTCGGTCGTGATCTCCTCGGGCCGCTCGGGGACCAGCGTGACCTGGTGGGGGCGGATCCGCTCGGCGATGGCGAGCATCTCCTCGGTGGCGGCCATCTCGACGTTGAGGCGCGTCTGGACGGTGGCGGCGAGGAGCTCGAGATCGCGCTCCTGGATGTGCCGCCGGTCGCAGCGGATGTGGCACGTGATCTGGTCGGCGCCGGCCATCTCGGCGATCGAGGCGGCGGGCACGGGATCGGGGTAGGAGACCCGGCGCGCCTGGCGGATGGTCGCGATGTGGTCGATGTTGACGCCGAGATCGGCCATGGGGGCACCTCCTAGCCGCCGAGCAGCCCTCCGGCGGCGTCGGCGAGCGAATCGGCCCAGGCTTCTACCAGATCGCGGGACGGGCCTTCGACCTGGATGCGGAGGTAGGGCTCCGTGCCGCTGTAGCGGACCAGGGGGCGGCCGCCGCCGGTGGCGATGCGGTCGAGGACGGGGCGGAGCTCGGGGCCGCCGAGGAGCTTGGGGAGGGGGGGGCGGTGGCCGCCGTCGGCCACCTTGCGCTTGGCGCTGGGGAACTTCGGGACCGCGCCGAGGAGCTCCGACAGCGGGCGGTCCAGGGCGTCGGCGGCGCGGAGGACGTGGAGGCCGACGCGGATCCCGTCGCCCGTGGGGCAGAGGTCGGGGGTGAGGACGTGGCCGCTGGACTCGCCCCCGAGGTTGCACCCGAGCGCCGTCATCTTCGCCGCGACGTGGCGGTCGCCGACCGGTGTCCTCACTAGGGAAATGTCCCGATCCTTCAAGTACTGCTCGAGGCCGCCGTTGGTCGTCACGGTGCCGACGACGGCGCCGCCCGTCAGCGTCCCCGCGGCCTGCATCCGGTCGGCGAGGAGGCCGAGGATCGCGTCCCCGTCGTGCACCGCGCCGAGCTCGTCGACGAGCATGATCCGATCCCCGTCGCCGTCGACGACGATCCCGCCCCAGGCGCCGTGCTCCCGCACCTTCGCCGCGGCCGCCTCGGGGTGGACCGCGCCGACGCCTTCGTTGATGTTCCGGCCGTCCGGGGCGGGCGCGACGGCGATCCGGTCGTCCCCCGCGCCGAGCGCCTCCAGCAGCAGCCCGGCGGCCGCCCCGGCGGCGTCGTCGTAGACGAGCACGCGCTCGATCCGGGCCCCCGTCAGCGTCTCCAGGTACGCCGCGCGCGCCGTCGCCCCCGCCGGGTCGACGAGCCCGGAGCCCGCCGGATCGGGGACCGGGTCGGATGCCGAGGTCTCCCAGATCCGCTCGGTCTCGTCCTGCAGCTCGTCCGAGACCTTCTTGCCGTCCCCCCCGAACAGCTTGATGCCGTTGTCGTGCCAGGGGTTGTGGGACGCGGTCAGCATGACGCCGCCGACGACGTCCGGATCCGCGGCGATGGCCCACGACAGCGCCGGCGTCGGGAGGACGCCGAGGTCGCGCACGCTCCACGCCCCGAGCCCCGCGATCACCGCCGCCGCCAGCTCGTCGGACGACTCCCGCGGGTCCCGCGCGACCGCCATCACCCCCGGCCCGACGGCCTCCCGAAACGCCGCCCCGATCGCCATCAGGGGGCCCGGCCGGAGCAGCCCTTCTCCGGCCCTTCCCCGGATCCCGTCCGTCCCAAACACGCTCATCGTTCCTGCTTTCCTGCCCTCTCAGGGGCCCTCGGGCTCCTCGGGCGCCGGCTCCGGCCACTGCACCCGGTACGTCAACGGCTCCACCGACCGCAGCTCCACGTCCCCCGCCCGCGGATGGTCGATGACGACCCTCACCGCCGGCGGGCTCCCGTCGGCCGCCGCCCCCGGCGCGTAGGCCACCACGGCCTCGCCTTCGTCCCCCCAGGCGAGATCCGCGGGGTCCCCCGTCAGCGCCACCGTCAGCCCCCGCCGCCGCAGCTCGTCCAGCACCGGCACCGGCCCCGCGAGCCGCACGATCGCCGACGCGGGCGCCACGTCGTGCCCCGCCCAGGCCTCGCCGCCCGCGACCTGGATCCCCGCGAACTCGTGCTCCGCCGTCGCCTCGTCCACCCCGAACGCCACCTGCACCGCGCGCGGTCCGTCGCCCCGGAGGTGGAGGGCGGCGAGGTCGAGCGAGACCTGCCCCTCGAAGTCGTCCCGCAGCTCGTCCAGCCGCAGCGGCACCGTCTGGACGAACTCCAGGTCCGCGAGGTCGCTCCGGCTCCCCGTCAGCGTCACCTCCGCCGGCGTCACCGACCGCGCCGTCTCCACGAACCCCTTCGGGAGCTTCCCGCGGGTCCGGAGCAGCACCGGCACCGTCACCGTGGACGTGGTAACGCCGCCGGAATCGTAAGCGAGCGG
>CAYFOA010000075.1:0-19800 GCA_964344575.1 uncultured Rickettsiales bacterium | reverse complement strand
CGTGGAGACGAGGTCGAACACCAGCTCGACCTCCGCGGGCGAGACCGTGTCCACCGTCACGTCCTGGGTCACGCCGCCGGGGGGCCTCAGGAAGCTGTGGACCGTCCGCCCCGGCTCCGCGTCGCGCAGATCGACGACGTACCGGATCTCCACCTCCCGCGCCTTCTCCGTGAGCCGGCTGACCTGCGTCCGCGACCCGCTCACCCGCAGGCGGACGGGGTTCGGCAACGGCGCGTCGTTCATCAGGATCAGGTCGCCCGACTCGGGCTGCAGGTAGTCGACCGGCGCCTCGATCGTGGCGTGGAAGATCTGCTCGTCCTGGGCCAGGAACCAGGCCCCCAGCGCGAGGACCAGGGAGATGGCCTTGTAGGCGAGGTTGTCGGTCAGGAGCCCGCGCACGTCACCGGCTCCGATCGGCGGGGGTGATGTCGGCGGGGTTGGCGCCGGTGGGGGGGAAGTTGCCCGACGTCGTCTTCTTGCCGGAGACCGGGCGGAAGCTCCCCGTCGACGTCTGGTCCGCCTCCATCGACAGCAGCTCCTGGACCTTCAGGCGGAGCTCGTCGGGGGAGTCGACCCCGTACAGGTCGCCCCGGAACGCGATCGAGACGGCGCGCCGCTCCTCGCTGACCACGAACACCATGCAGTCCGTCGTCTCCGTCTGGCCCAGGGCCGCGCGGTGGCGGGTGCCGAGGTGGGGCTTCAGGTCCGGCCGGGTCGACAGCGGCAGGAACGCCGCGGCCACCCACACGCGGTCCTCGCGGATGACCACGGCGCCGTCGTGGATGGGGGACGTCGGCTGGAAGATGGAGACGAGGATCTCCTCCGTGAGCGCGCCGTCGACCAGCGTCGCCGACTCCCCCAGCTCGTCCAGGGCCGCCTCCCGCTCGACCGTGATCAGCGCCCCCCTCCCCTGGTCCGCGAGCCGGAAGCAGGCCCGCGCGACGATCTGGTAGGTCGACAGCTTCTCCGACCGCGCGCCGCCGCCGACCAGCGGGTCGCCGACCCGGGCGAGCGCCCGCCGGATGTCCTCCTGGAAGAGGATGATCAGGGCGACGACGAGGTAGAAGCTGAACTTCTCGAAGATCCAGATGACCGTGTTGAGCTGGAGCGCGCGGGCGAACCCGTAGACCGCCGCCAGCACCATCAGGCCGCCGAGGACCTGGAAGGCGCGCGTCCCCTTCAGCAGGAGGAGGACGCGGTAGATGAGGACGGCGACGACGAGGACGTCGATGACGTCGACGGGGCGGACGGCCTCGAGGAAGTCGGTCACGGGCGGGCGCCCGCCTGGCGCAGGGCGGCGGCGACGTCGACGGCCTGCCGGGTCGCGGCGACGTCGTGGACGCGGACGACGGCGGCGCCCCGCTCCACCGCCGCCGCGGCGACCACCGCGGAGCCGACGAGGCGGTCGTCGGGGGCGTGCCCGAAGCGCTTGCCGAGGAACGACTTGCGGGACGCGCCGAGCAGGATCGGGCGCCCCAGCGCGGCCAGCTCGTCGAGGCGGGCGATCAGCTCGAGGCAGCCCTCGGGGCTCTTGCCGAAGCCGATGCCGGGGTCGATCGCCTGCCGCTCGACGGGGACGCCGGCGGCGGTCGCGGACGCGCAGGCGGCGCGCAGGAACGCGGCGACTTCGGAGACCAGATCGTCGTAGCGCACGTCCGCCTGCATGGTACGCGGGGTGCCCCGCATGTGCATGAGCACGACCGCCGCGCCGGACCGGGCGGCGACCTCCAGGATCGCGGGCTCGCGGGTTCCCCCGGTGACGTCGTTGACGATGACCGCGCCGAGCTCGACCGCGGCGGCGGCGACCTCCGCGCGGGAGGTGTCGATCGAGACGGGGAGCGGGTAGCGGCCGGCGCGGAGGGCGCGGAGGACGGGGAGGACCCGGGCGAGCTCGTCGGCGGGGGTGACCCCGGCGCTCCCGGGGCGGGTGCTCTCCCCCCCGACGTCGAGCAGGTCGGCCCCCTCCTCGACCACCGCCCAGGCGCGCGCCACGGCGGCGTCGACGGCCGCGTAGCGCCCTCCGTCGAAGAACGAGTCGGGGGTGACGTTCAGGATCGCCATCACCGCCGGGCGGCTCGCGTCGAGGCCGCCGCCGTCCCAGCGCAGCGTCATGTCAGGACATCCAGATGCCATCGGCACCGGTTCCGCACCGGTTTCCGCCGGCCCTCGACGCCGCCGACGCCGCCACCCCTCGTCGGCGTACGCAAGGTACGCCTCCTCGGCGCGTCGACGACGGACGACGCCGATTGCTCGCCGGAATTCCGGTCGGAACCCACGCCGAGGACATCTAGGCGGGCGAGGCGCCCGAGTCCCCGGCGATCCGGAGCATGCGGGCGATCTCCTCGCCCGTCAGCGTCTCCTTCTCGAGGAGGAGCTTGGAGACGTCGTGCAGCGCCTGGAGGTTCCCCTTCACGAGGTCCCGGGCGCGCCCGTAGGCGTCGGTCACGATGCGGCGGATCTCGGAGTCGATCTTCTTCGCCGTCTCCTCGGACATGTTCGTCTGGTCGTGCCACTCGCGGCCGAGGAAGATGTTCTCGTCCTTCTTGCCGAACGTCAGCGGCCCCATCTCGTCCGACATGCCCCACTCGCAGACCATCTTCCGCGCGAGCGACGTCGCCCGCTCGATGTCGTTGCCGGCGCCGGTGGTGACCTGGTTGAGCGCCACCTCCTCGGCCGCCCGGCCGCCCATCAGGATCGCCAGCTGATCGAGCAGCTGGTTCTTCTCCATCGTGTGCCGGTCCTCGGTGGGGAGCTGCTGGGTCAGGCCGAGCGCCCGGCCGCGGGGGATGATCGTGACGCGGTACAGCGGGTCGGCGCCGGGGAGGAGCGCGGCGACCAGCGCGTGGCCGGCCTCGTGGTAGGCGGTGGTCTTCTTCTCCTCGTCGGAGATGACCATCGAGCGCCGCTCGCCGCCCATCATGACCTTGTCCTTGGCGGCCTCGACGTCCTTCATCGTGACCTTCTCCCGGTCCATCCGGGCGGCGAGGAGGGCGGCCTCGTTCATCACGTTGGCGAGGTCGGCGCCGGTGAACCCGGGGGTCCCGCGGGCGACCACGGCGAGGTCGATGTCGTCCGCCAGGGGGAGCTCCTTGGCGTGGATCTCGAGGATCTGCTCGCGCCCCCGGACGTCGGGCCGGGGGACGACCACGCGGCGGTCGAAGCGGCCGGGGCGGAGGAGCGCCGGATCGAGGACGTCGGGGCGGTTCGTCGCCGCGATGAGGATGACGCCCTCGTTGGACTCGAACCCGTCCATCTCGACGAGGAGCTGGTTGAGCGTCTGCTCCCGCTCGTCGTGCCCGCCCCCCAGGCCGGCGCCGCGGTGGCGGCCGACGGCGTCGATCTCGTCGATGAAGATGATGCAGGGGGCGTTCTTCTTGCCCTGCTCGAAGAGGTCGCGCACCCGGGAGGCGCCGACGCCGACGAACATCTCGACGAAGTCCGACCCCGAGATGGAGAAGAACGGGACCCCCGCCTCACCCGCGATGGCGCGGGCGAGCAGCGTCTTGCCGGTGCCGGGGGGGCCCATGAGGAGGACGCCCTTGGGGATGCGGCCGCCGAGGCGGGTCGCCTTCTTGGGGGACTTGAGGAACTCGACGACCTCCTGCAGCTCCTCCTTGGCCTCCTCGACGCCGGCGACGTCCACGAAGGTGACCTTCTTGGCGTTCTCGGACAGCAACCGCGCCTTGGACTTGCCGAACTGCATCGCCTTGCCGCCGCCCACCTGGAGCTGGCGCATGAGGAAGACGAGGAAGAAGACGATGAAGATCAGCGGCAGCCACTGGAAGAGCGCGCCGCCCCAGCCGCGGTCCTTCCCCTCGAGGTACTCGACGCGGACGCCGGCGGTGGCGAGCCGGGTCTGCCAGTACTCCTCCTTGATGGGGCCGCGGGTGGTGAAGCGGGTGGCGGGGTCGTCGGCGAGCTGACCCGAGACGTCCTCGGCGCCCGTGACCGTGATCTTGTCGACCTCGCCGGCCTCCACCTTCTGCGTGAACTCGGTCCACGACAGGCGCTCGACCCGCTGCGCGCCCGTCTTCTTCATCATGGCGACGAGGAGGAGCCCGAGCAGGAGGATGAACAGCCAGAAGGCCAGGGTCTTGTGGGCTTGCTTCATGAATGCGGTTCCGGAGCGGCGTCAGTGTATAGCAAGAGTGCGTCCTCGGAGCCCGGCCGCAAGGGCGCGACGTCGCCTGCGCGGACGCCGGGAACCCAGGCCACGGCGCCGTCCCCGTCGAGCACGACGGGCCAGGAGGCGCGGCGGGGGCGGGGGACGCCGGCCTCGGCGAGGAGGTCGCGGACGAGGCGGCTGCGGCCGCCCATCCCGAAGGGGCGCATGCGGCGGCCGGAGCCGGCGGGGACAAGGGTCAGGGGGCGGGGGACGGAGGCGGCGTCGAGGACGGCGAAAGTGCGCCCGGCGGCGGCCGGGTCGGAGGCGATGCGGGCGCGGGCGGCGGACGCGGGCACGGGCACGACGCGGAGCGACGGCGTCGGGGTGGCGGCGTCCTCGAGCACGAACGGCGTGCGGGCGAGCTCGACGACGTCCCCGGCGGTCCGCGCGAACCAGCCCCCGCCGAGATCCCGCAGCCGGGCGCCGGGGGTCCGGGCGTCGCGCTGGAGGGAGGCGGCGGCGGCGCGGCGGAGGGGACGATGGTGAGGGGTGCAGGCGAGGCGGAGGACGGCCGCGGCGACCTCGGCTTCCAGGGAAGCGAAGGACTCCCGGGGGAGCGTCCCGGGGGATGCCTCGGCGGCCCATCGGCGAGCGAGGTTCTGCACCCGATCGAGCTCCTGCCGAGCGAGTCGCCCCCCGGCCAACATGCGGACCCGTTCGTCGTCCCTCAGCCGGGGGAGGACGTCCCGGCGGAGTCGGACGCGGAGGTAGCGCCGGTCGCGGTTCGACGGGTCTTCCCGCCACGTCCAGCCGTTCTGCTCGGCGATCGCGCGGAGCTCCGCTCGGGGCGTGTCCAGGAGAGGGCGCTCCGCCCAGCCGGCGCGGGGGATCGAGGGCGCGTACGTCGACGCGGATCGGAGGATCTCGAGTGAGTCCCCGGACGTTGCCCGGAGGGTGCCGATCGCGATCGTTTCGAGGTCGTCGTCGCGGTGGTGGGCGAGGAGGATCCGGTCGGCTCCGAGGGACTGCAGCCAGGCCCGCCGGACCTCGCGCGCGGCCGCCTGCCTCCCCACGCGGCGGACGCGGTCGGGAGCGGGGGGGATCCGGGCCGTGGCGAAGCCGGCGCCCAGCTCCTCGGCGAGCGCGCTCACGAAGGCGACGTCGTCCGCCGCGGACGCCCGCCAGCCGTGGTCGAGGCAGGCCAGGGTGACCTGCGCGCCGTCACGGAGCCGCCCCGGCGCGTGCGTCCGCGCGAAGACGACCGAGTCCAGGCCGCCCGAGCAGCCGATCACGACGTGCTCGCCGCTCACGGGGCGTTCCGCTCCTTCAGCGCGTCCCCGACCTCGCCCACGAGCGTCGCCAGCTCCTCGACCCGCCGCTCCAGCAGCTCCACCTCGGTCCGCAGGGAGGCGGCCTCCTCGGCCACCTCGGCGCGCCGCCCGGCGACGTCCCCCACCACGGGCCGGACCGCCGCGCGGATCACGCGGCGGGCGAAGCGGCGGAGGGACGGGCGGGCCATCGGCGGAACGTAGTCCCGGGGTGGGCCACGTCAAGCGCTCGCGCGGACGTCTACGATGGGGCGCGTGACGGAACGCCGGGCCGCCCTGATCCAGTTCTCGGCCCTCGTCGTGGCGGCGATCGCCTACCGCGTCCTCCTCGCCCCCCGCTTCTACGGCTGGGAGGAGGGCGACTACGGCAACGTGATGATGGTCCGCGAGGTCATCGACTCGAACTTCACGTGGTTCCGCACCCTCCACATGCCGGGCTGGTACACGCTGGCCGCCCTCCCCCGCCTCGTCGTCGACTCGCCGCGCCTCACCGCCCTCGCCGTCACGATGGCCTTCAGCGTGGTCAACGTCGGCCTCGTCGCGCTGCTCGCGCGCAAGCTCGTCTCTCCGTCCGCGGGGTGGCTCGTCGGGATCTGGCTCGTCTTCCAGCCGGAGATGGCGCTGTACGGCGCGTCCCAGCTCCGGTCCCCCGTCTACGCCTCGTTCGCGACCCTCGGGCTGGCGGCGCTGCTGTGGGCCCGGCGCGACTCCGGCTTCGCCTTCACCGCCCTCGCCTTCCTCACCCGGATGGAGGGCTTCTTCACGCTCCTCGTCCCCGCGCTGTGGTCCTGGATGCAGGACGCCGGTCGCGGGCTGCGGGGGCTGCTGATGCCGCTGGCGATCCTCGGCGGCGTGGTGATCGGGTGGCAGGTCTACGTCACCGTCGGCCACGGCGAGCGGCAGTTCTTCGTGTGGGGACCGATGAGCATCAACGCCGCGTCGGCTCAGGCTACGGACGATTCCCTCACGTTGTGGTTGAAGGAAGGCGGAGACACCGTGTGGTGGCTCCTGACGTGGACGCTGCCGCGGAAGATCGGCTGGGCGTGGTGGCTGCTCATGGCGATCGGGGGGGTCGCCCTGTGGCGCGGGAGCGCGCGCCCCGGCGGCCGGACGGTGGTCGCGTTCGCCGCGTTCGGGATGGCCTTCTGGCTCGGCACGGGGTTCCTCGCGCACCACGAACCGAACCACAACCTCTACTGGGTGTGGCTCCTGAACACCCTCCCCTTCCTCGCGCTCGTCGCCGCCGGCGGCTGGGGCTGGCTGGAGCGACGGATCGAAGGCCGGCGCCTGCGCGTGGCCGCGTGGCTCGCGATCCTGGTGTCGGCGGCGCCCTTCTTCGCGTCGGAGACCGACTACCAGATGACCCGCAGCGAGCGCTGGTACCGGCCGCAGCTCGAGTTCTGCACGTGGCTCGAGGAGAACGCGGCGCCGGGCACGGGCGTGCTGACGAGCTCGATCCCGGAGGTCTGGCTGAAGCGGCAGCCGTCCGACCTGAACATCCACTCGTGGTGGACGCTGCCCGAGGAGGTGCGACCCCAGGGCGACCAGCCGCCCGTCGCGCCCGAGGTGTTCGCGGCGTTTCTGGAGCGGGAGCGCATCGACTACGTCATGTGGTTCTCCGAGGAGTGGACCGACTCCGCGAAGATCGCGCCGTGGATGATGACGGGGGAGAACATGACGGCCGGGAACCTCGGCTTCACCGCGATCGTGCAGGACCCGCTGCCGCCGGAGGGGTACGGCTGGATCCTCTACCTCGTGACCCAGCGCGGGCGGCCCCAACCGAAGGTGCCGCCAACCTTCGGCCACGGGTTCCAGGGCCAGGGCTGGCGCGGCGTGCCCTGATGAAGGGCATCGACCGGAAGACGTACGAGCGGGCCGTCACCGCGATCGCTGCTGACTCCCCCGTCGATCGCTTGATCGAGCTCGCCGCCCCCTCCAAGTCAGCGCGGCGCGGGGTGGCCGAGGCGATCAAGGACCGGCGCGATCTGCTCGAGGCGCTGGCGGCGCGGTCGGACTGCGATCCCTCCGATCCGCCGGACAAGCTCCTGCGGCGCGCGCTGGGTCGCGATCGCGAGGCGCAGGTGCGGAAGAACCCCATCGTCCGGAACGAGGCGTTCACCTGCGGCCACTGCGACTTCGCCGTCCCCCCCGGCGACGGGTTCGTCCGGAACCACTGCCCCCGCTGCCTCCGCTCCGCCCACGTCGACGGCGACGTCCCCGGCGACCGGGCGTCCTCCTGCGGCGGGTTGATGGATCCCTTCGACCCCGAGACCCGAGGCGGCCTCTGGATCGTCACCCACCGATGCCGGGAGTGCGGACAGGAGCGTCGGAACCGCCTCTACCCGGACGCCGCGACGGAGCCGGATCGGCTCGACGTCCTCCATCCACCTTCGATCTGAGGCGCGCCCGCCGGTGCTCGAGGTCGTCGTACTCGGGCGTCCGCGTCTCCCCCGCGTACTCCATCCGCTCCAGCGCGTCCTCGACGATCTCCAACGCGTCCTCCGGCCGGTCGACCCGCCACTCCAGCGCGATCGCCGCCGCCACCCAGGGCTCGACGTCCGCGATCCCCGCGATCCGCCGCATCCTGGCCCACAGCGGCAGCGCCTCGCCCCACCGCTCCCCCTTCCGGAGGTGCTCCGCGAGCAGCCCCAGCGCCGCGTACGTCGCCGGGTCGTCGTCCGTTCCGCGGACCAGGATCTTCAGCACGTCCTCCCCCCGGTCCGTCTCCCCCCGCTCGAGCAGGAGCTTCGCCGCCGCCACCAGCGCCCGCGGCTCCGGGATCGCCGCCCCCGGCGCCTCCACACACGCCACCAGGTGGGCGCCGAGCGTGAGCAGCGAGAGCAGGTCGATCGCGTTGTGGTCGATCACCGGCGCCAGCAGCTGCTCCCGCCCCGTGCGGAGGAAGTCGAACCACCGCTCCGGGACCTCCGCCCCCCGCACCTCGGATTCGTGCCGGTGCACCCCCAGCCGCCGCTCCTCCAGCACCGACAGCGAGCACCCGCCGAGGCTCCGCCGGAAGAGCCGCCGCGCCGGGTGGAGCAGGTCCAGGTGGGGCATCTCCAGCACGCGGTCGGGATCCATCCGGTTCATCGTGAACCGGTCCGCGAGGACGTTCCGGTCGAACGACTTGCCGTTGAACGACACCAGGAACCGCTTCGCCGCCAGCTGCTCCGCCAGCAGCGTCAGCGCCGCCGCCTCCTCCGTTGGGTCCCGGAGCATGTACTGGTGGAGCATCGCCGAGCCGTCGTCGCGGACCTCGATGCCGCCCGCCAGGAACGCCATGCTCCCCCCCAGCAGGCCCGTCGTCTCGAGGTCGAAGAAGAACGCCTCGGTGGGGTCGAACGACGCCAGCGCCGCGTCCCCGCTCAGCAGCACCGCCGCGCGACCGTCCAGCCGGAGGACGTCCGCGATCGGGATCGCCCCGTGGACGTGCGTCGCGGGCAGCTCCACCTGCCCCTGGCGGCACGCCGTCCCCGCCCGCTCGACCTCGGTCCAGGTCACCTCGGGCGGCTCCGTCAGGGGTCGGTTCGGATCGGTCCGACGGAGCGGCCGGACCACCGTCGGCCGGGGCGACGTCCGCGACTCACGGTCGGACTCACGGTCCCCTTCGGGCCCGCTCGGGCGGGGCTTCAGATGGAGCCTCCGGAGCCGCCGGACGAGGTCGCTCGGCTCGGGCGGCGCCGGGTTCGACGCGACCAGCCGCGGCTTCATCTGGCGCCGCAGCCGCTCCTTCAGGGAGGTGCCCATCAGGCCGCCCCCTCGTAGAGCTCCTCCGTGAGCGCCGGCCCGCGCGGCCTCGCGACGCGGCCGCTGAGCCAGTCGCACAGGTCGATCGCGACGAGCTTCGCGATGTCCTCCACCTCGCCGACCGGCCCGACGCACGACGGGCACCCCACCGCGCACGAGCAGCCGAGGAGCTGCGACCGCGCCTCCTCCACGAGGATCCCGCCGAGCTCGTACAGCTTCTCGCTGAACCCCACCCCCCCGGGGACGTTGTCGTAGAGGAACAGCGTCGGCCGGAGCAGCCGCAGATTGTCCCCGTCGATCGCGCCGCGCTCCCCGGTCGGCTGGACGACCCGGCGCCCGCCCCGGTCCAGCGCCGCCACCCACTCGTCCTCGGGATCCGCCAGCGACAGCCCGAGATCCCCGCGGTCGCACATCAGGTGGAGCGCCGCGAGCCCCTTCAGCACGCGCCCCAGCCCGAGCATCCCGTCGACGACGTCCAGCCCCCGGTAGCCCGCGTCCGCGAGCTGCGCCCCCGACAGCGACAGCCACCACGACGTCGTGTGCAGCTCCACGTCCGGCAGGTGCACGTCGCCGTAGCCGCAGTTCTCCGACGTGTAGAGCTTCACCTTCTTGTAGCCGACCGTCTTCCGGGCGACGTGGACCTCCCCGTGGGCCTTCGTCCCGACGTCGTCCTCCGGCCGCCACGCCTCCTCCTCGAACGTGTCGAGGATGCGGACCTTGCTGTAGGTCATCGCCGTCGTGAAGTGGTCGACGTCGACCCGCCGGACGTACGCCTTGCCCTGCTCCCAGTCCAGCTTGTCGACCTGGTAGGGCTGGCTCTCGACCATGTAGATGGCCCCCTCGTGGACGACCGTCTGGGCCCCCAGCCGGTCCGTCTCCGCGATGACCTTGTGGCCCGAGCTCTGGTCGACGATGACGACGTTCTCGGGGTCCGCGCTGCGGAGGCTCACGCCGTCGGCGGGGTAGCTCTCGTCGCTCCAGTGCCACGTCCCCCCGCGGTGGTGGGCGATGCCCGCCTCCTCCAGGAACTCCAGGATCTCGGGCAGGCACTCGCTCCCGAACGCGTCCCCGTCGGCGAACGGCAGCTCGTACAGCGAACACTTGATGTGGGACACCAGCACCATGAGGTTGTCCGCGTCGATGCGGGCGTGCTCGGGGTCGCCCCCCATCAGCCAGTCCGGGTGGGTGACGACGAACTGGTCCAGGGGCGTGTTGCGCGCGACGAGGATCACCACGCTGCGGCGCTGCGCCCGCCCCGCCCGGCCGCCCTGCTGCCACATCGACGCGACCGACCCCGGGTAGCCCGCGAGGATTGCGACGTCGAGCTGGCCGATGTCGATCCCGAGTTCCAGCGCGTTCGTCGACACCACGCAGGTGACGTCCCCGTCCCGCAGCCCCTGCTCCACCTGGCGCCGCAGCGCGGGCAGGTAGCCCCCCCGGTAGCTCGCGATCCGGTGCCCCGTCCCCGGCCGCCGGCAGAACCGCTCCCGCAGGTACCGCGACAGCACCTCGGTATGCAGCCGGCTCCCGGTGAAGCAGATCGTCGGGACCCCCTGCTCCACGAACGGCGTCGCCAGCCGCAGCGACTGGCTCATCACCCCCTTGCGGATCCCCAGCTCCTCGTTGACGACGGGCGGGTTGTAGAGCAGCACCGTCTTCGGCCCCGCCGGGGCGCCGTTGTGCTCCTTGCCGATCAGCGTGACGTCCTCCCGCCCCAGCAGCCGCTCGGCGTGCTCCTGCGGGTTCGCGATGGTCGCGCTGCTGCACACGAACTGCGGCCGTGAGCCGTAGAACTCACACAGCCGGAGCAGTCGCCGGATCACGTTGGCGACATGGCTCCCGAAGACGCCCCGGTACGTGTGCAGCTCGTCGATGACGATGTACTTCAGGTCCTGCAGCACCTTCCGCCAGCGGGGGTGGTTGGGGAGGATGCCGGCGTGGAGCATGTCGGGGTTCGTGACGATGACGTGGCCCCGGGACCGGACCGCCGTGCGCGCGTCCGCGGGGGTGTCGCCGTCGTACGTGAACGTCCGGACGGGCACGCCGAGCTCGTCGATCAGCCGCTGCAGGCCGCCCACCTGGTCCTGGCTCAGCGCCTTCGTGGGGAACAGGTAGAAGGCCCGCGTCTCCGGCTCCTCGAGGATCCGCTGGAGGACGGGCAGGTTGTAACAGAGGCTCTTGCCGCTGGCCGTCGGCGTGACGACGCACACGTCCTCGCCGCGGCGGACCGCGTCCACCGCCCTCCGCTGGTGGAGGTAGAGCTCGTGGATCCCGGCCTCGCCGAGCGCCCCCGTCAGCTTGCCGCTCACCCAGTCGGGGAACGGCGCCGTGCGCGCCTCGACCGCGTCGACGTCGAACGACGCGGTGAAGCAGCCGGCGGTCGGCGGGCGGCCGGTGAGGTCCTCGAGGATCCGATCGACGGTCTGGTGGCGGGGGATGTCCGGCATCGGCGACTGCTTCCGCGTGCGATTCTGTGTGCTACATAGGGCCGACTCCCCCACCCTACCTGAACTTGCGTTCATGGTGAACATGCGTTCAAACGTGCAGCAGATCGAGCCCGTCCTCCGCCAGGGCTTCGCGACGACCGACGACGGGCTCCAGGTCTACTGGCGCGCGTTCGGCGCGGGCGGCCCGGCGATCGTCTGCTGCAACGGGATCGGGGTGTCGACGTTCTTCTGGGAGTACCTCGTCCGCCACTTCGCGCCGACCCGGACGGTCGTCGTGTGGGACTACCGGGGGCACGGCCGGAGCAGCGTCGTCAACGGCACCCACGAGGTCTCCATCCGGCAGCACGCGCGCGACCTCGGCGCCGTCGTGAGCGCCCTCGACCTCGACCGCCCCGTCCTCGCGGGCCACTCCATGGGAGCGCAGGTCATCCTCGAGCGGTACCGCCAGGACCCCGCCGGCGTCGGGGGCCTGGTGACCGTCCTCGGGACGTACGGCAACCCGCTCGACACGTTCCAGGACCTCGCCGTCTCGCGGCAGCTCTTCGACCTCCTCATCCACCTCGCGGAGACGTTCCCGCGGGTGATGGACGTCGGGGGCAAGTTCGCCGTCGCCGTCCCGGGCGCCTACGACCTGGGCAAGCTCCTCCGCTGGCTGGACGGCGGCCGGCTGTCCCGGCACGACCTCCGCCAGTACCTCCACCACCTGACCGCGATCGGCTTCCCGCTCTTCTTCCGCATGGCGCGCGAGATGGGCGAGCACTCGGCCAAGGACCTCCTCCCCCACGTCGACGTCCCCGTCCTCGTGGTCGCCGCCGAGAACGACGCGTTCACTCCCCCGCGGCTGTCGGAGGCGCTGGACGCGGCGCTGCCGGACAGCGAGATCCTGTGGCTGGAGGGGGCGTCCCACGCGGGCATCGTGGAGCAGCCCGAGGTCATCAACGCGGCGCTGGAGTCGTACCTCCGGGAGCGGGTCCTCCCGGCCCTCGCAGCGGCTTCGGCTGCGCGCTGATCTCGGAGCGTGACCGGGGCGCCGCCTGCGCCGCGGGCTTGATGCTCCCCGCCCAGTCGATCGCCGCGCGCTCCGTCCGCGTGCACGGGCAGTCCCCCGCCAGCGTCCGGGCTCGCCCCATCCACTCGCGGGCGGGGACCCCCTGGAGGCGGGACGCGGCGACCCCGAAGATGTAGCCCCAGGGGTCGTCGGGGAGCTCGGACCGGAGCGCCGCGGCCTCCTCCTCGGCCGCCTCGACCTCCCCCGCGGCGAGCATCGCCTCGATCCGGATGAGGCGGGCGTCGAGGTTCGTGGGGTCGTCCTGGAGGAGCTCGTCGACGGTCTCCAACGCCCCCTCGACGTCCCCCGTCACCATCGCCACCTCGGCCCCCTGCGCGCGCAGCATCGCGTCCCCGGGGTGCTTCCTCAGCCCCCGCTCGACGGCGGCCCGGGCGGGGCCGTCCCGCTCCGCGGCGAGGTAGTGCTCGGACAGGCCGACGAACTCGGCGGGGAGCGTCGGCTCGGCGTGGACGACCCGCTCGGCGAGCGACGCCGCCTCGATCGGCTTCCCTTCGCTGCGGCGGATCTCGGCGAGGACGTAGAAGTGGTCCTTGCCGTGGCCGGCGTCCGCCTTGACGAGGCCGACGGCGCGCTGGAGCACGGCGCCGGCGAAGTCCGACTCGTCCGCGTCGACGAGGATCCGGCCGACCGCCGCGCTGACGTCGGGGCGGGGCTCGCGGAGGGCGTCGTCGGCGATGAGGCGGGCAGCAGTGACGAGCGACTCACGGTCCGGTTCGCGGCTCCCGTCGTCGTTCTTCGGGCTCACGGCGGCGGCTTCGGCGCGGAGGGCGTCGAGGCGCTCGGCGAAGGGATCGACGTCCGGCGTCGGGTCCGGGGCGGCGGGCGCGTCCGGGGCGGCGGCCTCGGGGGGCGCGGCCGCCTCCCGCTCGCAGGTCTGCGCGAAGATGAAGAGCAGCAGGCCGACGGCCAGCAGCGCCGGGAGGATCCTCGCGTTCTTCACTCGGCGGGACCGTGCAGCGCCTCGGCGCGCTCCTTGAAGGCCTTGAGCGTGGCCGGGAGCGTCTGCCCGACGAGCTTGTTGACGAGCGTCCCGGGGAGGAACACGCCGACGCTGACCTCGATGGTGTAGCTCGCGTGCGTCCTGCCGCCCTCCGCCTCCTCGAGCTGCCACCCGCCGGCGTTCTTCTTGAACGGCCCCTCCAGGAGCGTCCAGTCCAGCCCGTACCGGTCCGGGCTCTCGACGAGCCGGAGGATGTACCGGAGCTGCTTGACGAGGTTCAGCGTGAAGTGGACGTCGACCGTGCGCCCGTCCCGCGCGACCACCCGGACGTCCTCCATGTCGGGGAGGAACTCGGGGTAGGTCTCGTAGTCGAGGATGACCGAGTAGAAGTCGTCCCGCGAGCAGTCGATGATGACGCTGTGGATGGCCCCGGCCATGGCGGCGGGATGGTAGCAGAGGGCGGCGTGGTGTACGGTCGGCCGTCATGCCCGGCCTGCTCGACCGCATCGACGACGTCGTCCTCGACGACGAGCTCCGCTCCATCCTGGAGTCCGTCCCCAACAAGCTGAACGAGTTCGGCTACGACGCCTGGGGGATGAACCCGCGGACCGCCGTGCGCGCGCTGGCGGGGACGCGGTGGCTGTACCGGCGCTACTTCCGGACCGAGACGCACGGCATCGAGAACATCCCCGAGGGGCGGGTGCTGCTCATCGCCAACCACGGGGGGCAGTTCCCCTTCGACGGGCTGGTGGTGGGGACCGCCGCCATCCTCGAGGCGCAGCCCCCCCGCATCGTCCGCGCGATGGTCGAGCGGTGGGTGCCGACGCTCCCCTTCGTGTCGACGCTCTTCGCCCGCTGCGGCCAGATCGTGGGGAACCGGGACGACTGCCGGGCGCTGCTCGAGAACGACGAGGCGGTGCTGGTGTTCCCCGAGGGGGTGCGGGGGTCGGGGAAGACGATCTGGCACCGCTACGAGCTGCAGCGGTTCGGGCTGGGGTTCATGCGGCTGGCGCTGGAGACGAACTCGCCGATCGTCCCCGTCGGCGTGGTGGGGAGCGAGGAGAGCATCCCCTCGGTGTACGACGTCAAGCCCCTGGCGCGGCTCTTCGGGGCGCCCTACCTGCCGATCCCGGCGACGCTGCCGGTGCTCGGGCCGCTGGCGTTCGCGCCGCTGCCGACGAAGTTCATCCTCAACTTCGGGGAGCCGATGCACTTCGACGGCGACCACGACGCGACCGACGCCGAGGTGGCGGACAAGGTCGAGCGGGTCAAGGACGCGATGCGGGACCTGATCGCCCGGGGCCGCCAGCAGCGGACGGGGATCTTCGCGCGGTGAGCACGGCGAAGGCGAAGAAGCCGCGTCGCAAGAAGGCGGCCAAGCGGACGCTGATCATCACCGGCGTCTGCGGCGGGGTCGGCCGGGCGCTGCTCCGCCACCTGCTGGAGCACACCGACCTGAACGTGGTCGGCCTCGACAAGCGGAACTGGGTGCTGGACGTGCCCGCCCGCTTCGAGTTCCGGCGGGTGGACATCCGCCGCGGGGCGGCCGAGGACGTCTTCCGGACGGTCCGCCCCTGGGGCGTCGTCCACCTCGCCTTCGTGAGCGACCAGCGGGTCCCCATCGCGAAGCGCCACGAGGTCAACGTCCAGGGGACGCAGCGGCTGCTCGGCTGGTGCGAGAAGTACGACGTGAGCAAGGTCGTGATGCTGAGCCGGGCGTCGGTGTACGGCGCGCGGCCCGACAACGCGACGATGCTCAGCGAGGACATGCCGCTGCGGCTGGGGGCGCGGTACGACGAGCTCGCCGACCTGGTCGAGTTCGACCACCTCTGCCGGTCCTGGATGTGGGAGCACGGGGACGCCCAGCTGGTGCTCCTCCGGCCCGTCCACATCGTCGGCCCCAACATCCGCGAGGGGATGCTCTACAGCTACCTCCAGCGGCACCCGGTGCCGACGGCGCTGGGCTTCGACCCGATGATCCAGCTGATCCACGAGGACGACGTCATCGGGGCCATCGCCAAGGCGCTGCAGCCGGGGGCGCGGGGGATCTTCAACGTCGTCGGGCCGGGGGCGCTGCCGCTGTGCGAGCTGCTCCGCCGCCTGAACCGGCGCCGCGTCCCCATCCCCCACCCGCTGCTGTCGGCGACCGACCGGCTGGCGTTCTCGGTGGGGCTGAGCAAGCTGCCGCCCCACGCGATCGACTTCGTCCGGTTCTCGTGCGTCGTCGACGGGAGCCGGATCCGGCGCGAGCTGGGGTTCGAGCCGTCGCGGACGCTCGCCGAGACGATCGCGGCGATCCCGACGCGCAGCGCCATCCTCGAGTAGCGGCGCACTTTTCCACAGGCTGTCCACAGCGCCGTGCGCCTGTGCAAACAGATCGGCGCGAGCTCGAATTGGGCCCATTTCATACTGGTATGTATGAACTTGAAAACTGCCCTGTTTTCAGTAGCTTGCTGGTGGTGTTCTCGTTACCATTTGTTGATTCGGCCAACTCGGGACGGCATGTCGGCTTGACAGAAATTACCATTCACCCGTAACTTCGGAAGGTCGCTCATCCACAGAAGCGAGGTGCGGACATGGGCAAGCTGACACGGCGGATCAAGTACATCGCCAAGGAGCGCCGGCTGAGCATCCCGGCGGAGTTCCTCCACCACCACGGCATCGAGCGGGGCGACCGCTTCGTCGTGAGCGCGCTCCGGGACCGGCTGTACGCGCTGCCGCTGCACACGTGGGAGCAGTACGTCGATCTGAGCAAGCAGCTCCGGGCCTGGTTCCCCGACGACGACCACCCCTTCTTCGAGATCGTGCGGAACGCGGCGAAGCTCCGCCTCGGGTCGCAGGACCGGGTGGTCCTCCCCCGCACGTTCCCCTTCGCGCTCGAGACCAGCGCGAAGATGCACTGGGACCTCGTCGACGGGATCCTGGTGATGGAGCCCGAGCTGGCGACGATGCCGGGCCGGCCGTCGCTGGCCGAGCCGTCGGGCCAGGGGAACCTGCTGGACCTCGTCGGGTCGGCGAACCAGGGGCCCCTCTTCGACCGCGACGAGGCCGTCGAGTCCCTCGTCGAGTCCATCTCCGTGGGCCGGATCGACTGGCGCGACCGGACGTTCGCGGACGGGTCGTCCATCCCCGGCGAGCCGCTGGTCCGGAGCATCCGCGTGGAGGGGCTCCGCAAGCCGCTGATCCTCCGCGAGGTGGGGACCGGCTACCAGGTCATCGACGGGTTCCGCCGCCTCGCCGCGGCGCGCCAGCTCCGGATGCGGAGCGTCCCCGCCATCGTGTGGCGCGGCATCGACGACGAGGCCTGCCGCCGGCTCAAGCTGATGGAGCCGCCGCGCGAGCGGGCCGCCGAGACGACCACCGTCTCCCGGCTGCAGTCGACGCTCCGGCTGCACGAGGACCAGGTCGCGCTCAAGGAGATCGAGCACATCACCGGCCGCCGCAAGCGGACGCTCCAGCGGTACCTCCGGGTCGCCCAGGAGCCGGCGCTCCGCACGGCGATCGAGGACGGCCGGCTGTCCATCTTCAAGGCCGAGGAGATCCTCAAGGCGGGGATCGACGCCGAGGCCGCGATCACGGGCGGCTGGACGGTCAAGCGGATCCGCGAGGAGGGCAAGCGCCACGGCCGCGCCCGCCCCCGCCGCGTCCACGGCCCCCAGGGCAACGACGCCTAGTCCTGCGCCTGCTCAGGCAAACCCTGTGCGCGGTGTGTCTGCACCGCTTTTGATCAGTGTTTAGCGAAGCTGTGCAACCGCCGCACGGAGCTTGCCCAGGCCTGCCTCCAGGGTCGACGTGGCCAGTGCATAGCTGATGCGGACGCAGCGCGGCTCCCCGAACGCCTCCCCCGGGACGACGCCGACGCCCTGCGCGATGAGGTAGTTGGCGACGTCGAACGCGCCGCGCAGCACGGTCCCGTCCGGGGTCGTCCGGCCGAAGAGGCCGTCCACGCGGGGGAACAGGTAGAAGGCCCCCTGCGGCAGCGGCCCCACCGCGAAGCCGTCGATGGCGTCGAGCCCCTCTGACAGCATCGCGCGCCGGCGGACGAGCGCCGCCTTGATGGGGTCGAGGAAGTCCCGCGGGGCGGTCACCGCGGCCAGCGCGGCGAGCTGGTTGACCGGGCTCACGCCCGACGTGCAGTGCCCCTGGAGCTTGCTGCAGGCCTTGACGAGGTCCGCCGGGCCGACGAGCCAGCCGACGCGCCACCCCGTCATCGCGTACGTCTTGCTCACGGCGTTGACGATGACGGTCCGCGCCGGCGCGTCCGGCGACAGCGTGGGGAAGCAGGTCGCCTCGACGCCGTCGTAGGTCAGGTTGTCGTAGATCTCGTCGCTGATGACGACGAGGTCGTGCTCCCGGGCGAGGGCGTCGATCGCCGCCAGCCGGTCCCGCGTGATGACGCATCCCGTCGGGTTGCTGGGGCTGTTGACCAGGATCGCTCGCGTGTTCGGCGAGATCGCAGCGCGTACCTCGTCGAGATCCGGTTGGAATCCGTCCTCCGGCCGGGTCGTCACGACCACGGGGCGGGCGCCCGCCAGCTCGAACTGGGGGATGTACGAGACCCAGTAGGGGCTGAAGAGGACGACCTCGTCGGCGGGCTGGAGGAGCGCGTGGGCGAGGTGGTGCAGCGCCTGCTTGCCGCCGAACGTGACGAGGACGTTGGCCCGGCCCACGTCGAGGCCACGGGCGCGGTACGTCTCCGCGATGGCGTCCCGCAGCTCGGGGAGCCCGGCCACCGGCGCGTACCGGTTCCGGCCCGCCTCGACCGCCGCGATCGCCGCCGCGGGGGCCTCCACGGGGGGGCTGCCGTCCGGCTCGCCGGCCGACAGGTCCACGACGTCGTGCCCCGCTGCCCGCAGCTCGGCCGCCTTGGCCTTGATCGCGAACGTCGCCGACGGCTTCATCGCCTGCACCCGGTCGGTCAGTCGCGTCATCCCTGCTCCTCCAGCTTGCGGCGCATGGCCGCCTCGATGCTCACGGGCACCAGCCCGCTGATGTCCCCGCCCAGGGAGATGACCTCCTTGACCGTCCGCGAGGCGACGTAGAAGTGCTCCTCGTCCGTCATCATGAAGACGGTGTCGATGTCCGGCGCGAGGCGGCGGTTCATCATCGTCATCTGGAACTCGTACTCGAAGTCCTGCACCGCGCGGAGCCCGCGGACGACCGTGGTCGCGCCCCGGCGGTGGACGTAGTCGACGAGCAGCCCGGCGAAGGCGTCGACCTGGACGCGGGGCTCGTCGGCGAAGACCTCCTCGATGAGCGCGACCCGCTCCTCGGGGGTGAACATCGCCCGCTTGCTGGGGTGGTTGAGCACGCCGACGACGATCTCGTCGAAGATGCCGAGGCTGCGCTGGACGATGTTGACGTGGCCGGTCGTCAGCGGGTCGAAGCTGCCGGGGTAGATGGCGATGCGGGCGCTCATGCGGCCCCCTTTCGGTACAGGGTCAGGGACGTGCGCCCCCAGGTGCGGCGGTCGGCGACGTGGAGCGCGCCGGCGGGGTCGGGGAGCTCGGCCGACGCGTCGGTCTCCACCGCGACGGTCACGTCCGCGTCGAGGAGCGCGTCGTCCGCGGCGCCGAGGGCGGCGACCACGCGGCCGGCGACGTCGCCGGCGTAGGGGGCGTCCACGAAGACGAGGTCGAAGGCCCCCTCCCCCGCGAGGAGCTGGGGCGCCCGGGCGGCGTCGGCCTGGAGGACCCGGTGCTCGGCGAGGCCGTCCAGCAGGGCGACGTTCTTCTGGAGGACGCGCGCGTGAGCGCGGCTCTGCTCGACGAACACGACGGACCGCGCGCCGCGCGACGCGGCCTCGATCCCGAGCGTGCCGGCGCCGGCGCAGAGGTCGAGCACGCGGAGGCCTCCCAGGTCGTGTCCGAGGATGGAGAAGATCGACTCGCGCACCCGGGAGCTCGTCGGCCGCACGCCCTCGCCTTTCGGGGTCTGGAGGCGGCGTCCGCGCAGGGCGCCCCCGGTGATCCGAGTCGTCATCTCCGCGGGCGGCTTATACCAGCGATGCCTGACGAGATGGATCCCGCCGCCGGGATGAGCAGAGGCGGGACGGGCTTCTCGATCCGAGAGGGCGCCCGCATCGGTGGTTGTCCGTGAGGCGGGCCTCGTTCGGGCCCTGCCCGGGTGCCCGTCGTCCGTCCGGGACGACGGGCAAGGCGCGA
>CAYFOA010000074.1:0-31625 GCA_964344575.1 uncultured Rickettsiales bacterium | reverse complement strand
CGCCCCCGACACCGCCGCCGCGCTCCCCGCCGGCGGCCTCGGCCTCGCCCCCGGCAGCGCCGCCGTCCTCGCCTTCCTCGTCATCGGCGCCGCGTCCCTGCACGCCGGCCAGCGCCGCGCCCTCCCCGCCGCCGCCGCCCTCGCCGCCTGCGTCCTCCTCCCCGCCTGGCTCGGCCTCGCCGCCGCGTCCGCGTGGTCCGCCCAGGCGCTCTTCGCCGCCAGCCTCCTCCTCTGCGCCGTCGTCCCGGGCCACGCGCTGACCTCCGAGCGCGCCGCCCACGAGCGCACCCGCGCCCGCCTCCGCACCCTCGAGGACGAAGCCGGCGGCCTCGCCTCGGAGACCGCCGCCGCCTCCCCCGCCGCCCGCGGGGCCTCGTACGGCGCCCAGGAGCACGACCGCGACCTCCGCGCCATCGCCCGCGAGCTCCAGGAGGACATGGAGCGGGCCTGCGCCGTCCTCGTGTCCGCCACCGGCGCCGCCAGCGCCACCGTCTACCGCCCGGCCGGGGAGGACCTCGCGGGCCGCCTCGTCGCCGTCGCCATCGCCGGGGACAGCCAGCAGATCGTCTGCGAGGTCGGCGCCCGCGAGGGCATCTTCGGCGCCGCCTTCAAGGCCGGGACCCCCGTCTTCCTCCGCTCCGTCCGCGACCAGGACCCCCGCATCGTCCACCGCGTCGACCCCGGCGCCGTCGCCGCCGTCCTCGCGATCCCCCTGACCGACGCCGACCGGCCCTGGGGCGTCGTGATCCTCGACCACGCCGACGCCGACGCCCTCGACGACGTCGCCCGCGAGCTGGCCGGAAACATCTCCGACTTCGTCGCCCGCCTCATCACCCGCGCCGTCGACCTGACCTCCGTCAAGGGGGGCATGCGCGAGAAGGACGCCTTCTACGAGGCCTGCCGCGAGGTCTCCCGCCACGTCCGCATCGAGGCCATCACCGACGCCGTCGTCCGGTCCGCAGGCGAGTTCGTCTGGAACGACGCCTGCGCCGTCGCCCTGTGCGACGAGACCGACGAGCGGATGCGCGTCGTCGCCCACGCCGGGTTCGAGGACGCGCCCCCCGAGGCGCCGTTCTTCCTCACCGCCAACGAGGGCCTCCTCGCCCAGGCCGTCCGCCACCGGACCGCCATCGACCGGACCGACATCGACTCCGCCGCGCACCCCCCGGTGCTCTTCGGCAGCGCCGCCGGCCCGACGCTGGACCTCGACTCCCTCATCGTCCTCCCCATCGTCGCCCCCGGCGGCGGCGACCACCCCCCCCTCGGCGCGATGGTCGCCGCCCGCCGCAGCGGCCCCGCCTTCGAGCGCGAGGACGCCGAGCGCCTCCAGGTCCTGCTCCACCAGGTCGGCGCGGCGATCTCCAACGGCCGCCTCTTCGCCGAGCACGAGTCCCGGTCCGTCACCGACGGCATGACCGGCCTCCCCAACCACCGCCGCTTCCAGGAGGTCCTCAGCAACAAGCTCGCCGCGTCGGGCCGCACCCGGCTGAAGACGTCGCTCCTGCTGATGGACATCGACAAGTTCAAGTCGGTCAACGACACCTACGGCCACCCCATGGGGGACGAGGTCATCAAGCGCCTCGCCCGGCTGCTCGCCGACACCGTCCGCGAGGGGACGGACCTGGCCGCCCGCTACGGCGGCGAGGAGTTCTGCCTCCTCCTCGACGACACCGACACCCAGGGCGCCCGCATCCTCGCCAACCGCGTGCGCGAGGCGTTCAAGGAGGAGATCTTCGTCTTCAACGACGGCGGCAAGCCCGTCAGCTTCCGCTGCACCGTCAGCATCGGCATCGCGACGTTCCCCGACCACGCCGCCAACCAGCAGGACCTCATCGACCTCGCCGACCAGGCGCTCTACCGGTCGAAGGAGTCCGGCCGGGACTGCGTGACGTGCTGGGACGACACCGTGATCGCGTCGTCGCCCGGCGCCCGCGCGCCGCGGCTGAGCCGCCCCGGCGTGGACTCGACGACGGTCTTCTGAGCCGTCCTAGGAGTCCAGGACCTCGGCGATCTGGGCGTCCGTGAGGCCCAGGCTCTTGCCCACCGCTTCGGCCTGCGCGCGGAACGCGTTGACGCCCGCGAGGCTGCTCAGGAGGTACTGCTTGGCCTGCACCGCCAGCTCCTGGCGGCGCGCCTCGCCGATGCCGAGATCGCTCGACACGGACGTGATCCACTCGTCCTCGCGGGCCGAGATGCGGCCGTCCGCGAGCGCCAGCAGCTGCAGCGACGACAGGAACAGCTCGCGCTCGGAGTCGTCCTTGAGGGGCCCGCCCCCGGCGGACTGGAAGTCGCTCGCGCTCGTCGGGTCGATGCCGACGCCTCGCTCGAACTCCTCCACCAGCGCGATCTCGTTCGTGTGGAAGCCGTCGCACCCCGCGAGGGCCCGCAGGCCCGACGCGATGTAGGCCGCGGCGTCGTTGCTGAGATCCACGTCGGCGAACAGTTCGATCACGTTGCACCTCCCGAAGGGGCGCTTATCGTACGCCTTCGATGCGGCCTTTGCATGCAGCCCTGCTCGCCCTCGCGCTCGTCCTGACGGGGTGCGTCGGGGGCGGTGCGGATCACTACGAGCGGGCCCTCGGCATCGAGCGCGAGCTGCTCCGCCGGAACCCCACCATCGGCTACGAGCACCCCGGCTACGTCAACGTCCTCCGCGAGCTCGCGAAGGTCCCCCGGGGCCACGACGACCGGCCCGCCGCCGACACCCTGCGGCAGCGGATCAGCGACGGCCGCCGCATCGCCCTGACCGAGACGAACGACCACGTCGATCACCTCCCCCGGCGCCTCCGGGGCGCCGACAAGCCGGCCCCCACGACCGCCCCCCTCGCCAACCCCGCCGCCCGCCGCAGCCTCGAGCGGCAGGCCGCGCGCGACGTCGGCGAGCTCACGGCCGCCCAGAAGGAGAAGCTCGACATCACGATGTACAGCACCTCGTGGTGCGGCTACTGCCGCCAGGCGCGCCGGTTCATGACGTCGAAGGGCTACCCGTTCGTCGAGCTGGACGTGGAGAAGGACCCCGCGGCGGGCCGCGACTTCGCCCGCATCACCGGCGGCCGGGGCGGCGTCCCCGTGATCGTGGTCAACGGGACGGTCCTCCGCGGCTTCGACAGCGACGCGATCGACCGCGCCGTCTCAGCCGCCCTCTGAGCCGCCCTCTGAGCCGCCCTCTGAGCCGCCCTCTGAGCCGCCCTCGGAGCCGCCCTCGGAGCCGCCGTCGGCGTCCTCCGCGACCGCGAACTCCGCCCCCGGCTTCGGCCTCCCCCACAGCCTCGCGACCACGATCCCGACCTCGTACAGCCCGATGAACGGCAGCGCCACGGCGAGCTGCGACCCCGGGTCCGGCGGCGTGATCACGGCGGCGCCCGCGAACCCCAGCACCACCGCGTAGCGCCGGAACTTCTTCAGCCCGTCCGCCGTCACCAGCCCCATCCGGGCGAGGAAGAAGATCACCAGCGGCGTCTGGAAGACGAGCCCGAACGCGGTGAGGAACCGGATGATGAAGCTGAGGTACTCCTCGACCTTCAGCTGCGTCGCGATCGCGCCCCCCTCGTTGTACTTCGTGAAGAACTCGATCGCGTACGGGAGGATGCCGTAGTAGCAGGCGGCGACCCCGCCGGCGAAGAGCAGCGAGGACAGCAGCACGAACGGCCACACCATCCGCCGCTCGTTCTTGTAGAGCCCCGGCGCGACGAACCCCCACGTCTGGTACGCGATGACGGGCGAGGCGAGGATGAGCGCGCCGAAGAAGCCGACCTTCAGGTCGACCATGAACTTCTCGTACAGCTTCGTGGCGATGAACTCGCCCCCGTGGAGCTTCCCCTCGGCGGGGGCGATGAGGAAGTCGAACACCTCGCTGCCGAAGGGGAGGACGATCGCGAGCGCCACGGCGACGCCGATGCCGGCCTTGATCATGCGGTTGCGGAGCTCGATGAGGTGCTCGAGCAGCGTCATCCGGTAGGACTCGACCTCGTCCGCAGAGGGCTCCTCCTCTTCGACCTGGTCGATGGGGACGGGGAGCTGTTCCTCACTCATCCGAGGACTCCGGCGGCGGCGCCTCCTCGGCGACCGTGGGCCCCACCTCTGGCGGCGGCGGCGGCTCCTCCTGCGCCCGCTCCGCCGCCCGCTTCGCCCGGAACTCCTCCCGCCGCTTCTCCGCCGCCTCCCGCCGCTCGCGCCGCTCCTCCTCGAGGAGC
Organism: uncultured Rickettsiales bacterium; assembly: GCA_964344575.1. Taxonomy (GTDB): domain Bacteria; phylum Myxococcota_A; class UBA796; order UBA9615; family UBA9615; genus JAAESI01. The sequence goes on along the minus strand of CAYFOA010000074.1, from coordinate 27,432 downwards.
TCGTTGTCCAGCGTCTGCCGCAGCTCCCACGTCGTCTTGCGGATCGTCCCGTAGAACTTCCCCAGGTACCGCGCCACCTCGGGCAGCCGCCGCGGCCCCAGCACCACCAGCGCGAGGCCGAACACGACGAGGATCTCGAGCGGTCCCAGGTTGAACACGAGGGCAGGAGTATGGGGCCTCGCGCCAATCCGCACCACCGTCGGCAGCTAGGACACCTCGGGCGCGTCGAGCGCCGCCACGCAGTCGGGGCAGACCCCGTGGCTGAAGGTCGCCGCGTCGACGCTCTGGTGGACGTAGTCCTCGATCTGGACCCAGCGCGGCGGCGCGGACGCATCCACGCCGTTGACGCGGACCTTCTTGCAGCTCGCGCAGATCGGGAGGAGGCGCTCGAGCCCGCTGATCCGGACCCCCGCCGCGGCGAGGTCCGCGAGCGAGTGCCGCAGCGCCACCCCGATCGCCGTCAGCGCCAGGGGCGCGACCAGCCAGAGCCCGACGTGGGCGGCGACGATGCTCCGCTTCTGCCCGGCGACCGCGGCCGCGAAGGGGCCGAAGTCGTAGCTCACCACCAGCGCACCGAGCGCCCCGTAGGCCGTCGCCGACGACGGCTCGTGGCAGCCCGCGAGGCAGCTCGGCTCGGCCTCCAGGGGGGCCAGGTAGCGGTAGCGCACCCCCCCGACGGCGTCCCGTGTCCGGTCCCAGCGGCGGTCCGCGAGCCCGCCGATCTCCGCCATCGCCGCCGCCTCCCACGCGTCCGGCGCGTTCGCGGGCACGATCGGATCCGGCGCCGTCAGCTTGATGCGGGTGCCCGCCGCCCGCTCCGTCCGGACCCCGAGGATGCGCGTCAGATACGAGGGGTTGAGGAGGACCAGGCGGCGGCCGTCCTCGGTGGTCACCTCCCGCCGGTCTTCCGGCAGGTGGACGTTGGGCGCCAGCCCGTCGCCCACCGGCGCGTACAACCCCCCCTGCTCGGAGACCCACGACCGCAGCGCCACCGTCTCGACCACGTACGTCTCCGCGATCCGACGCGCGAGGACGTCCGCCTCCCGGTCGACCGACCGCAGGGCCGACGCGAGCGACACCGCCAGCGCCCCCGTGAGCACCAGCAGGCTCCCCGCGTAGGCCAGCCGCTGCTGGCGCACGGCGGTGCGCGACAGCCGCCCGATCGGCCCCGCGGACGCGTCGTTCATGCCTGCGCCCGGCGAGCTCGACGCCGCTCAACCCCGGCATCACGAGATCGGTCACGACCAGGTCGAAGGGCCCCCGCGCCGCGAGGGTGTCCAACGCCTCCTCGGCGCTGGCGGCGGTCGCCACGCCGAGCCCGCTCGCCGCCAGCCGTTCGCGGGCGAGCTCGACGACGGTCGCCTCGTCGTCGACGACGAGGACCCGCCCCACGAGGCCGGGGGCGCCGTCGGGCTGCTCGCTCGCCCCGGCCTCGCGGACCGCCACCGCGAGGGCGGCCTCGCCGTTCCAGGGGATCGGGGCGACCGTCGTGTGGACCCGCGTGGGGCTGCCGTCGCGATCGAGCCGCGTGACGGCAGCCCGGTCACGCAGCAGGGGGACCGGCAGCCGCGCGGCGCCGTCGCTCCGGAGGTCCAACCCGAGCAGCCGCCCGGCCTCCGCGTTCGCCAGCACCAGCCTCCCGTCCGGGCTGACCACGGCGAGCCCGCCGCCGTGCTCGAGGAGCCCCAACAGGTCGTCGGCCTGGCGCTGCAGCCCCGCGACGACCCCGGCGTGCTGCTCCTTGAGGGCGTTGTCCGCCTCCACCCGCTGCGACACGCCGAGCACCGACGCGAGGACCAGCGCCCGCCCCCGGCGGCGGAGCGGGGCGAGGCCGATCTCCAGGGCAAGCTCCCGGCCGTCGGCGTGGAGACCGACCACGGCACGCGCCCCCCCATGACCCGTGGCCTCCCCTCGTGCCAGAAGCGCTCCTCGTGGGCGCGGTGCGCCTCCCGGAAGCGGGGGGGCACGAGGTGGGCGATCTCGAGCCCGTGGAGCTCGTCGGCGCCGTAGCCGAAGATGTGCTGGACGCGCTCGTTGGCGAAGACGATGCGCCCGCCGCGATCGATCAGGAGCATCCCCATCGGCATGGACGCCAGCGGGTCCCGGAACACGTCCCAGCCGCGGAGGTACACGATCCCGAGCGCGGCGACGGCCCACAGCGCGCCGACGGCGAGCAGCCGGTTGGTCGCCACCTTCCACCCCTCGCCCCCCGCGGGCGAGAGGCTCCACGCAAGGACGACGAGGGCCGTGCAGAGGACGGTGAAGAGGCCCACGTCGAGGGGGCGCCGGAGCCGCAGGGCGATCAGCAGGGCGGGGACCTGGAGCACCCCCCCGGCCACCCCCAGCTCGAGGGAGACGTCGATGGCAAACGGGCCGCCGCCGCCCCCGCAGCGAGGACGGCGACGGAGGTATCGGAACCGGCGCGCCGCATCACGCCTCCCGCCCTCCGCAAGGTCGAAAAAATCAGAGCACACACCCCGGGCGCGCGCACCGACGCTCGTCATGCCGTGCCGGAGGGCGCGCGGAGGGCTTGCCTTGCGGCGTCCGCCTCCCGTATGAGGGACGTCCGATGTGTCGCATGTTCGCCTTCATGAGCCGGGTGTCCCTCAAGGTCCAGCGCTCGCTCGTCAAGGCCGAGAACGCGCTGCAGGCGCAGTCCCGCGGCCACCCCCACGGGTGGGGCATCGCCTACTACCTCGCCGGCGAGCGCCAGCCGCACCAGGTCAAGTCCATCGAGGCCGCCTTCACCGACGAGCGGTTCACCCGCGTCAGCGAGTTCCTCACCTCGCACGCCGTCGTCGCCCACGTCCGCAAGGCCACCGTCGGCGAGCTCGCGCTGGAGAACACCCACCCCTTCGAGCACGACGGCTGGAGCTTCTGCCACAACGGCACGATCTTCGGGTTCCGTGAGTTCGAGGACGAGGTCCGCACCCGCATCCACCCGCGGTTCCTGCCTCGGATCGGCGGCAACACCGACTCCGAGCACTTCTTCTACCTCGTGCTGTCCGCGCTCGAGCGCGTCGGGCTCGACGTCGAGCACCCCACCGGCAAGCTCCCCGAGGGGACCGGCGACGCCCTGTCCGAGCTCATGCTGTGGCTCCGGGAGCTGTCCCAGGAGTCCGGCGCGGACGAGCGCGAGCCGATGATGAACTTCGTCCTCACCAACAGCCGCGTCCTCCTCGCCCACCGCTTCAACGGCGGCCTCAGCTTCAGCACCCAGAAGAAGCGGTGCGCCGACTTCGACATCTGCCCCATCGCCGAGAAGGTCTGCTTCGGCCCCCGCCGCACGGGCATCCGCCACACCCACGTCCTCATCGCGTCAGACCCGACGTCGCCGGACGACGTGTGGGAGGAGATCCCCAACCGAGGCTGGCTGTCCGTGGACGACGAGTTCCGCATGCACGTCCAGCCGCTCGCCGGCGTCGACGGACCGGAGTGCTGGTTCAGCAACAGCGCCTGAAGCGATGCCCTACAGCAGCGGCGACCAGAGCGCCCAGAACGACGACCACGCCCGCTGCACGGGGCTCCTGCCGGCGTGCCAGTCGGCGGGGAGGAGCTCGCTCCGCGCCATCTGCGCCTCGAACTCGGTCACGATCTGCGCCACCGCCTCGCCCCCCACGATCCCGAGGTTCAGCTCGTAGTTGAGGTGGAAGCTCCGCGGGTCGGCGTTGGCGCTGCCGATGGTCGCCCACACGTCGTCCAGCACGAGCAGCTTGCTGTGCACGAACGGCGGCTCCCGCCGGTAGACCTCGACCCCCGCCGCCGCCAGCTCGCCGAAGAACGACACCATCGCCCAGTCCACGTACCGGTGGTCCGTCCGCGCGGGGACGACGACCTGCGTGGTGACGCCCCGCTGCGCCGCCGTCGTCAGCGCCAGCATCAGCGCCTGGTCGGGGATGAAGTAGGGCGACTGCAGCCGGACGATCGACTGCGCGTTGTGGATCCCCGCGATCAGCGTCTTCTGCCACACGGCCGCGTCCCCGTCGGGGCCGGACGGGAGCACCCGGCAGATCGCGTCCCCCGCCGGCGCCGCCTCCGGGTAGTACTCCGGGCCGACCAGCTTCTCCCCCGTCGCGTAGTGCCAGTCCTCCGCGAACGCCGCCATCAGGTGGTGGACGGCGGGCCCCTTGACCTCGAAGTGGACGTCCTCGCTGAGGATCCCGACGTCCTTCCGGTCGCCGTGCCGGGCGGACACGTTCATCCCCCCCGTCCACGCGATCTCGCCGTCCACCACCGCGATCTTGCGGTGGTTCCTCAGGTTGATCTGGAACCGCCCCCGGAGCAGCGACCGGGACGCGAACGGGGACACCCGCACGCCGTCCGCCTGCGCCGCCGCCACCGCCGTCAGGTCGAGGTTGAGCGAGCCGATCGCGTCGTACAGGAGGTGGCAGCGGACGCCCCGCTGGGCCGCCCGCCGGAGCGCGTGGAGGACCTGCGTTCCGATCGCGTCGCAGTCGTAGATGAACGTCTCCAGGACGACGAACTCCTCCGCCCCGTCGATCGTCCCCAGCAGCCGCGGGAACCAGGCGTCGCCGCCCGCGACCAGGTCGACCCGGTTCTGCCCCACCGCGCGGTACCGCGACAGCTGCGCGAGCATGCGGGCGAAGTCCTGCAGGTGGGACGGCAGGTGGTCGTCCTCCGCAGGGCTCGCGTCCTGCGATCGGTCCGACTCCAGGATCGCCGACAGCTCCCCCCGGACGGCGCGGTTCCGGAGCTCCTTGATCGTCGCCCGCCGCCCGATCCGGTCGACCCCCACGAGCGCGTACATCACCGCCCCGAAGAGCGGCGCGACGCCGATCGCGACGAGCCACAGGAGCTTGCTCTGGGGGAGCTTCTTGTGGAGCAGGGCGTGCCACGCGGCCCACAGGCCGAGCCCCGCCCACAGGACCGCCAGCGCGGCCCCCCACAGGGGCGCGGTCATCGCTAGATCAGGTTCCGGAGGACGCGCGCGGGGGCGGCGGCGTAGTAGCGGGCCTTGGGGAGCTGCGACGCGGCGCGGCGCCACAGCCCGTCGGGGCGGAGGTCCACGACGGTGCCGGCGCGGCCGCGGACGCCCTCGAAGAGGTCCGTCCCCTTCGGCAGCGCCAGGGCGACCGTCCCGAGCTCGCGGAGGAGGTGGCCGTCGCTCCCCGCGGTGGACGCGAAGGAGCGGTCGCGGGCCAGCGCGCGGGCCAGCTCGTTGCCGCTGTCGAGCTCCTCGCCGTTGGTCGTCTCGACGGCGCAGAGGTCGCCGATCAGGGTGCCGATGTGGGCGTGGGCCTGGCGGACGGTCATCCAGCCGTTCTTCGCGAAGGCGAACGGGTGGGCCGCGGACGTCAGGTGGTCGTAGGCCTGGAGGTCGGTGAGGAGGTCGACCACCGACCGCCGCACGACCGCCAGCGGCGACGCGCCGGGGGGCCGGAAGGGGGCCACGCTCCGGTCCCAGAACCGGACGAGGTCGCGGCGGCGGCGGAAGTAGACGAGGAGGTGGATGCGCTCGGCGGTGGTGATCTCGATGCCCGGGACGATCGTCTCGTCGTCGTTCGCCTCGAGGACGCCGCCGATCACGTTGTGGTCGGTGATCGCGACCTTGATCCCGAGCTCCCGGGCGCGCGCCACCGCCTCGCCCACCCGCGCCAGGCCGTCGCTGTGGCGGGTGTGGAAGTGGAGGTCGTAGACGTCGTGCGTCGCGCGGAGATCCGCGTAGGCGCCTTCGTCGGTGAGCTGCGGAAGCGGCACCCCGACAGCCTAATGTCGGACGGCCCGGGGTCAATCCGAGTCCGGGACCTACAGGACGACCACCTCGCGGTGCAGCCCGAAGACCTCGCGGAGGACGTCGGAGATCTCGCCGAGCGTGCACCGGGCCTCGACCGCATCGACGATCGGGGGCATCAGGTTGTCGGTCCCCTCGGCCGCCCGCCGGACCGCGTCGAGCGCCGCCGTCGCCGCGCCCGCGTCCCGCGCCGCCCGCACCCCCCGCGTCCGCGCCGTCTGCCGCGCCTCCAGCTCCGGGTCCAGCTTCAGCGTCTCGGGGACGGCGTCGTCCTCGACCTGGTGGACGTTCACCCCGACGACCTCGAGCTCCCCCTTCTCGATCGACCGCTGCGCCTTGTACGCCGCGTCCTGGATCTCGCGCTGGGGGTACCCCTGCTCGATCGCCGCGACCATCCCCCCGAGGCCGTCGATCCGGTCGATGTACTCCCGCGCGCCCGCCTCGATCGAGTCCGTCAGCCACTCCACGGCGTACGACCCCGCCAGCGGATCGACCCAGTCGGCGACGCCCGTCTCGGACGCGATGATCTGCTGCGTCCTCAGCGCGATCCGGACCGAGTCCTCCGTCGGCAGGCTCAGCGCCTCGTCCCGCGAGTTGGTGTGGAGCGACTGGGTCCCCCCGAGGACCGACGCGAGCGCCTGGATCGCCACCCGGACGACGTTGTTGTCCGGCTGCTGGGCGGTCAGCGTGGACCCCGCCGTCTGCGAGTGGAAGCGGAGCCGCTGCGACCGCGCGTTCGCCCCGAACCGCTCCTTCATCAGCGTCGCCCAGAGCCGGCGCGCGGCGCGGAACTTGGCGACCTCCTCGAGGAAGTTGTTGTGGACGTTGAAGAAGAAGCTCAGCCGCGGCGCGAACGCGTCCACGTCCAGCCCCGCGTCCACCGCCGCCTGCACGTAGGCCAGCCCGTCGGCGAGCGTGAAGGCCACCTCCTGGACCGCCGTGCAGCCCGCCTCGCGCACGTGGTAGCCGCTGATCGAGATCGTGTTCCACTGGGGGACGGCCTCGGCGCAGTACGCGAACAGGTCCGTGACCAGCCGCATCGACGGCCGCGGCGGGTAGATGTACGTCCCGCGGGCCATGTACTCCTTGAGGATGTCGTTCTGGACGGTCCCCCTCAGCGCCGTCGCGGCGACCCCCTGGCGGCGGCCGACGGCGATGTAGAGCGCCAGCAGGATCGGCGCCGTGGCGTTGATTGTCATCGACGTCGAGACCCGGTCCAGGGGGATCCCGTCGAGCAGGATCGCCATGTCCTCGATCGAGTCGATCGCGACGCCGACCCGCCCCACCTCGCCGAGCGCCTCCGGGGCATCGGAGTCGTAGCCCATCTGGGTGGGGAGGTCGAAGGCGACGCTCAGCCCCGTCTGGCCCGCGCCGAGGAGGTAGCGGTAGCGCTCGTTGGACTCCTCGGCGGTGCCGAACCCGGCGTACTGGCGCATCGTCCAGAGCCGGCCCCGGTACATCGTGGGCTGGACCCCGCGGGTGTACGGGGGGCGCCCCGGGACGCCGACGCGATCGACGTACGTCGCCGGATCGGGGACGCCGTCGGAGGCCGGCCCGACGAGGTCCGGGACCTCGGTCCCGCTGGACGTCTCGAACCGCTCCCGCCGCAGCGGGAACCGCCCCTTCGCCTTGGCGAGGACCTCCGCCTCCCAGAGCTCCAGCTGCTCGGCGACCGCGCGCTTGACGTCGGAGCCGTCACTCACCGGCGGCTCCGATGGTCACCAGCGGCGCGCCCCCCTCGACCGCCTCGCCGTCGGCGACGTGGACCGTCTTGACGACGCCGTCGCCCACGGCGCGGAGCTCGTTCTCCATCTTCATCGCCTCGACGACGACGATCCCGTCCCCCGCGGCGACCGCCTGCCCCTCGGTGACGAGGACGGCGACGACCTTGCCGGGCATCGACGTGGAGACGACCTCGTCGCCCCCGCCGGCCCCGCCGAGCCCCCCCAGCGCGGCCAGCGCCTTGGCCCGCTCGTCGACGACGGTCGCCTCGTAGACGGTCCCGTAGACGGTCACCGCGCGCCCGCGCTCGGTCCGCTGCACGTCGACCTCGAACGCCTCCCCGTCGCGGACGAGGTGGACGACCCCCGGCTCGGGAAACGCGGCGTCCACCTCGACGACGCCCTCGCCCAGCGTGATCCGGAAGCGGCCCCCGCCGAGGTCCTCGACGTCGGTCATGCGGGCTTCGCCGCCGATGGTGATTTCCCAGGCCATCTCAGGGTCCGGTGATCTTCGGGGAGCGGGGTGGGGTCCGCGGGGTTGGTGTCGGAACACGGAGGCGCGAAGGCGCGAAGGCTCGCGAAGTTGTTGTTCTTGTTGTTTCCTTCGCGCAACTTCGCGTCTTCGCGCCTTCTGTGAGGGTGAGCGCGCCGGGAAGCCTCGAAGTCGACCGAAGATCGATCACGTCCGCCCCAGCCTCTTCAAGCGCCCGGCCATCGCCCACGACGCGGCGTCACCGCCGGCTCCCGCCCGACCCTCCATCCGCCCGGCCCGCGCCTGCTCCTCCTTCCAGGTCGCCAGGACGGCCGCGATCGCCGCCACGTCCGCCTTGCTCCCCTCGTCCAGCCGCAGGTCCTCGCCCAGGTGCCGCTCGATGTACCCGGTGTCGTAGTCCCCGCTCAGGAACGGCGCGTGGCGCATGACCTGGATGAAGAACGGGATGTTCGTCCGGATCCCCGTCACCACCAGCTCGCCCAACGCCCGCTTCATGCGCTGGATCGCGCTCGCCCGGTCCGGGCCCCAGACGATCAGCTTGGCGAGCAGCGGGTCGTAGAAGATCGGCACCTCGTAGCCGGGGTACAGCGCCCCGTCGACGCGCACCCCGGGGCCGCCGGGGAAGCGGACCGTTTCGATCACACCGGGGCACGGCACGAAGTTCGCCGCCGGATCCTCGGCGCAGATCCGGACCTCGATCGAGTGCCCCCGCTGCGTCAGCTCCTCCTGCGTGAACGGCGCCGGCTCCCCCGCCGCGACCCGGATCTGGGCGTGGACGAGGTCGACGCCCGTCACCAGCTCGGTGACCGGGTGCTCCACCTGGAGCCGCGTGTTCATCTCCAGGAAGTAGAAGGAGCCGTCCTGGGCGTAGAGGAACTCGACCGTCCCCGCCCCCCGGTAGTCGACCGCCGCCGCCGCCTTCGTGGCGACCTCCGTCATCGCCGCCCGGATCTCCGGCGTCAGCACCGGGCAGGGCGTCTCCTCGACGAGCTTCTGGTGGCGCCGCTGGACCGAGCAGTCCCGCTCGAAGAGGTGGAGGTGGTTGTTGTGGCCGTCGCTGAAGACCTGGACCTCGACGTGGCGGGGGCGCTCGATGAACTTCTCGACGTAGATGCGGTCGTCGCCGAACGCGGACCCTGCCTCCGACCTCGCCCCCCGCAGCGCCGACGCCAGCTGGTCCGCGGAGTCGACCTTGCGCATCCCCTTGCCGCCGCCCCCCGCCGACGCCTTGATCATCACCGGGTAGCCGATGCCGGCCGCGATCCGGGCCGCCTCGGCGTCGTCCGAAAGCGGCTCCGTCGTGCCCGGCACCACCGGCACCCCGGCCGCCTGCATCGCCTGCCGCGACGTCACCTTGTCCCCCATCACCTCCATCGCGTCCGGCGGCGCGCCGATCCAGGCGAGCCCCGCGTCCACCACCTTCCGGGCGAACACCGCGTTCTCGGCGAGGAACCCGTACCCGGGGTGGATCGCCTCCGCCCCGCACGCCTGCGCGACCTCCAGGATGCGGTCCATCCGGAGGTACGACTCGGCCGACGCCGCCGGCCCGATGCAGTACGCCTCGAACGCCTGGCGGACGTGGAGCGCGTCCCGGTCGGCCTCGCTGAACACCGCCACGGGGACGATCCCGAGCTCGCGGCAGGCCCGGATCACCCGAACCGCGATCTCGCCGCGGTTGGCGACGAGGACCTTGCCGAAGGGGGGTTGCCGCATCGCGCGCGACTATACAGAGGTAGATTGGGGACGTGACGGAGGGGTCGGCCAGCTCCACGCTCGAGATGATGGTGCTGTCGTGGGACGCCACGGCGAGCGTCCTCGTGGTGGACGACAACCCCGCGGACTACGAGCTCGTCCGGGAGCTCGCGCTCGAGGCCGGCCCCGATCTGTTCGAGTTCGAGCACGCCGCGACCTACGCCGCCGGCCTCGCCGCCATGCTCGAGCGCCGCCACGACCTCTACCTCGTCGACCACCACCTCGGCCGCCACCACGGCGTCGACCTCATCCGCGAGGCCACCGTCGGCGGCTGCGACGGCCCGAAGATCATGTTCACGGGGACCGGCCACCCCGAGGACGTGGAGGGGCGCGCCATCCTCGCCGGCGCGGTCGACTTCCTCAGCAAGGACCGGATGGAGCCGAAGCCGCTCGTCCGGCTCCTCCGCAACACCCTCGCCCGCCACCGCGCGTTCCGGACCCAGCGGGAGGAGATCGAGCGCCTCCTCCAGTCCGACACCAGCCTCCGGATCGTCGTCCAGAACGCCGACGGGCTCGCCGTGGTGGACTCCGAGGGGCTCGTCCGGTTCCTCAACCCCGCCGCCGAGGAGATCCTCGGACGCCGCCTCGCCGAGCTGGCGGGGAGCGTCCTCGACCTGCCCGCCGCCGGGGAGGAGCGCGAGCAGCGGTTCCGGCGCCCCAGCGGCGAGGTCCGCCTCGTCGCCGTCCGCTCGACCGGGCTGCTGTGGGAGGGAGAGGAGTGCCGGCTCGCGTCGCTGCGGGACGTCACCTCCGAGCGCGCCGCCGCCGACCAGCTCATGCACGCCCAGAAGATGGCCGTCGTGGGGCGGCTCGCGGGGGGCGTCGCCCACGACTTCAACAACCTCCTCATGGGGATCCTCGGGAGCATCGAGCTGGCCCGCGACGTCACCCTGGGCGAGCGCGACCGCGACCGCCACCTCCGCGAGGCCGCCGCCACCGCGACCCGCGCCGCCGAGCTGACGGGGCGCCTCCTGAGGACCGCCCGCCTCGACCGGACCGAGCCCGCCGTCATCGATCTCGGCGCCGTCGTGGCCGAGGGCGGGAGCGTGCTCTCCTCGCTGGTCGGGGACGCCGTCACCCTGACCCTGCCACGCGACACCGGCTTCTGGATCGAGGGGGACCGCCTCGGCCTGGAGCAGGTCCTCCTCAACCTCGTCTCCAACGCCCGTGACGCGACCGGGGGCCGCGGCCACGTCGACGTCCGCCTCCGCCACGACGGGCGCGACGTCGTCCTCGAGGTCGACGACGACGGGCCCGGCATCCCCAAGGACGTCCTCGACCACATCTTCGAGCCCTTCTTCACCACCAAGGAGGAGGGCGCAGGGACCGGGCTGGGGTTGTCGATCGTCTACCGCGTGGTCGAGGCGGGGGGCGGCTCCGTGGACGTCCACACGGGCCCCCGCGGGACCCGGTTCGAGCTCCGCTTCCCCGGCGTCCCCGGGCCCACCGACTCGCAGCTCGCCGACGCGCTGATCGACCCCGCCCCCGGGGCGATGGAGGGGACCGTGCTCGTGGTCGACGACGAACCGATCGTGCTCAACGTCGTCTCCACCATCCTCCAGCGGGCGGGCCTGACGGTGGTCCGCGCGGCGGACGGCACGGCGGCCGCGGGGCTGGTCACGGAGGGGCTCCGGCCGGACCTCCTGCTGTCGGACATGTCGATGCCGGGGATGGACGGGGTCGAGCTGTCCGAGCTGGTCCGCGAGATCAGCCCGCAGACCCGGATCCTCTTCAGCACCGGCTTCGAGCAGCTCCCCGACGGGAGCGTCCTCCCCGGCCCCGTCCTCCACAAGCCCTACCGCACCGCCGAGCTCCTCGAGGCGGTCCGGAAGGCGCTCGCAGAACCTCCTGTATAGTGCCCCGAATGCGTGGACGTCTCCTCATCGCCGGCCTGCTCCTGACCGCGGTCCCGGCGCTCGCGAGCGACGATCTCGAGCCGATCCCGGAGGTCCCTGTCGTCGAGGCGGAGACCGACCCCGTGGCCCGGCTCGTGGGCGAGGCGGCCTCCCCCAACGTCCCCCCCGAGCTCGCCCCGGCCCGGTTCGACGAGCTGGTCGCCCGCGGCGGCAACGCGCTGCCCAGCCTGGCCCGCATCTACACCGACAAGGCGTCGGCCGAGCTGGAGGTCTGGGTGGCGGCCCGGGCGATGGGCCGGATCGGCGGCGAGGGGGCCCGCAACACGCTCGTCGCGGGGCTCGAGTCGCCCCGCATCATCAGCCGCCTCGGCGCCGTCAGCGCGCTGGAGCTGATGAAGGACAAGGAGTCCTGCGAGGCGCTGGAGAAGGCGCTCTTCGACCGCGCGATGGCGGTCCGCGCCGCCGCGGCCGACGCGCTCGCGGCGATCGGCAGCCGGAAGTCGTCGGTGGCGCTGTCCGAGGCGCTGAACATCCCCGCCAACTTCAAGGACGGCAAGTCGCTCTTCGTCCGCCGCCACATCGTCGACGCCCTCGGCACCATCGGCAGCATCGGCGGCCTCGACGTCCTTGTGACCACGCTCGACGACGAGGAGCCCGACATGCGCCTCGCCGCGGTCCACAGCCTCCAGAAGATCACCGGCATGACCTTCCGCGGCGGCGCCGGCCCCGAGGCCCCCGTCAGCCCCGACGAGGTCCAGAGCTGGAAGAACTGGTGGAGCAACCGCCGCGTCGGGGAGACCGCCGACTAGCTCCCGCTCAGCTCGCCGGGAGCACCACCACGAACGTGCTGCCGTGCCCCTCCCCCGCCGACTCGAGCCGGAGATCGCCGCCGTGGCGCTCCGCGATCCGCTTGCTGATCGACAGCCCCAGGCCGTTCCCGGCGTAGTCGCCGCGCGCGTGCAGCCGCTGGAACATCTCGAAGACGCGGCCGTGGAACTCCGGCGCGATCCCGATGCCGTCGTCCGCGACCGAGACCTCCCACGTCCCCCCGGCCCGCGCCGCGGCGATCTCGACCCGCGGCGGCGTCTCCGGCCGGTGGAACTTGATCGCGTTGCCGACGAGGTTCTGGAAGACGCGGCGGAGCTGGGCCCGGTCGGCGCGGACGGTGGGGAGATCCGGCGCGACGGTCACCTCCGCGCCGGCGTCTTCGATCGCCACGGACAGATCCTGGAGCACGTCGCCGACCAGGCCGTTCAGCGGCACGTGGACCATCGAGCCGCCGTGGGTGTGGACGCGCGACCACTCCAGCAGGCCGCTGATGAGCCCCGACATGCGGGACGACCCCTCGGTGATGTACCCGATCCAGCCCCGGGCGGTGTCGTCGAGCTCCTCGCGGTAGCGACGCGCGAGCAGGTCGGCGAAGCTCGACACCATCCGCAGCGGCTCCTGCAGATCGTGGGACGCGACGTACGCGAACTGCGCCAGCGCCTCGTTGCTGCGCTTGAGCTCGTCGCGCGCGGCCTCCAGCTCCCCGATCTTCCGCTGCAGCGCCTCCTCGGTCCGCTTCAGCTCGGTGATCTCGTTGTGCGCGCCGAGCATGCGGATCGGCTTGCCGTCGGCGTCCCGCACGAGAAAGCCCCGGCAGCGGACCCACGTCCAGCTCCCGTCGGGCCGCTTGTAGCGCACGCTGGGGCAGTCGTAGAGGCGCCCCGGCGCCTCCAGGCAGGCGTGGTACTCGCCCAGCGCCTCCGGGAGGTCGTCGGGGTGGATGAGGTCCTGCCACTCGGCCGACTTGTGCTCCCGCTCGGCCGGATCCCAGCCGAGGATCTCCCAGAACCGGGGCGACATCCACTCGTCCTCGGGGCTCTCCAGATCCCAGTACCAGATGCCGTCGAGCGATCCGGCCTGGAGGAACTCGAAGACCCGGGCGTCGGTCCGGAGCAGCTCGTACAGCTCCTGTTTCAGGTAATGATCGGTCATCGTCTTGCACCCTCGGGGGGAACCGTGAAGTTGATCGAGATCCTGCTCGTCGAGGACAACCCCGGCGACGTCGAGCTGACGCGCCGCGCCCTCGAGGACATCCGCCTCGCCAACAACCTCCACGTCGAGGAGACGGGCGAGGGGGCGCTGGCGTACCTGAAGTCCGACGCGCCCCGCCCCGAGCTGGTGCTCCTCGACCTGAACCTCCCCCGGATGCGGGGGATGGACGTCCTCCGCGCCATCCGCGCCGACCACGAGCTCTGCACCCTGCCGGTCGTGATGCTCACCTCCAGCGAGGACCCGAGCGCGATCGAGGAGGCGTACCGGGAGTCGGTCAACTGCTTCGTCAAGAAGCCCCTCGGGCTGACGGAGTTCACCGAGGTGGTGCGCTCCGTGGGGGACTTCTGGATAGGCATCGTCAAGCGTCCGGGGGGATGACCGGCGGTCAGCGCATCCCGTTGGGGAGCTTGACCACCATGAACCAGAACTCCGCGATCTCGTTGACGATCTCCTGGAACTGCTCCAGCGCGACGGGCTTGGTGACGTAGCAGTTCGCCCCCAGGTCGTAGCTCCGGACCACGTCCGACTCGGCCGTCGACGACGTCAGCACCACCACCGGCACCTTCCTCAGCACCGCGTCCTTCCGCATCTCGGCGAGCACGTCGCGGCCGTCGACCCCCGGCATGTTGAGGTCGAGGAGCATGAGGTCGGGCAGCGGCCCGTCGGCCCGCAGGCGCTCCAGCGCAGCGGCGCCGTCCTCCACCTCGGTCAGCTCGATGAGGAGCTTGGAGTCCTCGAGGCAGGTGCGGGTCAGGATCCGGTCCGACGGGCTGTCGTCGACCAGCAGGACCTTCAGGGGGGTGGCCATCATCGCGTCGTCTCCTCGGGGTGGTCGGGCAGGGTCAGGGTGAACGTCGCGCCCTCGCCGAGGGCGGACTCCAGGGTCAGGTCGCCGCCGTGGCGGCGGGCGATCTTGCGGGCGATGGCGAGGCCGATGCCGGTGCCGCCGTACTCCTCGCGCTTGTGGAGACGGCGGAACATCTGGAACACCCGGTCGGCGTGCCGGGGGTCGATGCCGATGCCGTTGTCGGCCACCGCGACGGCCCACCCGTCCTCGAGCCGCGAGGCCGAGACGTGCACCTCCGGGGGAGCGTCGCCGCAGAACTTGAGGGCGTTGCCGAGGAGGTTGGAGAGGACCTGCTGCAGCTGCGTCGAGTCCCCCCGCACCAGCGGCAGCCGGTCGCAGGTCACCGCGGCCCCGGCCTCCTCGATGCGGCCGCTCAGCGACGAGAGGACCTCCCCCACGAGGTCGTCGAGGTCCACGGCGGTGAACTTCCCGCCCGCGCTGTCCACGCGCGACAGCAGCAGCAGGTCGTCGATGAGCGCCCGCATCCGTTCCGCCCCGTCGACGACGTAGTCCATGTACTGACCGGCGGTGTCGTCGAGCTGGTCTCCGTACCGGCGCCGGAGCAGCGACGTGAAGCTGCTGACCGTCCGCAGCGGCTCCTTCAGATCGTGGGACGCGACGTACGCAAACTCCTCCAGCTCGGCGTTCGACTGCTCCAGCGCGAGGGTCCGCCGCTGCAGCTGCGCCTGCGTCTCGGCGAGCTGCTCCTTGATGTACTCCGCCTCGAACATCGCCGCGATCATCTTCCCGAGGCGGGTCAGCGTCGCCTCGTCCTCCTCCGTGAAGTCCCCCTCGTACCGGTCGGAGAGCTGGAGGACGCCGATCGGCTCGTCGCTGGGGCGCATCACGGGGACGGCGAGCCAGCCCGGCATGGGCGGGTGCTCGAGGCCGCGCTCGTCCTTGAGGTCGCCGAACTTCTTGAACCGGACGTGCGCGTAGAGCTCCTCCTCCGTCATCCGCATCGGCTCGCCGCGCTCGAAGATCACCGCCCAGATGCCCTCGCCGGTGGGCATCACGTCGTAGCTCCGGTACTTCGCGTACTTGTCCGTGAAGCTCGTCGCGTGCGCCGCCCTCGTGAAGTCGCCGTCGGGGATGTAGCTGACGGCGGACTGGTGGGCCCCGATGAGCTCCCGGATCTGCTCCGCGATCGCGTCCAGCGCCGCCTCGAGCGTGCGCTCGCCGAGCGCGTCGGCCATGTCCCCCGCGACGTCGACGCCGTCGATGCGGTACCCGCCCTGCTTGCTCATGGCTTCCTCCTCAGCCCCCCGGCGTGGTGACGGCGAGCGCGTCCTCGGGCAGCGAGACGAGCACGTCGCCCGACTCGGGCCCGTCCAGCACCCCGCGCACGGTGCGCAGCGCCTGGTCCATGCGGAACGGTTTTGCCAGGAACGCGACCCCCTCGTCCAACACGCCGGTGGGCGCGAGGATGTGCTCGTCGTACCCCGAGATGAAGAGCACCCGCACCGACGGGCGGAGCGTGCGCACCTGCTTCGCCAGCTCCCGGCCGTCCATCTCCGGCATCATCACGTCGGTGATCAGCAGGTCGAGCGGGCCGGCGTACCCGAGCACCCGCTGAAGCGCGGCGGGACCGCTGGGCGCCGTCATCACGGTGTACCCCTGGCGCTCCAGCACCCGGCCGACCACGTCCCGGATCACGCCCTCGTCGTCCACCACGAGCACCGTTTCGGTGGGCGTGACGGGCTTGGTGAACTCGCCCGACCGGAAGGACTGGATCGAGGCCGGCTCGGTGGCCGGGAGCACCACCCGCGCCATCGTGCCCCGCCCCGGCTCGGACCGGAGCGTCAGGTCGCCGAGGCTGCGCTCGACGATGTCCTGCACCGTCGCCAGCCCCAGCCCCATCGACGCCATGCTCCCCGACTGGGTCTCGGTGCGGGTCGTGAAGAAGGCCTCGGGGGCCCGCCGCAGGGTCTCCTCGTCCATGCCGCAGCCGTCGTCGCGCACGCTCAGCTCGAGCGCGGCCGAGCCCCTCCGCCGGGTCGTCACGCGGACCCGGCCGCCGGCCTCGACCGCGTCCGCGGCGTTGCTGACGAGGTTCAGCAGGACCTGCTCCAGCTGCACGGGATCGGCCTGGACCTCGGGCAGGCCGGGCTCCAGGTCGATCTCCAGCGACGCCGCCTCGCCGACGATCTTGGCCAGCAGCGGGGCCGACTCCTCCACGAGCAGGTTCAGATCGACGGGCTGCAGCGCGACGACCTGCTGGCGACCGAACGAGCGGAGGTGGCTGGTCAGCCGCCCCAGCAGCGACAGGTCGCGGATCATGCCGTCGACACCCTTGACGGCTACCCCGTCCGCCTCGAGCCGCTCCCGCAGCAGGTCGGCCTGGCCCAGGAGCCCCGTAAGCACGTTGCTGAAGTCGTGCGCGATGCCGCCCGCGAGGCGCCCCAGCAGCGACATCTTCTGCGCCTGGAGCAGGTCCGCCTCGGCGCGCACCTGGCGGGTGACGTCCCGGATCGAGCCGAGGCGCGCCTCTTCGCCCTCCCACTCGGTGTCGACCACCCGCATCTGCAGGGTCTTGCCGTCGACGGCGAAGGTAGCCTCCTGACCGACCACGGCGGGGTGCTCGAAGGGGCGGCCGACGAGGTCGGCCGGCGCCCCGGCGTCGAGCAGGGCGGCGGCGGCGTCGTTGCACCAGCGGACCGCGTGGTCCGGTCCCAGGATCACGAGGCCGTCGGCGTTGCTGGCGATCCCCCGGAAGCTGGCCACCGACCGCCGGAGCATCTCCCCCTGGCGGCGGACCTCGCGCTGCAGGGCGTGGCGCTCGACCGCGTGGTGGACGGCCTTGACGAGCACCCCCGAGCCGATGCTCCCCTTGTGTACGTAGTCCTGGGCCCCCGCCTTGACCGCCTGGCGACCGAGGCGGTCGTCGGCGAGCCCGGTCAGGACGATGACCGGGAGCGGATCGTCGGCGGCGAGCACGTGCTCCAGCCCGACGAGGCCGTCGCTGTCGGGGAGCCCCAGGTCGAGGAGGACGAGGTCGAAGCAGGCCTCGTCCAGCCGCGCCAGCCCGCGGCCCAGGCGGCCCACGCCCTCGATCGAGGCCCCGTCGATGCTGACGCCGAGGTGGGCCTCCACCAGGGCGACGTCGGCCGGATTGTCCTCGATGACCAGAATCCGCACGACGCCCTCCCCGGACCAGCACCCGTCGCCACCCTACCAGGGGCGGACGTCGGCTCGCGATCAGGCCTGCGTGAGCGGGCGCGCGGTGAAGCGCACGAGGCAGCGGCCGAGCCGGATCTGGTCGCCGTTGCGGAGGCGGACGCTGGAGACGCGCCGGCCGTTGACGAAGCTGCCGTTCGTCGAGTTGAGGTCCCGCAGGTAGACCTGCGAGGCGTCGAAGACCTCGATGATCGAGTGGCGGCGCGAGACGTCGCTGTCGCGCACCACGAGGTCGGTGTTGAGCCGCCCGATGAGGACAGACTCCTGGGTGTAGCGGCGGACCGCGCCCTTGTCGGCCCCTTCCAGGATCTCCAGCGTGACCTGGACCGGGGGCGAGTCGCCGAGCCCGGCGACGAGGCCGTCGGGGTTCTCGTCGAGGAGAGAGTCGGCCGGGGAGACGGAGGCGGAGTGCTCGCCCGTGTCGCCGTCCGGCGGGAGCGAGATGCCGGCGTCCATCGCGTCCCGGATCTTCTCCGCCTGCTCCGACGTCAGCGTCCCCCCGCGGGGGACGTGGGGCAGCGTCAGGTCGC
This sequence comes from uncultured Rickettsiales bacterium, assembly GCA_964344575.1. Lineage (GTDB taxonomy): Bacteria > Myxococcota_A > UBA796 > UBA9615 > UBA9615 > JAAESI01. Next base: position 9,264 of record CAYFOA010000074.1, on the reverse strand, counting down.
TGTTGTCCCCGCCCGCGAGCAGATCGGGCGGGCTCGCCGAGTCCTCCGCCGGGGCGCCGGCCAACTGGAACTTCAGCTTGGTCTGGCCCACGCGAAGCTCGGTCGAGTTGCGCAGCCGGGCTTCCAACTTGACCTGCTCGTCGACGAACACGCCGTTGGTCGAGCCGAGGTCCATCACGTACCAGCCGCCCCGCTCGTACGAGATGATCGCGTGGATCGAGCTGACTTCCTTGTCGGAGATGATCAGGTCGCCGACCTGTCGCCCGATGACGGTCCTCCCCTGCTCCAGGGGATAGATCTCGCCCGAGCGCTCCCCACTGAGGAAGACGAGTTCCGCCCTTGGCTGCAAGTGGGTCACCCTCCGGTTCGAACGACGAACCAGAAGACTAGCACAGCGATCCCGCTCAGTTGCGTAAGCGGGCCATCCTCAGCAGCCGCTCGCAGAGCTCGTCGAACGGGACCCCCACCGCGGCGGCCGCCATGGGCAGGAGGCTGGTGTCGGTCATGCCCGGGATGGTGTTGACCTCGAGCACCCGGGGGCCGCGCGGGCCGCCCGCCATGACGTCGACGCGGCCGCTGTCGAGGCAGCCCGTCAGGGTCGCCGCCTGGAGCGCGATGCGGCGGCACTCGGTGGCGAGGTCGGGGTCGATGCGGGCGGGGACGTGGTACTCGGTCTTCCCCTTGGTGTACTTCGCCTCGAAGTCGAACCAGCCGTCGACGGGGGCGATCTCGACGACGGGGAGGGCCTCCCCCTCGAGGATCCCCACGGTCAGCTCGGGGCCGGGGACGCGCTCCTCGATGAGGACGCGATCGTCGAGCTCCAGGGCGAGGTCGACGGCGTGGGCGAGGGTGGTCTCGTCGTCGACGAACGCGACGCCGTACGACGACCCCTCCCGGACCGGCTTGACCACCCACGGCAGGGGGAAGTCGGGCGTCTTCAGCGGCTGCCCGCGGGAGTGCGTGAACCCCTCCGGGACGGGGACGCCGTTGCCCCGGAGCAGCGCCAGGGTGCACGTCTTGTCCATGGTCAGGGCGGCGCTGAAGCCCGACGGCCCGGCGTAGGGGATCCCCATCGACTCGAGCAGCCCCTGGATGCAGCCGTCCTCGCCCCACTTGCCGTGGAGGACGGGGAAGGCGTGCGTGATCCGCTCCGCCCGGAGCTGCTTGTCGATGTCGTAGCCGACGTCGATGTCGACCACATCGAACCCGCGCGACCGCAACGCCGCCGAGACCGCCTTGCCCGACTTGAAGGAGATGGAGCGCTCGGTGCTGAGCCCCCCCATGAGAACGCCGACGCGCCCGAAGTCCTGCTGCTGATCCGCCATCTACCGCTGCTTCCCCGTGGGGCAGCTCAGGCGCGGCGTCGCCTCCACCCGAGCACTGCGAACAACCATACCCCCAGGAGGCCGCCCGTAGTCCCGCCCGCGAGCGAGTTCTCGCAGCTGCAGTCGGTCGGGTTGGTGACCACCTCGGGGGTGCCGCCGCAGTCGTCGAGGGGGCCGCTGCCGTCGACCTCGCCGTCGCAGTTGTTGTCGAGGAGGTCGTCGCAGTCCTCCTCGGCCGTGGGGCCGACCCAGCCGTTGCCGTCGTCGCAGTCGCCCTCGTTCTCGGTGAAGCCGTCGCCGTCGTCGTCGAAGTCCGGGGTCCCCTCGTCGATCGTGCCGTCGCAGTCGTTGTCGACCCCGTCGGCCTCCTCGGGCTCCTCGGCGCCGGGGAAGACGGTCGGGTCGTCGTCGTCGCAGTCGCCCTGCTCCTCGCTGAAGCCGTCGCCGTCGTCGTCGGTGTTGTCGCCGCCCTCGTCGACGTCGCCGTCGCAGTCGTCGTCCATCCCGTTGCCGTCCTCCTCGTCGGCGTCGGGGCTGACCTCGGGGTCGTGGTCGTTGCAGTCGCCGTCTTCCTCGGAGAAGCCGTCGCCGTCGTCGTCGGTGCCGGGGAGGCCCTCGTCGATGACGCCGTCGCAGTCGTTGTCGAGCCCGTCCTGGACCTCCACCGCGCCCGGGTGCACCGCGGGGTTCTCCTCGTCGCAGTCGCCGCCCTCCTCGGTGTACCCGTCGCCGTCCTCGTCCACGATGCCGCCGTCGACGATGCCGTCGCAGTCGTCGTCGATGCCGTTGTCCATGACCTCTTCGGCGTTCGGGTTGACGAGGGGGTTGGTGTCGTCGCAGTCGCCCTCGTTCTCCGCGAGGCCGTCGCCGTCGCTGTCGTCGCAGAACGTGTCCTCGTCGACCTCGCCGTCGCAGTTGTTGTCGATGGAGTCGCAGAACTCGACCGCCGCCGGGTTCACGAACGCGTCGCCGTCGTCGCAGTCGCCGCCGTTCTCGGTGAAGCCGTCGCCGTCGTCGTCGAAGTCCGGGCCGCCCTCGTCGACGAGGCCGTCGCAGTCGTCGTCGATGCCGTTGGTGGTGTCCTCGACGGCGCTCGGGTTGACGTCCGGGTTGTCGTCGTCGCAGTCGCCCACCGCCTCGCTGAAGCCGTCGCCGTCGTCGTCGAAGCAGGCGGAGTTGTCGTCGACCACGCCGTTGCAGTCCTGGTCCACGCCGTCGCAGAGCTCGATCGCGCCGGGGAAGACGGTCGCGTCCGCGTCGTCGCAGTCGCCCGCGTCGCCGGTGAAGCCGTCGCCGTCGAAGTCGACGCAGCCGGTCCCCTCGTCGACGTCGCCGTCGCAGTCGTCGTCGAAGCCGTTGCAGACCTCGACCGCGGCGGGGTTCACGGCGGGGTCGTTGTCGTTGCAGTCGACCCCGCCGGGGCCGCCGTCGTAGCCGTCGCCGTCGACGTCGGTCTGGTCGGCGCCGCTGCAGTCCTGGTCGATGCCGTCGTAGGGGATGTCGAAGGCGCCGGGGTTGATGGCGGGGTCGGTGTCGTCGCAGTCGTCGCCGCCGGCCGCCACGTCGGCGTAGCCGTCGCCGTCGAGGTCGGTGCTGTCGACGCCGTCGCAGTCCTGGTCGATGCCGTCGTAGGGGATCTCGGGCGCGCCGGGGTAGCTCAGGGGGTTGAGGTCGTTGCAGTCGGAGCCGCCCACGCAGGCGCAGTCGAAGCCGTCGTTGTCGAGGTCGGTGAGGTCGGAGCCGTCGCAGTCCTGGTCGATGGCGTCGTAGGGGACCTCGGAGGCGCCGGGGTAGATGGTCGGGTCGAGGTCGTTGCAGTCGCCTCCGCAGGCGCTGACGCCGTCGAAGTCGAGGTCGCTGTCCTCGTCGATCATCCCGTCGCAGTCGTTGTCGATGCCGTCGCACAGCTCCGGCGCCCCGGGGTAGACGAAGTTGAGGGTGTCGTCGCACTCGGCGCACCACGCCCAGGTGTCGCCGTCGGAGTCGAACGCCGGGTCCTCGTCGATGAGGCCGTTGCAGTCGTTGTCGAGGCCGTCGCACAGCTCGGGGGCGCCGGGGTAGACGGTGACGTCCGTGTCGTCGCAGTCCCCGTCGCAGTTCTCCCAGCCGTCGCCGTCGCCGTCGCCGCAGGGGATCTCGACCTCGAACTGGAAGATGCCCGCCTCCCACGCGAGGCAGTCGTAGTTGTTGGACGGCTCGGCGGTCGCGAGCTGCGTGCTCGTCATGCCGACGTTGACGTAGCTCAGGACGTTGTACGTGTGGTCGTCCCACATGTTCCCGTCGCCCCAGGAGCCGTCGCCGCCGATGTAGACCTCGCCGGAGTCGATCGTGTAGGTGCCGAACCGGGTGGAGCCGTCGGCCGCCGCCTGGCCGTCACCGACGATGTAGTGGGTCTGGGCGAGGATGGGGGCGCTGTCGACGCTGAAGCCGGAGAACGTGATCAGGTCGTAGGTGTTGTCCGACCGGATGTTGCCGTCGTAGATGACGATGTGGCTCTCGTAGTCGGTGTTCGCGCCCTCGTAGATGACGACGAGGCTGGCCCCCTGGCCGTCGGTGTTGTTGGAGATCCACTGGATGCCGGAGACGGAGTAGGTGCCGTTGCCGGGGTCGTTGACGTACTCGGTGACGTCGGCGCGGTAGGACCGGTTGTTGCCGCTGTAGCTGCTCCAGCAGGTGTTGGAGTGGTTGCCGATCTCGGTGCCCGTGATGGAGTAGCCGTCGAACACGGCCGTGCTGTCGCCGGCGCCGCCGATGGTCATCCAGTAGAGGATCGCCTGGCTGACGACGGCGTTGCTGGGGATGCCGGAGATGGTGATGTAGCCGGTGGCGGGGCCGCCGCGGCGCTGCGCGAGGCCGACGCCGTCGGAGACCAGCCCGCCGCCCTCGACGACGGTGTTGAGGAAGAGGCCGAGGGTGCCGTTGCCGTTGCCGAAGGAGGACGCGGGGACCAGCGTCAGGACGGCGGCGAGGGCTGCAATGCGGGCGCAACTTGGCTTCATGGGGTCTCCCGGCTTCGAATCCTAGGCGACCCTTCGATGCGCGTGAAGTGACAAAGGGCGCCTTCGGGGGATCCCCCCACGCCTTCCGCTAGGGTTCGGCGGTGCGGATCGGGCTGCTGCAGTGCGAGCTGGAACATCGCCACCAGGCGCCCCATGTGGCGATGGCCCTGTACGCGACGGACCTGCTCGCCGACGGCCACGACGTCCGCTGCGCGCTGGTCCACCCGACCTCATTGATCGCCGCCGCGGAGGAGCTCGGGGACGCCGATCTGCTGCTCCTGGACTCCATCTTCCCGTTCGCCCTGATCGAGGCCCTGAAGGCGGTGACGGCGGCCCCGATCGTGGTCGGCGGGCACAACGCGCTCCAGCACGCGCTCCGGGGGCCGGCGGACGTCGCGATCGTGGGGCCGGGGCGGCGGGCGGTAGGGGCGCTGGCAGAGGGGACCTCGCGGCACGAGATCCCGGGGACGTGGTGGCGGGACGAGGACGGCACGGTCCGCGCGGGGCCGGCCGCCGGCGAGGCGGTGCTGGGGGACCTCGAGCCGTTCACTCCGCACGTGGACTGGGCGTACTTCGGTCCGCCGCGGGCGCCGGGATCCAACCTCCGGGTGCCGTCGGTCGTGGCCGACGCGGGGTGCCCCTGGAACCGGTCGGTGCTGTCCGACGGCGGCCCCTACGCGGGGGTCGCGCCGCGGCTCCCGGACGTCCCCCTGGGGGACCGGGCGCGGAGGCTGCTGGAGGGGCGGTTCGTGGAGCGGGAGGGGGGCTGCACGTTCTGCGCCTTCCGCTACACGACCCACGCCCGGGGCGGGGACCCGGACCGGCTCGCGGCGCAGGCGGAGGCGTGGCGGGAGCGGGGCGCGCGGGGGTTGTCGCTCCAGTCCGAGCACCCCCTGCCGGCGATCCTCCCCCTGCTCGACCGGGCCCCGTGGATCGAGGAGCTCCACGTCCGGACGATCCCCTGGCTGGTGCTCCGCCACGCCGACGCGTGGGCGGAGACGATCCGGGAGGCGACCTCCCGCGGCGTCCAGCTCGTCCTCGGCCAGGTGGGGTTCGAGGCGTTCGACGACGGGACCCTGGCGGCCTACCACAAGGGGCTGACGGCGGCGGAGAACCGGGCCGCGGCGCGGCTCCTCGGGGAGTGGGACGCGGCCTTCGACGGGTTCGTGGGGACGGCCGGTCACGGGCTGGTCCCGCTGCAGCCGTGGACGACGGTCGAGGGGCTCCGGGAGACGCTGGCGGCGTGCCGCGCGGACGCGCCGTGGCTGCTCCCCCAGCTGACCCCGGGGAGCCGGATCGAGCTGTACGAGGAGTACGCGCCGCTCTTCTGGAAGGCGGACGACGAGGGGCTGGTGCGGCCGGATCGGAAGGGGTTCGGGTGGACGTGGGAGTTCGCGGACGCGCGGACCGGGGAGGTGGTGGCGGCGTGGGGGGCGCTGGCGGCGAGCGCGCCGGGCGTCGCCGCGGCGGACCTGCTGGAGGAGGTCCTCGACGTGATGGAGGGGCACGCGGACCCTGCGGACCGCCGGACCGCGTACCTGCAGATGCGGGATCGCCTCGGAAGATCTATTTTCGTGGAACCGCCCGGGGAGGGCTGAGATGACCCGTCTGTCCGTTGCGTCGCTGATCTGCCTCGCCGTTGCCGCGTGCCTCGCGGGCTGCCCCGTCGACGACGACGACGATCCCTCGCCGCCCGCGGTGGACTTCCAGCCGCAGGTCGCGGACCTCGGCTCGTGGGTGGCCAGCGAGGCGCTCCCCGAGGCGGTCGAGCTGCGGCTCTACAACCGCGGGCAGGAGCGGGTCGAGCTGGCCGAGCTCACGACCGGCGACACGGACATCGAGGCCACGGCGGCGTCGGAGCTTCCGGTGGTGATCGACGTCGGCGGCTGGGTCACGGTCCGCGTCGCGTACGCGGCCGACCCCACGGGGCCGCTGGACCTGGACACCTGGGTGCGCGCCTCGGTCACGGCGATCGGGTCGGCGTTCGACCAGCGGGCCACCGCGGAGGCGCCGGTCCGGCTGGTGCTCGACTGCGACGCCGACGACGACGGGTACACGGGCGACGCCTGCGCGGGGCCGGATTGCGACGACTTCGACCCGCTCCACAGCCCCGCCACGGACGAGGTCTGCAACGGGCTGGACGACGACTGCGACGGCGAGGCCGACGACGACGGCGGCGACGACGACGACGACGGCGACGGCTGGTTCAGCTGCGAGGACTGCGACGACGACGACGCCGGCGTCCACCCCGGCGTCGAGGAGGCGTGCGACGGGCAGGACACGGACTGCAACCCGTCGACGTTCTTCGTCGAGGGGGAGCTGGACTACGACAGCGACGGGTTCCTGGCGTGCGAGGAGTGCGACGACCTGGACCACGACAACGCCCCCGGCAACGCGGAGGTGTGCGACGGTCAGGACAACGACTGCGACGGCTCCCCCTCGCCGCTGGAGAGCGACGACGACGGGGACGGCTACAGCGAGTGCGACGGCGACTGCGACGACCTCCGCGCGTCGGTCGCCCCGTTCCTCCCCGACACGCCGGGGGACGGCATCGACACGAACTGCGACGGCGAGGACTGAGCCGCGCCCTACTCGACGTGAAGCAGGTGCTCCCCGGCCACGAACCAGGCGACCATCTCGGGTGAGATCCGCCGGAGCGCGTCGGGGTCGACCTTGAAGAGCGCGAACGCCTCCGCGAAGGACTCGTCCATCGTCGTCCGGCCGTAGGGGGTCGGCCCCTTCTTCGCCCCGGGCAGCTCGGCGAAGGCGGCGAGCAGGGGGCTCCGCTTCAGCAGCGCCTCGGCCTCGGCGGCGGCGTCGGTGCTCGCGTCGCTCATGGACTCGAGCTCGGGCTTGAGCTCGAGGTAGCGGGCCTCCAGCTCGCGGAAGGCGGCCTTGTCGGCGTCGATGGCGGCGGCCTCGGCGCTCAGCTCGGCGGCCAGGGCTTCGACCTCCTCCCGCGTCGCCTTCTTCCGCTCGTAGCGCCGCACCAGGGCGTCGTACTCCTTGACGCGGGCGTTGTAGGCGTCGACGCGGGCCCGGACCGCCTGCCCCGCCGCGGCGTAGCGGTCGTAGACGACGCGCGCGTCGTCGAAGGCGGCGTCGGTCTCGGCGTAGAGCTCGTCGTTCTCGGCGAGCAGCTCCCGGAGCGAGGCCCGGGCGATGGCGTGGCCGACCTCGTGGAGGTAGACGGTCGACGCGCGGGGGAGGGGCGCGCCGGGGTCGCCGCTGAAGACGGCGTACCCGTGCTCGAACGCCTGGTCGAGCACGACGATGGCGGCGTCGCCGTTGCCGTCGAGGCTGAAGTAGGCGGCGTGGCTCTTGGCGATGCCCTCGGACTGCGACACGTTGCGGACGAAGGGGAGGCCGGCGATGAGGGCGAGCTCCTCGTCGGAGAGGAGGCCGAGGGCCTGGGCGCCGGCGTCGCGCTCCCAGTCGGTCCAGTCCTTCTCCCCGTCGAGGAACGGACCGACGCCGAAGGCCTCCTCGAAGGAGCCCTCGAAGCGGGGCACCGACAGCGGCTCCGTCCCCCATTCCACGACGACGGCGCGGGGGCCCTCGCAGGTCACGGAGACGGGGAGGTAGCCGGCGCCCCGGACCTGGACGGCGGCGTCGAATTCGAACCCCGCGCGCTGGCGGCAGGGGACGCCCCAGACGGCGACGAGGGCGTGGAGCGGCAGGTCGGCGAGGCCGCGCTGCTTCCGCTTGTCGATGACGATGTCGCCGGTCTCGAGTCCGACGGCGCGGATCGACTTGAGGCGGCCCCGCTTGAGGTGCTGCTGGACCCCGCGCCGGTAGCGGCGGAGGTCGGTCTCGTCGACGCGTTCGAAGACGAGGACTTCGTTGGCGTACAGCGCCGGGGCGGCCAGGGCGGGGGGCGCCGCGAGGGCGAGCAGGCCGAGGACGGCGCAAAAGCGGATGACGTTTGCTCCGATGGGATCCATGTTGGAGCTACCCCCTGTCCCTCGACCCGGCCCCTACATTTGCACGTCTTCCTGCTCGACGCTCGCTACGACCACGCTCGTTTTCCGTTCGCCACGGAGACGCCGTCGTTCCTCCTCCCGGTGGTCCACCGCTCGCTGCTGCGGGGGACGCTGGCCTGGCTGAAGGGGTACGCGTTGGAGTCGGTGACGCTGGTGACCGGCGCCAACCCGGCGGACGACTACGACCTCGCGGCGACGGTGGTGGACTTCGACCTGCCGACGGCGCCGACGCTGGACCGGGCGCTGGCGCGGGTGGCGCGCGGGGGTCGCTTCACGGAGGCGGTGCTGCTGCTGCGGCCGAACCTGCACCCGCTGCCGGACCTGCGGGCGCTGTGCGCGGAGCACGCGCGGCGGCGGCGGCGGGCGGTGACGATCGTGAAGGGCTCGTCGATGTTCGGGCCGGGGCAGTACGCGTTCGGCCCGCCGGCGGTGGTGCTGATGTCGCCGATCGCGGCGCGGGTGGTGGCGGGGTCGGACTTGAAGCGCCCCCTGGCGGAGATCCCGCGGGTCGCGCGCCGGCGGAACCTCCCGGTGGGCGTGTTCGACCCGTGCGTGCCGGTGGTGGAGATCAACAACCCCTACGCGCTCTTCCAGGCGAACCTGGGCACGGTGCGGCGCGGCGACGACCGGCTGCTGGCGGCGCGCGGGCTGAGGCGCGTGGCGCCGCTGCTCTGGATCGCGGACGGCGCCAAGGTGGGCGACGTCCGCGTCGATCCCACGGGCGGCCCGGTGCTGGTGGGGGCGAACACGGAGATCGACGACGGCGTCCTCGTCCGCGGCCCGACGGTCTTCGGCAAGGGCGTGAACGTGGGACGCAGAGCCTGCGTCCACAAGGGCCTGGTCCTCGACCGGACGTGGCTGGCGGACGAGGAGTTCATCGCCGACTCGGTGGTCAGCCCCCGAGTCCGCGCCAAGGTCGCCGTCGGCTGAAGGTCTCGACACCCCCGGCGCCCGAAG
>CAYFOA010000073.1:17558-31921 GCA_964344575.1 uncultured Rickettsiales bacterium | reverse complement strand
CGACCGACGACGACGACGACGCGACCGACGACGACGACGACGACTCCGGCGACGACGACGACGACGGCGCCCCCGGCTGCCCCACCGCGGTCCAGGCGCAGCTCGACGCGCTCGGCACCTGGACGGACGTCCGCTCCTGCGGCAGCGCGGCGTTCATGGCGGTCAACGCCGACGCCACCGCCCACCTCGTGATCGGCTGGACGATGCCGGACGACCCGGCCGCGGGGACCTACACGATCGCCCTCGACTTCGAGCCCAAGGACGAGGTCTCCGGCACGGTGCAGTTCGAGATCGGGACGAACGTCGCCGACGCCGACTGCGACGACGCGCTGAAGGGGCCGATCACGATCGATCAGTCCTGGAGCGGCATCTCCGGCTCTGCGACCCTGACGGTCACCGAGGACGGCCCCGAGGACCTCTACACGGGCGACGTCTCGATCGGCTCGCTGGTCCTCGACGACGACGCCGGCAGCGGCGCGCAGTGCGACGTCCCGGACACGACCTGGACCGACCTGAGCTTCGGCTGGTACCCCGGCTAGGAGCCCGCGCTACGACGCGTCGTCGAGCGCCGCCTGGCCTGCGGCGAGGCGGGCGATGGGGACCCGGAAGGGGCTGCAGCTGACGTAGTCGAGCCCCACCGCGTGGACGAACGCGATCGACTTCGGCTCGCCGCCGTGCTCGCCGCAGATGCCGACCTTGAGGTCCGGCTTGACCGTCCGCCCCAGCTTCGTCCCCGTCATCACCAGCGTGCCCACGCCGGCCTGGTCGATGGAGACGAAGGGGTCGACGCTCAGGATGCCGACCGCCGGGTCCTGGTACGTCTGGAGGAAGCGGGCGTCGTCGCGGCTGTAGCCGAACGTCGTCTGCGTCAGGTCGTTCGTGCCGAAGCTGAAGAAGTCCGCGTGGGCCGCGATCCGGTCGGCTGTCAGGCAGGCTCGCGGGAGCTCGATCATCGTGCCGATCTTGAGGTCCAGCGTCGCCCCCCGCCGCTCGAAGACGCCCGCCGCCTCCTCGGCGACGACGTTCCGGAGCAGCTCCAGCTCGCGGGCCACGCCGACGAGCGGGATCATGATCTCCGGCAGCACCGTGCAGCCCCGCTCGGTGGCGTCGATGGCGGCGTCGCAGATCGCCCGGGTCTGCATCCGGTACAGCTGCGGGTGCGTGATGCCGAGCCGGCAGCCGCGGTGGCCCATCATCGGGTTGAACTCGCGGAGGTTCTCGACCTGCTCCCGGATGCGCGACGCGGGGACCTTCATGGCGTCGGCGACGGCCTGGATCTCGGCGTCGTCGTGGGGGAGGAACTCGTGCAGGGGCGGGTCGAGGAGCCGGATGGTCACCGGCAGACCGTCCATCGCCTCGAAGATGCCGACGAAGTCGCTCCGCTGCATCGGGTACAGCTTGTCGAGCGCCGAGATCGTCTCCTCCGGCGTCTCCGCCAGGATCATCTCGCGGACGGCGGTGATGCGGTCGCCCTCGAAGAACATGTGCTCGGTCCGGCACAGGCCGATCCCGGTCGCGCCGAAGCCGCGCGCCGTCTCGGCGTCGCCGGGGGTGTCGGCGTTGGCGCGGACCCCGAGGCGGGCCGCGTCGTCCGCCCAGCCGAGGATGTCGTCGAGGCCGCTGGACGCGAGGTCCGCCTCGGCCATCGCGACCGTCCCGAGCATGACCTCGCCGGTGGAGCCGTCCAGCGTGATGGTGTCGCCCTCGCGGATCGTCCACTCCCTGCCCGCCTGCTCGCGCGGCCGGGCGAGGAAGCTGCCGTCGCGGTGGACGGCGATGTCGCTGCAGCCGACCACACAGCAGCGCCCCATCCCGCGCGCGACGACGGCGGCGTGGGACGTCTGGCCGCCGCGCTGGGTGAGGATGCCGACGGCCGCCGCCATCCCCTCGATGTCCTCCGGCGACGTCTCCTCGCGGACGAGGATCACCGGCCCCGACGGCGCCCACTCGACGGCCCGCTCGGCGGTGAAGACGACCCGCCCGGTGGCGGCGCCGGGGGACGCGGGGAGGCCGCGGGCGACGATGGTCTTGTCGGCGCCGGGGGCGACGCTGGGGTGGAGGAGCTGGTTGAGGTGGTCCTCCTCGACCCGCCGGAGCGCCTCGGCGCGGTCGATGAGCCCCTCGTTGGCCATGTCCACGGCGATGCGGACGGCGGCGGCGCCCGTCCGCTTCCCTCGCCGGGTCTGGAGCATGAAGAGCCGGCCCCGCTCGATCGTGAACTCGATGTCCTGCATGTCGAGGTAGTGGGCCTCGAGCCGCTGCTGGAGGCCGTCGAGCTCGGCGTACGCCTCCGGCATGAGCTCCTGGAGCGTGGGGAGCTCGGGATCGCCGCCGGCGTCGCGGTTGACGGGCTGCGGGGTCCGCAGGCCGGCGACGACGTCCTCGCCCTGGGCGTTGACGAGGAACTCGCCGAAGAAGACGTTCTTGCCGTCCTTGGGGTCCCGGGTGAAGGCCACGCCGGTGGCGCTGTCGTCGCCCATGTTGCCGAACACCATGGCCTGGACGTTGACCGCCGTCCCCCAGTCGTCGGCGATGCCGTGCTCCTTCCGGTAGAAGCGGGCGCGGGCGGTGTTCCAGCTCCGGAAGACGGCCTTGACGGCGCCCTCGAGCTGGTCGTGCGGGTCCTCGGGGAAGACGACGCCGAGGGACTCCTTGACGCGCGCCTTCATGCGCGGGACGAGCGTCCGCCAGTCGTCGGCGGTCAGCTCGGCGCCTCCCTTGCTGCGCTCGACCTCGGCGACGAGGACCTCGAGGCGGGCGCGGTGCAGGCCGAGGACGACGTCGGAGTACATGGTGACGAAGCGGCGGTAGCTGTCCCACGCGAACCGGTCGTCGCCGGCGAGCTTCGCCAGCCCTTCGACGGTGGTGTCGTTGAGGCCGAGGTTGAGGACGGTGTCCATCATCCCGGGCATGGAGACGCGGCCGCCGGAGCGGACGGACACGAGCAGCGGGTTCTCGGCCCCGCCGAAGGTCTTCTCGAGCTGCTGCTCGACGGTGGCGAGGGCGGCCTTGATCTCGTCGAACAGCCCGTCCGGGAGGGGCCCGTCGGGGAGCTGCCCGAAGCCGGTGCCGCCGAGGGACCTCAGGTAGTCCATGCAGACTTCGGTCGTGATGGTGAACCCGGGGGGGACGGGGAGCCCGAGGGCGCTCATCTCGGCGAGGTTGGCGCCCTTGCCGCCGAGGAGGTTCCTGTCCGCCGCCGAGCCGTCGGCCCGGCCGCCACCGAAGGCGTAGATGCGCGTCACGTCGTCGCTACTCCGTGGAGATGGCCGAGAAGTCGGCGATGCGGGAGAAGGTCCCCGAGATGGAGGTCAGGAGGGCGAGGCGGTTTCGCCGCACGTCGGCGTCGTCGGCCATGACCATGACGTCGTCGAAGAACGTCGCGAGGGGGGCGCGGAGCGACGCCATGGCGCCCAGGGCGGCGCCGTGGTCGCCGGCGTCGATGGCGACGTCGACGCCGCTCCTGAGGTCGACGAAGGCGTCGTAGAGGCCGCGCTCGGCGCCGTCTTCGAGGAGGCCTGCGTCGACGTCGCCGCCGGAGGCGTCGTCGCCGGCCTTCCGGACGATGTTGCCCATGCGCTTGAAGGAGACCATGAGGTCGGCGAACTCGGACGCGCCGCGGAGGTCGGTCAGGGCGGCGAGGCGGGCGCGCCCGTCGGGGACGTCGTCGAAGCCGGCAGCGAGGACGGCCTCGGCGACGTCGGTGCCGTGCCCGGCGGAGGTCCAGAGGCCCTTGAGGCGGGTCCGGAAGTAGCCGAGGAGGTCGCTCCTCACGTCGTCCCGAGCGCGGTCGCCGATGCCGTCGCTGCCGTCGAGGGCGTGGTCGACGAGGGTGCCGAGGGAGACATCGACGACGCCGCTGTCGAGGATGCGGAGGATGCCGATGGCGGCGCGGCGGAGGCCGAAGGGGTCGGCGCTGCCGGTGGGCTTCTTGCCGAGGCGGAAGCAGACGGCGAGGGTGTCGGCCTTGTCGGCGAGGGCAACGAGGGCGCCGGTCCGGGTGGCGGGGAGGACGTCGTCGCCGCCGCGGGGGAGGTAGTGCTCGAAGATCGCCGCGGAGACGGCCTCGGGCTCCCCGCCGAGGGCGGCGTAGATGCGCCCCATGACGCCTTGGAGCTTGGGGAACTCGCCCACGACGTCGGTGACCAGGTCGGCCTTGCACAGGAGCGCGGCGCGGGCGGCGGCGTCGTCGCCGCCGAGGGCGCGGGTCAGGTCGACGAGGCGCCGGCTCTTGTCGCCAAGGGTGCCGCCGCCGCGGAGGAAGGTGATGCGGTCGAGGCCTTCGCCGTGCTCGGACAGCGGCTTGCCCCGGTCGTTGTCCCAGAAGAAGACGCCGTCCTTGAGGCGGGCCACGGCGACCTTCTCGTAGCCGGCGCGGGTGTTGGGCTGGTCCTCGACGGGGTTGTTGGAGACGCCGAGGAACCAGGGCAGGAGCCGCCCGTCGGGGCCCTCCACGACGAACATCTTCTGGTGTTCCGTGAGGACGGTCTGGATGACCTCGCGGGGGAGGTCGAGGAAGGCGTCGTCGAAGGAGCCGGCGACGACGCGGGGGGCCTCGACGAGGCCGGTGACGACGTCGAGGAGGGTCCCGTCGGGGACGACCGCGCCGCCGAGGGAGGCGGCGACGTCGTCGAGCTGGCGGGCGATGGCGGCCTTGCGCGCGTCGGGCTCGAGGGTGACGTGGCGGCGGGAGAGTCCGTCGACGAGGGTCTCGTAGGACCAGACGGCGAAGGACTCGTTGCCGAAGAAGCGGTGTCCCCAGGTGAGGTTCCCGGAGGCGACGCCGGCCCAGGAGAAGCGGAGCTGGGACTCGCCGTAGAGCGCGACGATCCAGTGGAGGGGGCGGACGTAGCGCTCGTCGCGGTTGCCCCAGCGCATGGACTTGGGCCAGTTGAGGTTGGCGAGGACGGCGGGGAGGCCGGCCTCGAGGAGGGTGGTGGTGGCCTCGCCGCCGGTGGTCTTGCGGGCGGCGAGGTACTCGCCCTTCTTCGTCTCGACGCGCTCGAGATCGTCGACGGTGAGGCCGAGGCCTTCGGCGAACTTGATGGCGGGGACCTTGGGGGCGCCGGTGTCGTCGAAGGCGATGCGGACGGGGGGTCCGGTGACGAGCTCCTCGGCCTGGGCGCTCACGGGGGCGACGTCGTCGACGGCGAGGACGAGGCGGCGGGGGGTCCAGGCGACGCGTGCGGCGCCGTGGTCGACGCCGGCCTCGGTGAGGAGCTTCAGGGTGCGATCGCGGAAGGCGGCGGCGGCGCCGGCGAGCATGCGGGCGGGGATCTCCTCGGAGCCGAGCTCGAGGAGGAGCTGGGTGGGCTGGATGGAGCGGACGGCCTTGGTGGCCTCGATGGTCTCCCCGGCGGGGTCGCTGTCGTCGGTGGGGAGGACGGAGCCGGGGGCGGTGCCGGCGTGGGCGGCGCGGCGCATGCGGGCGAGGATGGGGAAGCCGAGCTTCTCGCGCTCGGCGACGAAGGTCTCGGCGGACAGGCGGGCGAGGTCGCGGATGCGTCCGATGTAGGCGGCGCGTTCGGAGACGCTGATGGCGCCGCGGGCGTCGAGGGTGTTGAAGAGGTGGGAGCACTTCAGGGCGTTGTCGTAGGAGGGGAAGACGAGGCCGAGCTGGGCGAGGCGGTTGGCCTCGTTGTAGTGGTCGTCGAAGAGGCGGAAGAGGACGGCGGCGTCGGCGTGCTCGAAGTTGTACTTGGACCACTCGACCTCGGTCTGCTGGTGGACGTCGCGGTAGGTGAAGCCGCCGCCCCAGTCGAGGTCGAAGATGGAGTCGACGCCCTGGAGGTACATGGCGATGCGCTCGATGCCGTAGGTCAGCTCGGCGCAGACAGGCTTGCACTCGATGCCGCCGACCTGCTGGAAGTAGGTGAACTGGGTGACCTCCATGCCGTCGAGCCAGACCTCCCAGCCGAGGCCCCAGGCGCCGAGGGTGGGCTGCTCCCAGTCGTCCTCGACGAAGCGGATGTCGTGCTCGCGGGGCTTGATGCCGATGGCGGTCAGGGAGCGGAGGTACTTGTCGACGACGTCCTTCGGCGAGGGCTTGAGGATGACCTGGAACTGGTAGTAGGCGCCGAGGCGGTTGGGGTTCTCGCCGTAGCGGCCGTCGGTGGGGCGGCGGCAGGGCTCGACGTAGGCGACGTTCCAGGGCTCGGGGCCGAGGCACCTCAGGAAGGTGTGGGGGTTGGCGGTGCCGGCGCCCTTCTCGGTGTCGTAGGGCTGGCCGAGGATGCAGCCCTGCTGGGCCCAGAAGGACTGGAGGGCGAGGATGAGCTGCTGGAAGTTCATGGGCGCCGAGGGTTAGCACAAAACATGGATCGGAGACGTCCTTCGGAGGGGCTGGACCCCCAACTTGGAGAGAGCGCCATGATTGTCGTGATTCCGCTGTAGGCGGGCTACGGGGCGGTTCGCCTCGCGAGCCGCCCCAACCCGTCGTACGCCGCGTACTTGTACGCCTCCGACAGCGTCGGGTAGTTGAACACCGCGTCGATGAACGCGTCGATCGTCCCCCCGACCTGCATCACCATCATCCCCGCGTGCACCAGCTCCGCCGCGTGGTCCCCCACGATGTGCACCCCCAGCAGCCGCTTGTCCTCCACCGCGAAGACCAGCTTGAGCACGCCGCCGCTGCCGCCGTTGATCCGCGCGCGAGGGTTGTCCTTGAACGCCGCGCGGCCCGTCTCGAAGGCCAGCCCCTCCCTCGCGGCGTCCTCCTCCGTCAAGCCGATCATCGAGCACTCGGGCACCGTGTAGATGCCGTACGGGAAGCGGTTCGCGAGGCCCTGCTTGTAGGTCAGGCCGAACGCGTGGCACATCGCGACGCGCCCCTGATCCATCGACGTCGACGCCAGCGCGGGGAACCCGACCACGTCCCCCGCGGCAAAGATCGACGGCACCGACGTCCGGAACTGCGCGTCCACCACCACCTGCCCCCGCCGGTTCGCCGCCAGCCCCACCGCCTCCAGACCCAGCCCGTCCGTGTTCCCCGACCGGCCGGCCGCGAACAGCAGCTTGTCCGAGCGCACCTCCGAGCCGTCGGACAGCGTCGCCACCACGACCCCGTCGTGCACGGCGCAGGCGTCCATCGCCGTGCCCAGGCGGAGGTCGATGCCGAGCGCCTCGAACGACGCCATCAGCGCCGCCCCCACCTCCCCGTCCACGAACGGCAGCACCCGGTCCCGCGGCTCCACCAGCGTCACGTCGACCCCCAGCGCCGCGAACATCGACGCGTACTCGCAGCCGATGACCCCCGCCCCGATCACCGTCAGGCTGCCGGGCAGGAAGTCGATGGTGAGGATGTCGTCCGCGTCCAGCACCGACGCGCCGTCGAAGGGCACCGAGGACGGCCGGAAGGGGCGGCTCCCCGTCGCCAGGAGGATGAACTCGGCGGTCAGCTCCCGCCCCCCGACGTCGACGCGGTGCGGCCCCGTCAGCCGCGCGTCCCCCACCACCAGCTCGATCCCGTGCCGGCGCAGGTTCTCCCGCACCCGCTCTTTCTCGTCCGCGCAGACCTTCTCCTTGTGCGCGAGCAACGACTGCACGCGCACCGGGCCGGTGTCCTCGCGGATGAGTCCCGCGATCCCACGCGTCCGGATCCCGCTCAGGTACAGCGCAGACTCCCGCAGCGACTTCGACGGCACCGTCCCCTTGTGGACGCACGCGCCGCCCAGCTCGGCCCGCTCCACCAGCGCCACCTTCTTGCCGAAGTACGCCGCCTGCGCCGCCCCCCGCTCCCCCGCCGGACCGCTCCCGATCACCACCAGGTCGAAGTCGAACGTCATCGCACGCCGGCCATCAGTCGAACGCCGCCATCCGCTTCCCGAACGCCACCTCCGTCGCCTCCATCATCTCCTTGCTCGGCCGCACCTCGTACGCCTCCGGCAGCGCGATCTCCACCACCGTGTCCCGCTCCGTCGTGATCCGCACCCGCGCCTTCGCCGTCCCCGGGTGCTTCCCCACCACCGCCTTCAGCTTCTCCAGCGCCTCGTCCGTCGCCTCGGCCGCGCCGAAGCAGAACGTCACCCGCGACGTCTCCACCTCCCGCACCTCCGCCAGCGACCGGACCTCGTCCGCGATCAGCTTGACGATCCCCTCGTTCCGGTCGACGTCGTCGATCTTCGCCTTCACCAGCAGCGGCTGCGCGCTGTCCTCCAACAGCTCCTCGCACTTCTCGAAGCAACGCGGGAACACCGTCAGCTCCAGGCTCCCGAACCGGTCCTCGAACTGCACGAACGCCATCTTCTGCTGCTTCGCCTTCGTCACGATCACCTTCGTCGACGCCGCGATCCCCGCGATGTGGACCTCCGCCTCCCGCTTCAGCTCCAGCAGGTCCAGCGTGTTGTGCGTCGCGAACGTCTCCGCCTCCCCCGCGTAGGCGTCCATCGGGTGGCCCGTGATGTACAGCCCCAGCGCCTCCTTCTCCATCGCCAGCCGCTGCCGCTCCGGCCACTCCGGACGCTTCGGGATGTTCAGCTTCCCCGCGCCCCCGCCGCCGCCGCCGCCGCCCCCGAACAGCCCCACCTGGCCGCTGTTCCGGTCCTCCGCCGCCCGCTTCGTGAACTCCACCAGCCGCGGCACCGACTCGAACAGCTCCGCCCGCGTGTAGCCCAGCGACTCGAACGCGCCGCACTTCACCAGCGCCTCCAGCACCGTCTTGTTCACGCGCTGGGGGTCGATCTTCGACAGGAACTCGTCCAGCGTCGCGAACCGCCCCCCGGCCTCCTCCCGCGCCTCCAGGATCGCCGCGATCGCCGACGCCCCCACCCCCTTGATCGCCGTCAGCCCGAACCGGACCTTCTCCCCGACCACGTGGAACTGCAGCTGCGACTCGTTCACGTCCGGCAGCAGCACCTCGAGGTCGTGCTTCCGCGCGTCGTCCATGTACAGCAGCACCTTGTCCGTGTTCGACGACTCGATCGTCAGCAGCGAGGCGAAGAACTCCGCCGGGAGGTGGTGCTTGATCCACGCCGTCTGGTACGCGATGAACCCGTACGCCGCCGTGTGCGACTTGTTGAACCCGTACCGCGCGAACTCCGCCATCAGGTCGAAGACCTCGTTCGCCTTCGCCTCGGCGACGCCGTTCCCCGTCGCCCCGTCCAGGAAGATCGTCCGCTGCTTGTCCATCTCGGACTTCTTCTTCTTCCCCATCGCGCGCCGCAGCAGGTCCGCCTGCCCCAGGCTGTAGCCGCCCATCACCTGCGCGATCTGCATCACCTGCTCCTGGAACACGATGACGCCGTACGTCGGCTCCAGGATCGGCTGCAGCATCGGGTGCGGGTACTTCACCGGCTCGCGCCCGTGCTTCCGCTCCACGAACGCCGTGTGCATCCCCATCCCCATCGGCCCCGGCCGGTACAGCGCCGCCACCGCGATGATGTCCTCGAACACCGTCGGCTTCAGCCCCCGCAGCAGCTCCCGCATGCCGCTGGACTCCAGCTGGAACACCCCCAGCGTGTCGCCCCGGGCGAGCAGCTCGTAGACCTTCGGGTCGTCCAGGGGGACGTCGTTGAAGCTGAAGAAGTCCCACTCCGTCTTGCCCGCCGCGCGGGCCATGTCGAGCGCGTTCTGGATCTGCGTCAGCGTCTTCAGCCCCAGGAAGTCGAACTTGATCAGCCCGATCTTCTCCGCCCACCCCATGTCGAACTGCGTCACCCCGGGGTCCGTGTCGCCCGCGCCCTTGTACAGCGGGCAGTAGTTCCGGAGGTCGTCGTCGGCGATCACCACGCCCGCTGCGTGCACCGACGCGTGGCGGGTGGTCCCCTCCAGCCCCAGCCCGATCTTGACGAGGCGGTCCACGGACGGGTCCTCCTCCATCGCCTGCTTCAGCTTCTTCTCCTGCTCGACGGCCTCCGCCAGCTTGATGCCGAGCTGGTCGGGGACGAGCTTCGCGACCCGGTCGACCTCGCTGAAGCTGAACCCCATCACCCGGCCGACGTCCCGCAGCACGCCCTTCGCGAGCATCCGCCCGAACGTGATGATCTGCGTGACCCGCGTGGCCCCGCCGTACGCCTCGTTGACGTAGTCGATCACCTCGCCGCGCCGGTACTGGCAGAAGTCGACGTCGACGTCCGGCATCGACACCCGCTCGGGGTTGAGGAACCGCTCGAAGAGGAGGTCGTAGGGGAGCGGGTCGATGTCCGTGATGCGGAGGCTGTACAGCACCAGGCTGCCCGCCCCGGAGCCGCGCCCCGGCCCCACCGGGACGCCGTGCTTCTTCGCCCAGTCGATGAAGTCGTAGACGATGAGGAAGTACGCCGCGAACCCCATCTGCTCGATGATCTGCAGCTCCTCCTCGAGCCGCTCCCGGTACTCCGGCCCGACGTCCTCCCCGAACCGGTCGACCAGCCCCTGCCGCGCCAGCTCCGGGAGCACCTCCTCGGGGGTGCGGCCGTCGAGGTGCGGGTAGATCGGGAAGTGGTAGTCGTCGAACGTGAAGTGGAAGTCGCACCGGTCGGCGATGTCCGCCGTCACCCGCAGCGCGTCCTCCTGCCCCTCGAAGAGCGCGTACATCAGGTCCGCGCCCTTGACGAAGAACTGGTCCGACGGGAACCGGAAGCGGAACTCGTCCTTCAGCGTGTTCGTCATCTGGAGGCACTGCGCCACCTCGTGGTGGAACGCGCGCTCCTGCGTCGGGTAGTGGGCGTTGTTGGTGACGACGCAGGGGATCCCGGTCAGCCGGCTGAGCTCGATCAGCTTCGTGTTGACGACGCGCTGGTCGGCCTCGCCGCCCATCCCCCCGGCGGACACGCCCCAGCCGAGGTCCATCAGCTCCAGGCAGAAGTTCCCCTCCCCGACGAGGTCCTCGTAGAACTTCGCCGCGTCGGCCGCCTCGTCGGTCTTGCCCGCCGCGAGCAGGCGCGGGATCTCGCCGCGGAGGTCGCCGGACAGCAGGATCACGCCCTCGCGGAGCTTGTCCCGGTGCTCCGTGAGCAGCTCCTTGTCGACCCTTGGGACGTAGTGGCGGCCGGTGAAGTAGCCCTCGCTGACGAGGTGGTTGAGCGCCTCGTAGCCGGCCTGGTTGCGGACCAGCGCGACGAGCCGGAAGTTCTCCCGGGGCTTGTTCGGCTTGCTCCGGGACCCCGGGGCGACGATCAGCTCGGCGCCGATGATCGGCTTGACGTCGTGCTCCTTGCAGGCCTTGTAGAACTCGACCGCGCCGAAGAGGTTCATCTCGTCGGTGAGCGCGATCGCGGGCTGCCCGAGCTCGGCCGCGCGCGCGGCGACGTCGTCCGGGGTGCCGAGGGCGCCGAGCAGCGTGTACTGCGACTTGACGTGGAGGTGGACGAACGGCCTTCCGGCGGCGTCGGTCATGCGGCGGCTTCCAGGTTGTGCGGGGGGTTCGCGGGCCGGCCGGAGCGTAGCAGCGGCACCCCTTCCCTGGTAGCTTTCGCGCTCATGCGCCGGGCCCTCCTGTTGATCGCCGTGATGTCGCTGCTGTTGCCGTCCGCGGCCGCCGCGAAGGACCTCCGCAAGAAGGTCGGCATCGGCTTCAACAACAACTTCAGCTCGGTCAGCAGCCTCAGCGTCAAGGTGGGGCTCCCCACGAACAAGGCGACGGTCAACGTCCAGGTCCAGGGGCTGGTCGGGTTCAGCCTCGACACCAGCGCCCTGGAGCGGTTCTTCGCGGGCGGCCGGGCGATCCTCCCGGTGCTCGGCGGGGGCTGGGTCCGGTTCGCGACGGGCGACGACGCGGCCCGCGTGCAGGCCGTCCTCGGCGTCGAGTTCTTCATGTTCGGCCTGGAGCGGCTCGGCTTCTCGGCGGAGTTCGGCGTCAACCTCGACGTCGCCCCCGGGATCTTCGAGCTGGCGACGACGTCGGGCACCGCGGCCTCGGTCGGGGTCCACTACTACTTCGGCAAGTAAGTAGACTGCGGCGATGCGCCGCCTCCTGCCGCTGTCGATGCTGCTGCTCGTCGGGTGCGCGGAGGTCCCGCCGTTCTCCGTCACGCTGACGAACGACGGCGACGGGGTGACTTACCTCGACGTGGGGACGAACGGCTCCCCGGTGGCCTTCGCCGAGGTCCGGACCCTGGGCGCCGAGCCGGTGAGCTTCGACGAGTTCAGCTTCTGCGCGTCCCGCTGCGGCTCCCCCAGCGGCGTCGGCTGCGTGGCGCTGGCGCCGATGTTCGAGTCGGCGTTCGCGCTGCTCGCCGGGGACTCCGAGACGCTGGAGTTCGAGGGCGGCAAGGCGTGGCGCCTGACGACGTCGTACGAAGGCGACTGCATCCGCCGCACGGAGCTGCGGGATCCCCTCCGCGTGACGGTCTGCCGGTCGCCGGTCGCCACCGACTGGGAGGGCGACGAGCTCGCCCCCCCCGCCGAGTCCGGCCTCCTCGACGACGGCGACGGCTCCACGGTGGTCGACCCGGTCTGCGAGGACCACGACTTCGACCTGGCCGAGACCACCGACCTGCAGATCGCGCTGCAGTGACGCTCCGTCGCCTGCTCCCGGCGCTCCTGGCGCTGCTCGTCCTCCTCCCCGCGACCGCGTCGGCGGCGCGCTGGGATCCCGCCTACCGGTGGAACACGCTCTTCACCGAGCACTTCGCCATCCACTTCCACCAGGGCGAGACCGACCTCGCCGTCGAGCTCGCGTACTCCGCCGAGGAGATCCACGAGCTGCTGTCGCCGTGGATGAAGTGGGAGCCCTTCGGGCGGACGCAGGTCGTCATCGTCGACCCCACCGACGGCGCCAACGGGTACGCGTCCACCGTCCCCCACAACACCATCGTCCTGTACGCCGTCCAGCCGAACCCGGACACCTCGCTCGACAACTACGAGCACTGGATCTGGTCGATCTTCGTCCACGAGTACGCCCACATCCTCCAGATCGACATGATCGGCGGCCTCCCCCGCGTCGTCCGCTACGTCCTCGGCCGGCTCATCGTGCCCAACGCCGTCATGCCCCGGTGGCTCACCGAGGGGTTCGCCGTCTACACCGAGACGCGCTTCACGACCGGCGGACGCGGCCGCTCCACCTACGCCGACATGCTCCTCCGCGTCGCCGCCCTCGAGCGGAAGCTGCCGCCCATCGACATCGCCGAGGGCTACGGCCAGCAGTGGCCGCGGGGCCAGATGCGGTACCTGTTCGGGGGACGCTTCCACTTCGAGGTCGAGGACCGGCTGGGCAAGGGCTCCGACCCCTGGATCGACTTCCACCAGCGCCACGGCCGCTACGTCGTGCCCTTCTTCCTCCCCGCCAAGCAGGCCTTCGGCGTGACCATGGCGAAGATGTGGAAGGAGTGGAAGGACGAGCTCGCCGCCGCCGCCCTCGCCGACGCCGAGCGGATCGCCGCCGAGGGGACCGGCCTCACCCCGACCCGGGTGATCCCCACGCGGACCCCCGGGACCGCCTACCTCCCGAAGTACAGCCCCGACGGCGAGACCGTGCTCTACGTCCACGGGAGCGTCACCGAGCGCGCCTCCCTGCGCCGCATCGCGCGGGACGGCTCGACGGACGTCCGCCTCCGCTACGGCGGCATCGCCACCCCCGCGTGGGCCCCCGACGGGAGCGTCGTCTACTGGTCCGGCGTCGGGCAGACCAACCGCTACCAGGGCTACTACGACCTCTACTCCTTCGACCCGGAGAAGAAGAAGCGGAAGCGGCTGACGCGAGGGGCGCGGCTGCGGGGACCGGCTCCGCACCCGGAGGGCTGGATCGTCGCGGTGCGGACGTGGCGGGGGCAGACGCAGCTGGTGAGGATCGACCTGCCGCTCGAGAACGAGAACGACAACGAAAACGAAAACGAAAACGAAAACGAGGACGAGGACGACAACGACAACCAGCTCGGAGCGGCGGCCTTCGGCATCACCGAGGGCTCCGATCCCGACGACGTCGCCTACGGCGCGGGCGAGATCGCGACCATGACCCCGCTGACCGCGGCGCAGGACGGGACCCAGTACGCCGGCCCCGCCTGGGACCCCGCCGGCGAGCGCCTCGCCGTCTCCGTCTGGAAGCCCGGCGGCTTCCGCGACATCCACGTCTTCGACCGCGACGGCGCCGTCCTCCGGACCCTCACCTGGGACCGCGCCATCGACACCGATCCCGTCTGGACCCCCGACGGCGAGCTCCTCGTGTTCGCCTCGGACCGCGACGGCGTCTCCAACCTCTACGCCTACCGCTGGGCCGACGGCTCCTTCTGGCGCGTCACCCGCCTCGTCGGCGGCGCCCGCCACCCCGACGTCTCCCCCGACGGCCGCCACGTCGTCTTCATGGGGTACAGCGCCGACGGCTGGGAGATCCACGAGGCCCGCTTCGACCCCGCCGCCTTCGAGCGCGTCCACGTCCCCGGCCGCGCCCTCCCCGGCCCCGACGGCGGCCCCTCCGCCCAGCAGCTCGCCCCCCTCCACCCGCTGGAGGG
>CAYFOA010000073.1:0-17548 GCA_964344575.1 uncultured Rickettsiales bacterium | reverse complement strand
GGACCCGCCGCCGCCGTCGCCCGCGCCCGCGCCCGCCCCGGCTGGGACGCCCGCCCCGAAGACCCCCAACCCGGCCCCGCCCGCGTCCCCCAGGAGGGCCCCCGCGAGGCCCCCGAGGTCGCCCCCGACCTGGGCCACGTCAAGCGCTACAACCCCCTCCGCACCCTCTTCCCGCCCCGCTACCTCAGCCTGTTCGGCTACCTCACCGACACCGGCGCCGTCGGGGGCATCGGCACCGGCGGGACCGACGCGCTCCGGATGCACGGCTGGTCCGCGTCCCTGACCTACACCACCGACGCCCGCTTCATCGGCTGGGGCGCCGGCTACACGCTGAACGCCCTCCACCCCGTCTTCGGGGTCTCGTTCCGCAGCTACGCCGTCGACTACGGCCGCTTCCTGTTCCTCCGCAACCCCGGCCCCACGTCCCCCGGGGGGACCACCTTCGACGGCGTCTTCCGCGGCCCCGAGCGCTACTACGAGCGCCGCGACCGCCTCAGCGCCGGCATCACCGTCCCCCTGAAGCGTCGCCACACCATCCGCCTCCGCTACAAGCTCGAGTTCCGCAAGCCCCTCCGCGCCCTCCCCGACGACGTCGACCTCGAGTTCCTCCCCGCCCGGGGCAACTTCAGCGGGCTCGTCGTGGGGTGGACGTTCGGCGAGTTCCGCCGCTACCCCGCGTCGATCTCCCCCGAGGCCAGCTCCCTGCTGTCGCTGTCGGTGGACGTGGAGTCCAGCTACCTCGGCGCCTACCGCGTCCAGCCCGACGGCAGCCGCCTCGACCTCCACCGCGCCATCGCCACCCTGGAGGCGCGCAAGTACGTCACCCTGCCGTGGGGCCGGAACCACGTCCTCGCGATGCGGATCGCCGCCGGCGCGACCCTCGGCACCGACATCCCCCAGCGGACGTTCCGGCTCGGCGGCGCCTACGGCGACAACCCCTACGTCAACCTCCCCGACCGCTACTTCGCCCTGCGCGGCTACCCCACCTCCTCGATGCGGGGCAACCACCTCTACCTCGGCTCGATCGAGTACCGGCTGCCCCTCTTCTACGTCGAACGGGGGCTCTGGACGGCCCCGATCTGGTTCCGGTCGGCGAGCCTCGCGATCTTCGCGGAGGCGGGGCAGGCCTTCGACACCGAGGACTACAGCGAGTACCGGGGGAGCCCGACCGGCTTCCTCGCCTTCTGGACGGCCAGCCGGCCCGCCGTCGGGGTCGAGCTGAAGGGCGACGTGGTCCTCGGCTGGGCGGGGCTGTTCACGGGACGGGTCGGCTATGCTCTCGGACTGGGAGCAGGGGCCTATCCGTCGGGAACCTTCTACGCCCAGCTGGGCGCGAGCTTCTGAGGACGCCGCGTCCGGGCCGTCCGCAGCCCGGACGCCCCGGCACCGATTTTGCTGTGATCCCGGGCAACAAGCCGTGATTCGAGCTCTCCCCGCGCTGTCCCTCCTCCTCGCCCTCGCGCCGGCCGCGTCGGGCTGCGCCGAGAACGCGCTCCGGACGGCGGACGTCGCCGGCGCGTTCGGGGACGACGACGACGACGAGATCCGGGGCCAGACGATCCTCTTCGTGGGGACCGACCCGGCCACCCTGCAGACCGACCTCTACCTCGCCCAGGCGGTCGCCCCCGAGGGCGGCTTCGGCGACGAGGGGCCCGACGCGACGGAGGCCGAGAGCTTCGCTGTGTCCCGCCTCACCGACCTCTCGATCGGCGGCTCCTCGTCCCCCCTGGAGAACGAGGCGGACGGCCTCTTCAGCGACGACCAGCCCTTCCCCGTCCCCGACCGCGACGGGCGCCGCGTGGCCATGATGGCGACCGCGCGCGACCCCGACAGCGGCTACAGCAGCGGCGGCCGCGTGGCCGTCCTCGACGTGGACTTCGCGGACCTCACCATCGGCGACGACGTCGAGGGGCTCCGGTCCGTCCACTGGAGCGGCCTCGGCGGCGCCCTCCTCCTCGAGCGGGACGTCCCCGGCGACCCGTCCCGCGGCGAGATCCTCCTCCAGGACGACGCCGGCGCCCTGTCCCGCCTCGGCCCCGAGACCGACACCGCCACCCACACCTTCGCGGGTCTGGAGACCGGCACCGACCGCTTCCTCCTGCACGAGCGGGACTTCGCCGAGGGGACGACCGACGTCTGGCGCGTGGACCCGCTCACGGGCGACGCCGAGCTGCTCACGGGGGGCATCGCGGACCGCGTCGACCACCCCCTGCTCGACCCCACGGGGCGGTGGCTGGCGATGGCCCGCAGCCGCCCCGAGTCCGAGCTCCGCGCGGTGATCGTGGTCGATCTCGAAGGCGGCGCCGACGCCGAGCCGTGGCTCCTCGGCGACGACGCCGTCGACGACTGCTTCTGGCCGAGCTGGTCGCCCCCGGCCCGGGCGAAGGACCCGACGCTCGTGTTCGTCTGCAAGGACGCCGTCAGCGAGCGCCCGGACCTGATGGCTTGGCGCCCCGCCACCCCCGAGACGGCGCCGTTCGCGCTGACGGTGGGGGCCCAGCCGGACATCTTCCTGAACACGTTCGACGGCCTCGTCATCAGGAGCGCTCCCCAGTGGGACCCGACCGGCGGCTACGTCGTGTTCGGCGCGTCGACGGAGGACGAGACGCTCAACGGCGGCGGCACCACCCTGCTCGGGCTGCCCATCCCCGCGGCGGACGAGCTGGCGACCGCGTACCCCATCTGGTCGGGGGACGAGGGCTCGGCGGGGTGGGCCCACTTCTCCGCCACGTCGTCGGCCGGGAACCTGCTCCTGTGGGACCGCAGCGCGACGGGGCTGCAGGACAGCAGCGGGAGCCACCCGATCCAGATCGTCCCCGCCGACGACGCCAACCAGCCGGCCGTGCCGGTGGCCCTCGGTCAGGACCTCCTCGTCACGCACCCGCTCTTCCTCGGCGGGAACACGATGCTCTACCCGTAGCGGGTCCCTCGGCTCACCGGATCCGGAGGTCGTAGGGGAGGCGGGCCTGGAGCCAGTCGGCCTCGACCCTCACCGACGCGAACGGCAGCCGCGCCCGGAGCCGCCGCAGGAACCCCGGCCGCGGCGCCGTCACCAGCACCGTCTCCCACCCCGGCGGGAGCCCCGCCCGCCGGGCCGCCTCGTCGACCGCGTCCTGCAGATCGCCGACCTCGTCGACGAGGCCCAGGTCGTGCGCCTGGGGCCCCGTCCAGATGCGTCCCCGGGCGTGCGGCTCGAGCTCCTCCGGCTCCACCCCCCGCCCCTCGGCGGCCTTCCCCACGAACTCGTCGTAGAAGCTGACCATGTGCCCCCGGAGGCGCTCCCGCTCGCTCTCGGTGAGCCCCTCGCTCATCGAGAAGAGCCCCGTGTGGGCGCCGTAGCTGAGGACCTCGCGGCGGAGGCCCGCCTTGGTGAGCAGGCCGCTGACGTCGAACTTCCCCCCGACCACGCCGATCGAGCCCGTGATGGTCATCGGGGACGCCACGATCGCGTCCGCGCCCATCGACAGGTAGTACCCCCCGCTGGCGGCGACGTTCCCCATCGACGCGACGACCGGCTTCTTCTTGGCGACCCGCCGGATCTCGCGCCAGAGGAGGTCCGACGCCGGCCCCGACCCGCCGGGGGAGTCGATGCGGAGGACGACCGCCGAGTAGCCCCGGTCCTCGGCGAGGGCGTGGAGCGTCTTGCCGAGCGCCCGCCAGCCGATGACGCCGGGGGCCGTCTCGGGATCGTCGATGTCCTCGATGGGGCCGCTGGCGAGGACCACCGCCACCTTCGGCTTGGGCGACGCCCAGCGTTCGAGCGTGACGATCCGGCGCCACGGCCGGAGGTAGCGCGACGCCTTCCGGAACCGGAGCTTCCGGCGGCCCGCCGCGAACGGCCCCTTCGCCGCCGCGTCGCCGCCGCGCGGCCGCTCGCCCTCGTCGTCGTCCGCGTCCACCTCCGCCGACGGCGGCAGGTCCCCCATCTCCTTGCGGATCGCCCGCGGCCAGCGGTCGGGGTACAGGGTCCGGTCGATCAGGCCCGCGTCCTGCGCCTCGCGCGCCAGCCAGGGGCCCTGGTCGAGCAGCGCCTGGACCCCCGCGTCGTCCAGATCGGCCCGGGCGGCCGCGACCTCGGCGACGAACCGCCGGTGGAGGTCCCCCAGCACGTGGTCCAGGGACTCGCGGAACTGGTCCGACATCGTCTCCCGGAGGAACGGCTCGGCGAACGACTTGTACTCCCCCGCGGACTCGAAGCAGGCGGTCACCCCGAGCAGGTCCAGGGTCCCCTTGTAGAAGGTCACCTCGGAGCGGAGGCCGACGACGTCGAGGCTCGCCATCGGGGGCATCACGACGTGCTCGAACGCCGTCGCGAGGAAGTACTCCAGGTGGCCGCCCCCCTCCAGGTAGGCGTAGGCGCGCCGACCCTTGTCGCGGAGGCGACGGACGGCGCGGCGGACCTCGTCGACGGCGGCCCAGCCCGCGTCCAGCCGCCCGATGCGGACCGCGACGGCCTCGACCGAGGGATCCCGGGCCGCCGCCTTCAGGTCACCGAGGAGCTCCAGCAGCGTCCGCGTCTGCGGGTGGGCGCGCCACCGGCGGGCGGCCCCGTCCTCGTCCTCGAGCACCCCCGAGACGCGGAACCGGAGCACCGTCCGCGACCGCGCGCGGCGCCACAGCACGAAGGTCCGCAGCGCGCTCGCGGGGAGCGCGAACAGCAGCCAGCCGAGGGCGTTGCGGAGGGCTCGCAGCTAGTCGTTGCCGGCGGGGGTGAGCTCGAGCTTCCAGTTGCCGAGGCCCCCGGAGTAGCCGACGACGAAGAACCAGCAGTCGGCGCCGGGCGGCAACGGGACGATGGTCGTCCCCTCCTCGGGCTTGGAGAGGTCGGTCAAGCCGGGGCTGAAGGGGATGTAGTAGTGGTTCGGCGCGTTGATCTGGTCGAAGTAGTAGCAGTAGAAGACCGCGTCGTAGTCGCCGGCGGCCTCCCAGTCCAGGCTCGCGGTGACGAAGCCGGCCTCGGGGAACGTGACGTGGAAGGCGTCGTTGTCGCCGTCCCAGCTGTCCACGACGATCGACGAGATGGCGCCGGACAGCTCGTTCGTCTTGGCCTCGCCGGCCGCCTCGCCCAGCTCCTGGAAGTGCCCGTCGGCCCACGGGATCTCCTCACCCGCGCCGAAGCCCGACATGGTCACGTCGTTGGGCTCGACCTCGAACCAGATCTTGCCGACCTCGGGCTGCTTAGCGAACGAGGCGTGCAGGACCGGCGCCTCCGTCGGGATGAGGATCGGCGGATCGTCGGCCTCCTCCCACAGCTCCTCGTCGAGGCGCCACGTGGCGCGGTCCTTCTGCAGGTCGAACTCCACGAGCTCCTCCACGCGGCGCGCGTTCGGCTGGGGGAGGGTCGAGTTGAGGCTCACCACGTCGGCGGCGAAGAGGTGCACCGTGGCGAAGTCGGTGTTGACGATGTTGGTCGTGATCGTCTCGTAGTTGCCGAGGTAGACGTCCGGGTTGGTGTCGTCGCAGTCGCGGACCGCGAGGCTGTACCCGTCGCCGTCCTCGTCGGCGGTGGCGTAGCTGTCGTCGAACGCGAAGGTCCCGTCGTCGTTCCGGATCCAGTCCCGGTTCTCGTCGATGATGCCGTCGCAGTCGTCGTCGATGCCGTTGACGACGTCGTAGTTCCAGGCGACGACCTCGCCCGCGTCGTTCGTGGTGTGCGCGCGGATCGTCGGATCCAGGTCGTGGCAGTCGTCGCCGCCGGCCTGCGTCTGGCGCGTGCCGCCGTCGCCGTCCGCGTCGCCGTCGAGCCCGTTGCAGGTGCCGTCGCCGTCGAGATCGACGTCCGCCGGGCCCTGGGCCGCGTCCTCGGGGTCGGAGCCGCACTGCATCTCCTCCCAGTTGTGGGCGCCGTCGCCGTCGGTGTCCTGCGCGCAGCCGACCTCGCCGAGGCACTCGCTGTCGCAGTAACCGTCGCCGTCGGTGTCCTCGGGCGTGTCTTCGGGGTCGAGGGGATCGGTGCCGCAGGCCTCCTCCTCGATGTCCGACCAGTGGTACGGCTCGCCGTCGACCACCGAGGTGTCGTCGTCGGTGTTCCCGCCCTCGCCGAGGGAGAAGATGCCGTCGCCGCCGGTGCAGTTGTCGTCGATGCTGTTGTTGACGATCTCGTTCCCGAGCCCGGGGTTGATCGTGGGATCGGTGTCGTTGCAGTCACCGATGCCGAGGCTGCCGCCGATCTCCGTCGGCCCGCGGCAGACGCCGTCGCCGTTGTAGTCGGCGCCGCCGTTCTCGCAGTACCCGTCGCCGTCGTTGTCCTCGTCGTCCGGCCCGTTGTCGGCCCAGCCGTCGCAGTCGTTGTCCTTCCGATCGCCGGCGACGTCGCCGCGGAACGGCCCGATGGTGGCGTCGTGGTCGTTGCAGTCGCCGTCGGCCTGGCTGAAGCCGTCGCCGTCCTCGTCGGCCGTGGACCGGCCGTCGTCGCCGACGCCGTTGCAGTCGTTGTCCAACCCGTCGCGCTGGTCCTCGAGGAGCACGTCGCTCTCGAGGGTGACCTGCTGCGCGAAGACCATGTCCCAGGCGCACCAGAACGACTCGGTCTCCTCGTCGTAGACCCAGTCCTCGCACGAGGTCCCCGCGACGGGGTTGCCGAGGTTGTCGATGTCGGGGCTCAGGAACGCGCCCACCTTGAGGGCCAGCGCCTCGAGGATCACGGGCTCGTCGCTGCCGGTGTCGAAGGTCGCGCTGTCGCCCTCGATGCCGAGCTCGATGTTGTGCTCGCGGGGGTCGTCGCCCACGATCACGATCTCGTAGTCGACCGTCTCGGCGTCGGCGCCCACCCGGACCTCGACGACGAACTCGTCCCCGTCCTCGACCTGCGTGGCGAACCGGGGGAGCACGTACTCCAGGACCGCGTTCCCCTCCTCGTCCTCGATCGGGTTGCCTTCGTCGTCGATGGACTGGGTGGTGGAGTTGGGGTCGGTGTAGAGGTTCGTGACGCCGTCGCCCTCGTGGACGAGGAGGTCGATGTCCGCCCCCTCGAGCTCCTCGGCGAGGCGCGCCTCGAAGACGATGGGGCCGCGGTAGTCGGACCGGATCCGGTAGAAGTCCGCGTCCGCGGGCTCCCCGAAGAGCCCCGCGCCGGAGCAGTTCAGCTCGTTGCCGTCGTTGACGTCCTCGGGGGCGTCGCAGGCGCCGTCCACGGTGCCGCGGATGATGTGGTAGGCGTACGAGATCGAGAACGGGCCGTCGGCCGTGGGGCCGTCGTCGTTGTTGTCCTCGGCAGCCTCCGACTTCGGCGTCGGCTCGGCCTCCCACAGGGGGAGCGGAGGCAGCGTCACGATGCCGTGGATGTGCCGCTGGCTGATCCCGGTCTCCTGCTGGACACAGCCGGCGACCAGGGTGGCGGCGAGGGCGATGAGGGCGGCGTTGCGGATGTAGGTCATGTCGTTCCCCTGCCCTAGAAGCTGAACCGGACGCCGAACTCGAACCGGCGCGGCAGGTAGTAGGAGATGGGCTGAGCGAAGAGCGGCCCGCCGTAGGTGCCTTCCACCGCGTCGCCCTTCTCGTCGACGGCCCGGCCGTCCTGGCCGGCGATGTCGAGCGAGTTGAGGACGTTGAAGGCCTGCACGATGATGTCGACCTGGGTGGTCCCGATGGACAGCGCGAGGCTCGCCCGGAGGTCGAGGTTCAGGTAGGCGGGCTGCCGCTCGCGCGTCCCGCGCTTGTAGATGTAGTTGCTGAAGGAGCCGTAGTACTCGTTGAGCTGGAGCCGGTTGAGCGGGACGCCCGAGGCGAACTCCATCGTGCCGCCGACCGCGTAGCCCATCGAGAACTTCTCGCTGACCTTCCACACGCCGGGGTTGTCGTAGGCGGCGCTGATCCGGAGGATGTGCGTCTGGTCGCTGTTCGCGATCCCGTCCTCGTAGTAGCGCTGCGTGGGGTTGTCGAAGTCGGCGCTGATGCCCAGGCGGTCGG
This sequence comes from uncultured Rickettsiales bacterium, assembly GCA_964344575.1. GTDB lineage: Bacteria > Myxococcota_A > UBA796 > UBA9615 > UBA9615 > JAAESI01. The sequence goes on along the minus strand of CAYFOA010000073.1, from coordinate 9,640 downwards.
AAGCCCCGCGGCCCGCGGAGTTGGCGAGGAGCCGGCTGTAGGAGTAGCTCGCCCACATGCCGAAGTTGTCGCTCAGCTCCTTGCGGACCATCAGCTGGAGCGCCCAGAAGGTGCGGTGGCCGTCCTGCGGCGTGCGGAGGCGGTAGACCTCGCCCTCGCTGCCGTTCCGGAAGCCGACGGGGTTCGTCCCGTTCTTGTTCCAGATGAGGTTGACCTCGTCGTCCTCCCACATGTTCGTGAAGTCGCGGTAGATGAAGTTCACCTCCGCGGCGAGGTCGCGCGCGAGCTCACGCTGGACGCGGAAGAAGAGCTCGTGGCTGCGCGCGGGGACGAAGTCGGGGTGGGTGATGTTGCTCGACGGCGACTGCGTCCGCGTCCCGTCCTCCGACCACCGCTGCTGCGCCTCGTCCCACCCGTAGAACTCGTAGTTGAACTGGCTCCGGTTGATGTAGCCGGACAGGCTCAGCATCCCCCCGTCGACGTACTGGGCGTACGAGCCCATGAGGTAGGTCTTGCCGTCCCGGAAGGGGTCCCAGCCGACGGTCGCGCCCCACGAGGCGGCCGTCGTGTCGATGATCGAGTCACCGATGTTGTTCCGGAGGTTGGCCCGGATGAGCCGGCCGCCGAGCGAGATGAGGAGGCCACGGACGGGCACCCACCGGTCGTGGGCGTACGCCTCGAACGTGACGCCCGGGGTCCGTTCCTGCTCGATGTTGACGATCAGGTAGCGGCCCGTCGGCTCGTACGTGCTGAAGTCGTTGACCTCCTCGGGGGAGAACTCGCCGTCCTGGTTGGCGTCGGTCGGCGCCGAGAAGACCCACTGGTTGCCGTTCCAGCCGAAGTCGCGGATGGTCCAGCTGGGTCGCACCGAGGCCCCGACGAACACCGTGTGCGAGCCGAGCAGGCGGTCGAGGTTGAGCGTCAGGTCGCTCCGGACCTCCAGGCTGTGACGGCGGTCCATGTCGAACCGGCCAGTGGACTGGTCGAGGCCCGGGAGATCGCCGCCGACGCCGGCGCTGACCGTGAGCTGCTGCTTGTCCTCGTCCGCGCAGCGGAGGAACTCGTCCCGCTGCTGGCAGTTCTTCCAGTTCTGCGGCTGCACCCGGATCGTCGAGTAGTTGTACGAGGCGGTGGTGGTCAGGGTCGCGCGGCCGAGGAACTGGATCTCGTGCGCGAGGCTGACGCCGACGCCGCCCTGGCGCCAGAGGCGCTGCGCCTCGGGGATGGTGCGCGGGTTGAAGGCGTCGATGTTGTCGATCGCCGTCGGGTCGGTCCGCAACGACAGGGTGAACTTGTTCCGCGCGAACGGGTTCGCCGTCAGCTTCGCGATGATGTAGTGGCTGTTCCAGCGGCGGGGAGCCAGAGGGTATTTCGCGTAGTCGCGCCCGACGTCCCGACCGGGGGCGGGGAGGATGCGGCTCCAGTTGAACTGGTAGGCGATGTAGAACCAGAACCGGTCCTTGACGATGGGGCCGCCGAGCGACGCGTTGGCCTCGAGGTCGTCGATCGAGGGGCGGCTGAGGCTGAGGTACTGGTTGCCGGACTGCTGCAGGCCGCTGGTCAGGTAGTAGCCGCTGAACGTCCCCTCGAACGTGTTGCCGCCGGACTTGGTGACGATGTTGATCGTGCCGCCGAGGCCCTGGTTGTAGCGGGCGTCGTAGCCGGCGGTGATGACCTCCAGCTCCTCGATCGCGTCGAAGTTGAAGTTCATCGAGAACGTCCCCGTCACCGGGTCCGTCGTGTTGCTGCCGTCCAGGTAGTACTGGTTGCTCTGGAGCGTGCCCCCGTTGATGTTGGGGTTGCCGCCACCGGTCACGCCGGGGAGGAACTGGACGACGTCCTGGAAGGTCCGGCCCGAGGGGAGGTTCTTCAGGAAGTCGGCGTTGAGCGACATCGACTGCGTCGTCGACTCCGTGTCGATCAGCGGGCGGCGGTCGATGACCTCGACCGTCTCGCCGACCTCGGGGAGCTCCATGACGAGCTTGATGTTGACCGTCCTGCCGAGGCTGACGACCAGGTTCGTCCGGATGATCGTCTTGAACCCCTCCTTCTCGACGTCCAGCCGGTAGGTGCCGGGCGGCAACGCGAGGAAGCGGAACCGGCCGTCCTCACCGGTCACCATCTCCCGGGTGCCCTGGAGGGCGTCGGAGCTCAGGGTCAGCTTGACGCCGGCCAGCGGCGTGTCCGCCTGGTCGACGATCTCCCCCTTGAGCTGACCGGTCGTCGACTGCGCGAACGCGGCGGAGGAAAACGCGAGGAGGCCGACCAGCAGGGCGCTGACGAACAACGAGAAACGAGCGTGGAACAACGAAACCTCCAGTGGGTCCTGGAATGCCTGCGCGAGGCTGCGGCTTTCTAGCCGACCGGCACGGGGGGGTCAAGGCGGCGACGCCGCCCGATCGTGTCAAGGAAATGTCTTGAATTTCAGGGAATTGTCCCCGTCCTTGACAGCCCCTCCCCGCGTGGACTAGCGATGGTGGCCATGACGCAGGAGATGACCGACTGCCCGGTTTGCAAGAACGAGGTGCCGAAGGGCGCCCCGCGCTGCAAGCACTGCTTCAGCGACCTCGTCGAGCACTGGGCCGGGGGACCCGAGGGCGGCGGCAACCCGCTGCTCCCCGTGATCCTCCTCGGCCTCGTGTTCTTCGCGTGCGGCTCCTGGGTCTACTGGACCGTCCAGCACCAGGATCAGCTCGGCCAGGTGACCGTCGATCCGCGCGAGGAGCGCGTCGTCGTCGTCTACACCTCGACCCACACCGAGCCGACCACGCGGCAGGTCTACTTCAGCGACGTCGCGTCCATCGAGATGGAGGCGAACCAGAACTTCCTCGGCGGCAACCAGTGGCTCGTCTACCTGGTCACGACGTCGGGGGAGCGGATCCTCATCAACCGCTCCCGGACGACGCCCCTGGAGGCGTACGCGTCCAACATCGCGCAGCACACCAACAAGCAGCTGACGATCATCAACAACATCCGGGCGGGCTCTGAAATGGTCGGGGTCGGCGGGTAGAGTCCCGCGCGTGATCTTCGACTGGTTCCTCGGCTTCTTCTCCAACGACCTCGCGATCGACCTCGGCACGGCGAACACCTGCGTGTTCGTGGCCGGCGAGGGGGTCGTCCTCGACGAGCCGTCGGTCGTCGCCATCAAGAAGGACGAGCGGGGGCCGCGGAAGGTGCTCGCGGTGGGGTCCCAGGCCCGGTCGATGCTGGGCAAGGTGCCGGGCAACATCGAGGCGATCCGGCCCATGAAGGACGGGGTCATCGCCGACCTCGACGTCACCGAGGCGATGCTCCGCTACTTCATCCAGCAGGCGCACGGGCGGCGGACGTTCGTCCGGCCCCGGATCGTGATCTGCGTCCCCTTCGGCATCACCGAGGTGGAGAAGCGGGCGGTGCGGGACAGCGCGGCCGCCGCCGGGGCGCGGGAGATCCACCTCATCGAGGAGCCGATGGCGGCGGCGCTGGGGGCGGGGCTGCCGGTCACCGAGCCGCAGGGGAACATGATCGTCGACATCGGCGGGGGGACCACCGAGGTCGCCGTCATCAGCCTCGGCGGCATCGTCTTCAGCAAGTCCGTCCGCGTCGCCGGCGACGCGATGGACGACGCCGTCATCGCCTACGTCCGGAAGCAGCACAACCTCCTCATCGGGGAGCGGACGGCGGAGCGGATCAAGATGGACGTCGGCTGCGCCTGGCCGCTGGACGAGCCCGCCGAGATGTACGTCAAGGGGCGCGACCTGGTGAAGGGGATCCCCGAGACGATCACCGTCCACAGCGAGGAGATCCGCGGCGCGCTGGCGGAGCCGATCGGGGAGATCGTCGAAGCGGTGAAGTTCACCCTCGAGAAGACGCCCCCGGAGCTGGCCGCGGACATCATCGACCAGGGGATCATCCTCGCCGGCGGCGGGGCGAAGCTGCGCGGGCTCGACACGTTGCTGCGGGAGGAGACGGGCCTCCCCGTCATCGCCGCGCCCGACCCGCTGTACTGCGTGGTGAACGGCTCCGGAGCCGTCCTCGATCAGCTCGATCTGCTCGGCCGGATCACCGAACGCGCGGGCTGAGCCCGCGGCCGCCGCGGCCTACTTCAGGATCGCGCGGCAGCTGAGCTCGCTGAGGCGCATCCCGATGACCGTGCGCCCCTCGGTGTCGTAGTCGTTGACGACGCCGTTGAGGCGGCCCATGGCGCAGGTGCGGAGGATCTCGAGGTACGGAGCGGCGTCCTTGACGACCATCTCGAACTCCTTGTCGAAGTCCTGGCCGTCGAGGCTGGCCTTGCCCTTGAGCTTGAGCTGCAGCGGCGTGGTGCGGGTGCCGTCCTCGGACGTCGAGGTCTCCTCGCTGTCCCATGTCAGACGCCACTCGACGACGAAGAACTTCACGCCGCGACCGGCCTCGGCGGGCGCGGGGGCCAGCGCCGAGAAGGCGGCGAAGCAAAGGACGGCGGCGACGGCGACGGACAGCAGGCGGCTCATGGGAACTCCTCCGGGGGCGGGGTAATAACACAGACCGGAGGAGTTGGGCGCCCGGGTCGAGTCGCGGGCTTCTAGTCGGCGAGCTTCCTCACGAACGAGGGCTTGTCGAGGTGGGCGAGGTCCTCGTCGACCGACTGCTGGAAGACGTCCTGGTTGCTCCGGTCGAGCAGCGGGGTCAGCGACGTCTGCGCGTTCCCCACGGCCACGCCCCGCTCCTCGCGGCCCGCGCGGACGCTCGGGGGGAGGTCGTAGCGGTCGAAGTTGTCGTCGCCCGTGCTGACCGTGGCCCAGGGCTGGACGGCCGTCGCGCGGTCCGTCCGGTCCGTCTTCAGCAGCCGCTCCAGGGGCTTCCGGTTGGGCTGCCCCGGGAGGCGCACGCTGTCCTCCATCGCCGGGTCGATGCCGGTCGCGATCACCGTGACGCGGACCTTCTCGCCCATGGAGTCGTCGACCACCCAGCCGAAGATGACCTCGGCGTCGTCGTGCGCCTCCTCCTCGATGAGGGAGACCGCCTCGGTCAGCTCGTGGAGCTTGAGCGTCGAGTCCGAGGTGACGTTGACGAGGATGCCGCGGGCGCCCGTGATGGAGACCTCCTCCAGCAGCGGGCTGCTGATCGCGCGCTGGGCCGCCTCGACGGCGCGCAGGTCACCGGTCCCCATGCCGAGCCCCATCAGCGCGAGCCCGGGGACGGACATGACGGTCCGGACGTCGGCGAAGTCGGCGTTGACCACGCCCTTGACGTGGATCAGCTCGACGATGCCCTTCACCGCGTCGTGCAGCACCTGGTCGGCGAGCTTGAACGCGTCCATCGTCGACATGTCGTCGCCGGCCATGGTGACGAGGCGGTCGTTGGGGATGACGAGGAGCGTGTCGACGACCTCCTTGAGGCGCTCGATGCCCGCCTCGGCGGTCCGGCGGCGGCGCTTCCCCTCGAAGGCGAAGGGCCGCGTGACCACGGCGACGGTCAGGGCCTGGAGCCCCTTGGCGATCTCGGCGATCACCGGCGCCGCGCCGGTCCCCGTGCCGCCCCCCATGCCGGCGGTGACGAAGACCATGTCCGCGCCCTTGAGCTGGTCCTCGATGAGGTTCCGGCTCTCCTCCGCGGCGGCCGCCCCGACCTCGGGACGCGCGCCCGCACCGAGCCCGCGCGTGACGGTCTCGCCGAGCGGCACGGTGGTGTGCGCCTCGGACGTGGTCAGCGCCTGCTGGTCGGTGTTGGCGGCGATGAAGTCGACCCGCTCGAGGCCGCTGTTCGCCATGGTGTTGATGGCGTTGCCGCCGCCGCCGCCGACCCCGATCACCTTCATGCGGATCTCGGCCGACTTGTTCTCCGGCGGAAGGTCTACCCAACTGAAGCTCTGCGTCGTCATGTGCCCTGCCCTCTCTAGAACGCCAGGCCGAGCCACTCGGTGACCCGGCTCCTCATCTTGCTGACCAGTCCCTCGGTCTCGGTCCCCCACCGGCACTCGTTGCGCCAGTGGTCCATGCCCCACTTCACGAGGCCCACGCCGGTGCTGTAGATGGGGGACGTGACCACGTCGCTGAGCCCGCCCACCTCGCGGGGGACGCCGCGGCGGGAGGGGACGCCGAACACGCGCTCGGCGAGCTCGGTGATCCCCGGGAGCGACGTGGCCCCCCCGGTGAGCACCACGCCGGCGGGGAGCATGTCCTCGTACCCGCTGCGGCGGAGCTCGGCGGCGACGAGATCGAACATCTCCTCGACCCGGGGCTCGATGACCTCGGCGAGCATGCGGCGGGACGTGTTGTGGACGCGCTCCCCGCCCACGTGTGGCACCTCGAACGTCTCGTTCCGCTCCACGAGGTCGACCATCGCGCAGCCGTGGTCGCGCTTGATCATCTCCGCGACCTTGATCGGGGCGCGGAGCCCGTAGGCGATGTCCGAGGTGATGTGCGACCCCCCGATCGGCAAGACGTACGTGTGAACCACGCTGCCGCCGGTGTAGATGGCGACGTCCGTCGTGCCCCCTCCAATGTCGATCAGCGCCACGCCCAGGTCCTTCTCGTCCTGGGTCAGCGCGGCCTCGCTGCTCGCGAGCTGTTCCAGGACGATGTCCCGGACGGACAGGCCGGTCATGTTGCAGCACTTGACGACGTTCCGCGCCGCGGCGACGGACGCCGTCACGATGTGGACCTTCGCCGTGAGCCGGACGCCGCTCATGCCGCGCGGGTCCTGGATGCCCTCCTGGTCGTCGACGAGGAACTCCTGGGCGATGACGTGGAGGACCTCCCGGTCCATGGGGATGGCCAGCGCCTGGGCGGTGTCCATCACCTTGTCGATGTCCTGCTGGCCGACCTGGCCGGTCTTGACGGGGACCATGCCCTGGCTGTTGAGGCTCCGGACGTGGCCCGCGGCGATGCCCGCGTAGACCGACGCGATCTCCACGCCGGCCATCATCTCGGCCTCCTCGATGGCGGCCTGGATGGAGCGGACGGTGTCGTCGATGTTGATGACGACGCCCTTGCGGAGGCCGGTCGAGGGGTGGGTCCCGATGCCGACGATGTCGACGCCTCCGGCGCCGTTCCGTTCGCCGACGACGCAGGCGACCTTGGTGGTGCCGATGTCGAGTCCGACGACGATGGAGTCGTTGCTCATCACAGCTCCACTTCGGGGGAGTCCGCGAGCAGCTGCTGGATCCGCTGGAGGTGCAGCATGCGCTGGCGGTCGGCGTGGTCGACCCGCTGCTCCTCGACCTTCTGGCGGAGGGTGCGGCGGGCCTTGCGGGTGGTCAGGGGGACGGCGACGAGGCGGTCGCGGAGGCCGACGTCGACACTGGCGAGGGCGTCCAGGGGGAGGTCGCCGGACTGCACGGCGCGCTCCAGGCGGCCGAGGCGGTCGGAGAAGTCGCGGCGGCCGAGGCGGACGGGGAGGCCGGTGCGGGTGACGAGGGTGAAGCCGTCGTCGGGCTCGTACCGGAGCTCGCTGACGTCCGACGCGGCCACGGCGCGGCCGGCGGACAGCGCGTGGAGGACGTCGAGGGAGCCGGAGGCGGCGTCGGCGACGACCTCGTCGGTGGCCTCGCCGAGGATGGTGAGGACGGGGAGGTCGACGGGGTCGCCGGGGGCGAGCGGCTTGAAGGCGCGGCCGGCGTCGTCGACGAGGCGGAGGGGGGCGGCGCCGGCGAGGAGGAGGACGGGGCGGTGCTCGACGACGCGGACCTCGAAGACCTGCCCGCGGAGGTCGCGGCGGAGGGTGACGGCGTCGATCCAGGGGAGGCGCTCGGCGCGGGCGGCGACGGCGTCGAGCTCCAGCTCGAGCAGGTTGTCGCCGGGGCGGACGCCGAGCGCGGCGAGGACGTCGGCCTCACCGGTGCGGTCGAGGCCGAGGACGGCGACCTCGGCGACGGCGAGCCGCTCGTGGGTCTTGACCGCCTCGATCCCCTCGAAGGTGCTGATGAAGAGGCCGACCCCGATGGCGGCGGCGACGAAGCCGAGCCCGGCGGCCTGGGCGAGGCGCTCGCCGACGTCGTCGGTGGAGTCCTCGGGGAGGAGGCCGACGCGGCGGGCGACCACCTCGGCGACGTCCCGCACGGCGCCGGCGACCGACGCGGCGACGTCGCGGGGGCGGGGGAACCCGTCCTGCATGTCCGCGAACTCCTCGCGGACGAACCAGGTCCCCAGGCGGACGGTCTCGGAGATGCGGCCGGCGGCGGTGTCGGGGTTGCGGGACGCCATGCGGAGGCGACGGGTGCCGCTTCGCATCCGGTCGGGGGCCTCGCGCAGGCGGCGGATCAGCTCGCGCGGCTGGAGGAGGACGACGAGGAGCTTGACGGGGAAGAGGAGCGCGGCGCCGACGACGTAGCCGACGGCCTCGGCGCGGTCGCGGGCGGCGGCGCGGGCACGGGCGCGGCGGCGTCCGCGGACGTCGACGGTGGCGTCCTGGGGGCGGCGGCTGACCATGGCGCCGCGGCCGGGGCGGCGGCGGTCGTCACGGGCGGCGCGGCGGCGCTCGGCGGACGCGCTCTGGCGCGCGCGCTTGCGCTGCTCCAGCCGCCTGCGTCCCAGCTTCCGGTTCGCGAGGTGCTCCCGGATGCTCTGCGTGTCGAGTACGCCCAACTGCCCTGCCCGCCGAGGTGTGCCTGTTCGAGGCACAGAGTCCCAGCACCATTGTGGGAATTCACGCCAATAGTGTCAACGCGGGGATTTCCCTTTTTGCACAACAATTTACGTGCATTCTGCAACCGATCGGAATCAGGGCGGTTTGGATCCGATCCCGCGACGGTCTCGGGATCGGATTCTCCCACAGCGGGGGACGGTCAGTCTCGGCGCTGGGTCCAGCGTTCGATGCCGACGACGAGGGGGGGGCCTGCCACGTCAGGGAGCGGTCAGTCTCGGGGCTGGGTCCAGCGTTCGACGCCGACCACGGAGGGGGTCGGATCCTCCCACGGCCGCGGGGAGGTCAGGCCCGAGGCCGGGTCCTTCGGTCGATGCCGACGACGGTGAGGGCTGAAGCGAGCTCGACGCCGGTCCGGGTCATGACGCGGTCCTTCAGCCAGCCCTGGAGGGTGAGGACGTCCTGGGCGAAGGCGCCGGGCTCGGCGACGACGGTGTTGGCGTCGTCGGGATCGATCCGGACCCCGCGGAGGCGGATGCCGGCGGCGCCGGAGTCGGCGAGGAGCTTGGCGGCGGCGACGGGGAGCTCGGGCTCGAGGAAGAGCCGAGCGCGGCGGGGGGGCTCGGGAGGGTCGCCGGGGGGAACGACGACGACCCCCTTGAGCCCGGCGTCGCGGACGAGGCTCTGGGGATCGGAGGGAGGGTCCGACACGCTCAGCCGCTCCCGCCGGCACCACCGACGAAGCAGCCGCAGCGCGTCCTCGTCGTCCGGCCGGGTCACGACGGCGTCGGCCGGTCCGCCGATGCCGAGCGCGGTCCACGGTCCGATCGGAAGGTCGAACCGAACGTCCGCGAGCCCCAGCGCGAGCAGCCCCGCCCGCCGGTCGTCATCGAAGGCCACGCCCTCCCATACCAAGCCGCCGCCGCGATGGCCCCCCCGAGGGCACAACCCGACCAGGTCGTCGACCTCCCCCGACTTCTGTCCTCCACGGAGGGCACAACCCCGACCAGGTCGTCGACCTCCCCCGACTTCTGTCCTCCCCGGAGGGCACAACCCCGACCAGGTCGTCGACCTCCCCCGACTTCTGTCCTCCCCG
>CAYFOA010000072.1:4658-32125 GCA_964344575.1 uncultured Rickettsiales bacterium | reverse complement strand
ACGGGCGACGACGACGACGCGACCGCCCCCCTGGACGTCTGTGGCGACGGCTCGGCCGCCTTCACCACGCTCGCCGGCGCCGTCGCGGCGGCCGTCGACGGCGACACCATCACCGTCTGCCCGGGGACCTACGCCGGGTTCGCGATCGACGGGCTCGAGGTCACGATCGAGTCGACCGACGGAGCCCCCGTGACGATCATCGACGGCGGCTCGGACACGGCCATCACGGCGACCGGCTCCGACCTCACGCTCCGGGGCTTCACCGTGACCGGCACCGCCACCGACGAGGAGGGGGCCGCCGCGATCTTCGCCGACGGCGGGTCGCTCACCGGCGCCGGCGTGATCGTCGCGCAGTGCGACGGCGACGACTGGTCGCAGGGCGCGATCCGGGCGAACGGCACCGACGTGGAGTGGACCGGCGGCGTGTTCGAGGACAACACCAACGTCGGCTCCATGCTCGTCGTCCGCGACGACGGGTCGCTGGTGCTGAGGAACACCGTCGTCCGCGAGAACGTCTACGCCCTGGAGACCAACTCCTACCCGCTGCTGTCCCCGTACGAGGCGGACGCCGAGATCAGCAACGTCCTGGTGCACGACAACAACCTCCGCACCGGCGGGGGGATCCTGAGCACCGCGGGGGCCGGCCGCTCCCTGTGGGTCTGGAACACGACCCTGTGGGGCAACACGAACTCGTTCTCCAGCGCCGGCGCCGCGCTCCAGCTCTTCGACAGCTCGATCGCCCACAACAACATCGTCGCCGAGAACAGCGGCTTCACCGGGATCCGCGTCGACGAGGGGATCGACGCCTCCTACAACTGCATCTGGGGCGCCGACGCCCCGTGGAGCGGACCCGGGACCCCCGGCGACGGGAACATCGAGGCCGACCCGCGCCTCAACGACCCCGAGGCCGGCGACTTCACCCTGCTGACCGGCTTCTCGCCCGCGATCGACGCCGGCAACCCCCTCAGCGGGTACGACGACGTCGACGGAACGCGCAACGACATGGGCGCGTACGGCGGGCCGTTCGGGGTCTGGTAGCGCCCCGAGCAACCCCCGGGCACCCCCGGGCACCCCCCGTCCCCCCGGGCAATCTCCGGTTTTCCTTGTCGTTGCCCTCCGCAGACCCTCCTGTATGTTCGCGCCACCGAGGGACCCGGAGGCGACGACGAATGGGCAGACGGTTCGAGGGCAAGGTCGCCCTCATCACGGGTGGATCCCGCGGCATCGGGGCGGCGACGGCTCGCCGGCTCGCGGCCGAGGGGGCCACCGTCCTGGTCGGGTACAACGCGAGCGAGGACGCGGCGAACGCGGTGGTCGGCGAGATCACCGCCGCCGGCGGGTCCGCGCACGCGCTGAAGATCGACGTCCGGTCCATGGACTCCGTCCAGGCCGCCGCCGATCACGCCTTCTCCGAGTTCGGGCGCATCGACGTGCTCGTCAACTCGGCCGGCGTCACCCGCGACGGGCTCCTGCTGATGATGGACGACGACCAGTGGAACGAGGTCGTCGACACCAACGCAGGCGGCTCGTACCGCGTCTGCAAGGCCGTCAGTCGCTACATGTTGATGAAACGGCAGGGATCCATCGTCCTGCTCTCGTCCGTAGCAGGACAGAAGGCAGGGCGAGGTCACGCCAACTACGCCGCGTCCAAGGGCGCGGTCGAGGCGATGACCCGGGCCCTGGCCAACGAGCTGGCGAAGAAGAAGATCCGCGTCAACGCGGTCGCCCCGGGAGTGATCCTGACCGAGATGTCCGCCCGAGTTCGAGAAGCGGCGAGCGACCAGATCCTCGCCGAAATCCTGATGAACCGGTTCGGAGATCCGGACGAGGTGGCCGCCGCCATCGCCTTCCTCGCCAGCGACGACGCCGCCTACGTGACGGGCCAGGTCCTGTCCGTCGACGGCGGCTTCAAGATGTGAGGAGAACGTCCCCATGAGCGCCATCTTCATCACCGGCACCACCGGCTTCCTCGGTCGGCACCTCGCCGTCCGCCTGCTCCGCCGCCCCGACGTCGGACGCCTCTACTGCCTCGTCCGCGCCGACGACCCCGATCACGGCCGCGCCCGCATCCTCAGGTCCCTGAAGCGGGCCACCTCCCCCGACGAGGCGAACGCCCTGATGGGGCGCATCCAGCCCGTCTGCGGCGACCTCACCTCCGAGGCCCTCGGCCTCTCCCCCGCCGACGCGCACGCCGTCGTCGAGCACTGCACCGTCTTCCTCCACGCCGCCGCCGACGTCCGCTTCAACCAGGACCTCGAGGACGCCCGCCTCCGCAACGTCTTCGGCACCCAGCAGGTCGCCCGCTACGCCCGCGAGGCCGCCTCCCGGGGCACGCTGGAGCGCTTCGACTGGGTCGGGACCGCGTTCGTCGCGGGCCACCGCGCCGGCCCCGTCTCCGAGGACGAGCTCGTCCACGAGGCCGGCTGGCGCAACTCCTACGAGCAGTCCAAGTACGAGGCCGAGCTCTGGCTCCGGGGCCACTGCGCCGACCTCCCCCTGACCGTCTTCCGGCCGTCGATCATCGTCGGCGAGTCGTCCAGCGGCGCGACCTCCAACTTCGGGATGCTCTACTGGCCCGTCCAGCTCTACGCCCGCGGCTGGTGGCGGACCATCGTCGGCTCCCCGAAGACCAACGTCGACCTCGTCCCCGTCGACTTCGTCGCCGACGCCATCGACGCCCTCAGCCGCCCCGGCCAGCCCACCGGCGCCACCTGGCAGCTCGCCGCGGGGCAGGGGGGCTCCCGCTCCATCGAGGAGCTCGCCGCGCTCTGCCACCGCTACTTCGGCGGCAAGCCCGCGAAGTACGTCGAGCCGCGGTTCTTCATGAAGTGGGTCCGCCCCGTCATCAACGCGTTCCTGTGGGGCAAGCGGGGGAAGGTGCTCAAGGGCGGCGGCGACTTCTTCGTCCCCTACTTCACGTCCCAGCCCCACTTCGACGTGGAGCGGACGAAGGCGGCGCTGGCGCGGGTCGGCGTGACCGCGCCCACGGTCGAGGACTACTTCAGCACCCTGCTGGACTACGCGGTGAAGACCGACTTCGGCAAGAAGCCGCCGCTGTCCGTCCCCGGCTCCCCCCCGCCGACGGCTACGACAGCAGCGTAAGCGTCACCTGGGTCCCCACCCCGGGGGACGACTGCACCTCCACGTGCCCGCCGAGGGCGCGGAAGAGGTGGACCGACAGCATCGTCGGCAGGTGCTCGATCTTCGGGAGCGTGAACTCCCCGCTGGACGCCTTCGCGATCGCCTCGGGCTGGAGGACCTGCTCCAGGATCGAGGCGTCGTTGACGGGGGCGCTGTCGATCATCATGAACCGCACGCAGTCGCCGTCCTGGGTGGCGGTCAGCGTGACCGTGACGCCGTCCTGGAGCAGCGCCCGCCCGACGAAGCCGCGGAGCGCCCGCATGAGCAGCCGCGCGTCCGTGAAGAGCGGCGCCTCCTCGTCCACCTGGACCGTCAGGATCTCGGACTCGTGGGCCCGCGCGATCCGCTGCACGCGGGGCAGGACGCCGGCCAGGATCCGGCCCACCGTCGTCTCCGTGCGGCGGATGTCGAGCGTCCCGTCGGTGATCCGGGTCAGGTAGAGGAGGTCCTCCGACGCGGCCCGGATCTCGTCGCCCATCATCTGGATCTCCTCGAGATCCGTCCGGTGCTCGTGCCAGGGGCGATCGGGGCGCTCCACGACGTTGCGGGCGAGCAGCTCGATCCGGCCCGCGGGCGACCGGAGCGACTCGGCCACGGGGGTGACCACCGACGACGGCAGGGTGACCCCCGTCGTCACCGCCACGGTCCCCTCGGAGCGGCGGTCCGTGACGTCGCGGCCGATCCACAGCAGCGCGTCCTTGCCGTGCCACGAGATCGTGCTGCAGACGCAGTGCACGACCCACGCGTTGCCGCTCGGCGCGGGGAACGTCAGCTCCATCTCCTTCGCGTCCGTCCCGCCCGTCCAGATCGCCGGATCGCCGACGCTCGCGAACCCCTCGACCGCCTCGATCAGCTCCACGATCCGCTGCCCCCGGGCCTTGGCCACGGGCACCCGGAGGTACTCCTCGCTGTACTCGTTGGCGTGCAGGACCGTCCCCCACTGCGGGTCGATGACGAGGATGAGGCCGCCGGCCCGGCCCATCAGCATCCGGTTCTGGACCTGCAGCTCCATCATGTCGCGGCGGACGCGCATGTCGGGGCCGGTCGTGCTGGGGGCGGGCGCGGGCGCGGCGGACGCCTCGGGGGCGTGGCGGATGTACACGAAGAAGCAGCGCGCCTCGCCGGGGTCGGACGCGCGGGCGGCGCTCAGCTCCGCGTCCCACCCGGGCGCGTCCTCGTCGGGCTTGACCGCGAGGACCGCGCGCGCGCTCCCGGACTCCGCGGCGGCGTCGAAGAGCGCCTCCTGCGGCCCGGTGTCCGTCCAGCCGAGCATCGACCCGAGGGGCTTGAGGATCCAGGGCGGCTCCCCCTCGCCGTCGTGGAGCATCCCCACGATCGCGTCGTTCCAGCCGAGGACCGTCCCCGCGCCGTCGACGCAGACGAGGCCGTCGGGGCCGTGCGAGCGCAGGTGGCTACGCATCCAGTCGGGGATGGGGATGTCTTCCTGGCGGACGAGCGGTGCGGTCAAGGCTTTCCGGCTCCTGGGAGAATTCGGACCCCCGCCTTCGATTCTGCCTGAACCTCGGCCGACTTGCGCCGATAGGGGAAGCGTGAAGCGAATGGACCTGCTGCTGTTCGGGGGCCTCGCCCTCATCGCCACGGCGGGCGGGCTCGGCATGAGCTCGCTCCAGGACTACCTCCGCGGTGACTGGCAGGAGGTCCGCGACTGCCGCGACACCTACTGGACGTGCGACGTCGAGTGGCACGGGGTCAGCCGGACGCCGTCGAACCGGCCCGTCGCGTTCTCGGGGACGGCCAAGCGGTGCGACGAGTACCGCGCCTACCTGGTGGCGGCGGAGCGAGCGAAGTTCGACTGCGCGATGAGCCGGCGGGTGGCCGGGGGGAGCTGCGCCGAGGCGGAGTACGAGTGCACGCTGCCCGACACGGCCTACTGATCCGGTCTTCCTGAGCGTATACACTCCGCGCGCTCGGAGAGCTCATGAAGATCGTCGTCGCCTTGCTGCCCTGCCTGTTGTTGTTCCTGTCGCCGCTCGCGACGGCCGAGGACGGCCTCACGGTGATGCAGCGCGTCGAGGCGGGGATGCAGTCCGACGGCGAGGAGCTGGCCGTCCGGATGGACGTCACCGGGCCCGCGGGGACCGAGTCGCGGACGTTCCGGATGTACACGCTGGCGCCGGCGGGGAAGCCCGCGCGGACGCTGCTCCGGTTCGAGACGCCGGGGAACATCGCCGGGACAGCGCTGCTGTCGGTGCAGCGGCCGGGCAAGGGGCAGGACAGCTGGCTGTACGTCCCCGCCCTGGACCAGGTCCGCCGGATCGCGCCCGCCGACCGGAGCGAGTCGTTCGTGGGGAGCGACTTCACCATCGAGGACATCACCGTCGCCGTCGATCCCGAGGCCCGCGAGTATACGGTGCTGGGGGAGGCGGACTGCGGCGAGGGGCGGACCTGCATCCAGCTCCAGGACGCGCCGAAGACGGACAAGGCGGCCAAGGCGTCCGGCTACGGGCGGGTCGTGCTGTACGTCGACCGGGAGCACGCGGTGACGTGGCGGGTGGACTTCTTCGACAAGGACGACGCGCTGCTGAAGGTGCTGACGGCCGACGGGCTCGTCCAGGTGGGGGAGCGGTGGCGGTTCGACCAGGCGACCGTGACCAACGTGCAGGCGGGGACGAGCACGGTGATGACGGTGACGTCTCGGGCGGCGGGGAAGGTCGATCCGTCGATCTTCTCGCCCTCGGCGCTGGACACGGACTAGTGCGCCGCCTGCTCCTCCTGGCGGCCGTCGCGGGAGCGGCGGCGGCGGTGACCACGCCCGCGCCGGCGTCGGCCTCGGAGCCTCCCGAGGTGACGTTCGGAGGGTTCGCCGCGTTCGACTGGTACCAGTACCTCGAGGCGGTCGGGGACCGGGCGCCGTCGTCGACCGAATCGGTCGTCCCCGCGGTCGCCCAGGTCCGCCTCGCGCCGCGTCTCAAGGCGAAGTACAAGTTCGTCCGCGCGGTCGGGGAGGTGGAGTTCCGGCACGACTTCCTCGACCCCGACCGGGGCAGCCGCGTCATCCTCCGCGAGGCCGCGGTGGGGTTCCGCAAGTTCGGCTTCGAGCTGGAGGCGGGGGCGCTGCAGGCGCGGTGGGGGAAGATGGACGTCGACTCCCCGACGGACAACCTCGTGGCGTGGGACTACGAGGAGCTCCTCTTCCGCGAGCCGCTGCCGATCCCGGGGGTCCAGCTCGGGTTCGCGCGGGGGCTCTTCAGCGCCGAGGTGATCGTCTCGCCGGCGTTCCGGCCGTCGCGCTTCCGGCGGACGGAGCCCTCCCGCTGGGACAACCGGTGGGGCCTGCCGCGGACGCAGACGGTGCCGCTGGACGGGGCCGACGACCTGGTCTTCGACAACGTCTACGCGGTGTTCACGGAGCCGGTGCTGGTGGGGTCCGAGGACGAGACGAACCTGCTGTACGCGCTGGACCTCGGGGCCCGGGTCGACCTCTTCCTGCCGTCCGTCGACCTCGGCGTGTCGTTCGCCTACACGCGCGACAAGCTGCCCACGTACACGCACTTCAGCGCGGACGAGATCGACGACGGGCGGGCCTACCTGACGATCACGCCGCACCACGACCGGCTGCTGATCCCGGGGTTCGACGTCGCCGTGAACGTGTGGCGGCTGGTCTTCAAGGGGGAGGCGGCCTACTTCGGGACGGCGGACGCGGACGCGTCGAACTGCCTCATCGACGACCCCTACATCAAGTACGCGCTGGGCGCGGAGCTGATGCTGAACGAGATCGCGGGGGACTTCGGGCTGGCGTTCCGGGTGCAGTACAACGGCGACGTCACGACGGCGTCGCAGGACGACATCGACGCCCAGGCGGAGGCCTGCCCCGGCGGCCAGGAGATCACGATCGAGGACCCCGAGGTGGGGCTCACGCTGCTCGACTACCGGACCGGCTTCCAGGCGTCGCCGGAGACGCGCCACCCCTACGAGCACGCGTTCTACTGGAACGTCCACGCGGACTTCCCCTACAAGCTGGCGTTCGACCTGCGCGGGTTCGCGACGATCCACGGCGACGCGCTGCTGCGCGGTCACTTCTCCTGGGAGGCGCTGGACCGGATGACGGTCTCGGCCGGCGCCCTCGTCTGGCTGGCGACGGGGGACGGGACCTTCTTCCACCCCTACGGCCGCAACTCGCGCGTCGAAATCGCGCTCCGGTACAACTTCTAGATGCTCTCCCGAGGGACGATCGCGGCCGCGCTCGCGGCGGCGGCGCTGGCCGCCTGGGGACTCCCCCGCCTCACGGTGGACGGGGCGGCCGCGTTTGCGTTGCCCGAAGGGGATCCGCTGATCGCGCTCAACGCGCAGCTCGACGCGGCGACGGGGGGCGACGACCTCCTCGCCGTCGTGGTGTGGCCCGACTCGCCGTACGCGGGCGAGGGGCTGGACCCGGCGCTGGTGGAGACGACCGCGGCGGTGGCGGACGCGCTGGACGGGCTCCCGTCGCTGCGGCGGGTGGCGGACCCGCTGTCGGCGCCGCTGGTGGCCGAGGTCGACGGCGCGCTGACGGCGGTGCGTCCCTTCGACCCGCGGCCCGAGCCGGGGAGCGAGGCCTGGGCGGCGGCGTCGGCGGCGCTCACGGCGGACCCCTTCGTGGGCGGGCAGCTGGTGGCCGAGGACGGGTCCCTGATGGCGGTGCTGGCCTGGATCGAGCGCGGCGGAGCGGACGATCGCCTCGTCCGGATCGCGCGCCGGTCGCTGCGCGACGAGCCCGTCCAAGGCCTCAAGGCGCTGGTCGACGGAGCTGCCCTCGCGGTGGCCCTGGGCGAGGCCCAGGGGCCGGTGGACGCGGCGATCGCGGCCCGCTTGCGGGAGGCCGCGGCGGGGCAGGGGAAGGCTGCCGGGGACGCGGAGATCGCCTCCGCCTGGATCGCGGAGGCGACGGCGGCGGCGGCGGATCCGGAGGGGGCGGCGGTGGCGGAGGTCCGCGCGGCGGTCGAGGGGCTGCCCCCCCACGACGGCGTCCGGACGGTCGTCCTCGGCGCCCCCGTCGTCGAGGAGACGCTCGCGGCGGTCGTGCCCGTGGCCGTCCAGAAGGCGATGACGGCGCTGCTGCTGCTGACGATGCTGATGGTCGCGTGGCAGCGGCGGGACACGAAGGCGACGTTCCTGGCGGGGGCGGCCCCGGTGGTCGCGTGCGGCCTGGCGTTCGGGGCGTTCGGGGCGATGGGGATCCCGCTGATGGTGCCGGTCGCGCTGGCGGCGCTCGTCGGCGCGGCCTGGGCCGCGTGGCAGGTCGCG
This sequence comes from uncultured Rickettsiales bacterium, assembly GCA_964344575.1. Classification (GTDB taxonomy): domain Bacteria; phylum Myxococcota_A; class UBA796; order UBA9615; family UBA9615; genus JAAESI01. Next base: position 23,740 of record CAYFOA010000072.1, on the reverse strand, counting down.
GCGGCGGGCGCGGGAGGTCTCGCCCCGGCGGGCGCGCACGTCCTCATGGCGGGCGCGGCCCTGGCCTGGGGCTGGGGGCTGAAGGACGCCGGGGCGGCGACGGCGCCGCTGCTGGGGGTCCTCGCGGGGTCGATCGCGGGCGGGCTGCTGGCCCCCTTCGTGGAGCCCTCGGCGACGGACCCGAAGGTGACGGCGGCAGCACGGGGCGGCGGGGAGCGGCGGCCCTGGAAGTGGCTGCCGTTCGCGGCGGCGCTGTTGGTGCTGGGCGGCGTCCACCTCGCGCGGGACCTGCCGGTGGGGCTGGACGCGGGCGGCCTGGTGGCGTGGTCTCACCCCGCGGGGGCGGCGTCGGCGGCGCTGGCGAGCACGACGGGGACGTCCCCGGCGGCGTTCCTGGTGTACCGGGACGAGGCGCGCCCGCGGGCGGCGGCGAGCCCCCAGGCGCTGCGGGCGCTCCGGATGGCGCAAGAGGCGCTCCGGGTGCAGCCGGCGGTGCGGGGGACGGCGTCGTGGGCGGACTTCGTGGCGCGGCTCCACGCGATCATGAGCGGGGCCAGGCGGGGCGCGCTGCCCGACGAGGCGGCGCTGATCGACCAGTACCTGCTGGCGTTCGGGAACGCGGGCGAGCTCGCGGCGCTCCGTTCGCCGGACCTGACGACGGCGACGGGGGTGGTCCGGCTGAACCGGCAGGGGGGCGCGGCGCTCGGGGTCCTGGCGGAGGACTGGCCCGCGGGCGCGGGTCCGGTCGCGCTGGCGGGGGACGCGGTCGCGATCAGCAAGGCGGGCCGGACGAGCGCGTCGCGGATGCTCTGCGCGGGGGCGGGGGCGTGGGTGCTGGCGGCGCTGCTGTTGCTCGGTCTGCCGGGGACGACGACGCCGCGGCAGGCGCTGGCCGAGGCGCTCTTCGTGGGCGGCATCGCGGCCGCGATCGCGGTCGTGGCGGGCGTCGGCATCGCGGGCGCGATCACCCCCAGCGTCGCGGGCGCGGCGCTGATGGGGGCGGCCTTCGTGGCGGCGGGGCGGTCCCTCAACGCGACGGCGGTCTTCACGAGCAGCGTCGTCCTGCTGGGGCTGTTCCCGGCGGGCCCGGTCGGCTCGACGCAGATCGCGTCCTTCGTCGCCGGCATCGCCGTCGCCGCGATCCTCGCGACCGTGGTGAGGGCCTTCGAGCCGTAGCCTCGCGGCGCGCCCCTACAACGGCTGGCGCGTCGGCCGCATGAGGACGTCGTGGACCTGGACGTGGGGCGGCTGCCGCAGCAGGTAGAGGAGCGCTTCGGCGACATCCTCGGGCTGGAGGCACGGGAACCTCCCGTACGTCCGCGCCGCCGCGTCGGGATCGCCGGCCGCGAAGACCGCCGCGAACTCCGTCTCCACGTAGCCGGGGCTGATCGCCGCCACGCGGACGTCCGAGCCGGCCGCCCGGAGCTCCGTCCGGAGCCCCTCGGTCAGCGCGCGGACCGCGTGCTTCGTCGCCGCGTACATCCCCGACCCCGGCGGCACGCGGTGGGCCGCCATCGAGGCGACGTGCACGATCTGGCCCGCGAACCCCGACCGCGTCAGGTCCGACATCGCCTCCCGCGTGCACACCGACAGCGCGAGCACGTTGACCTCCCACATCTCCCGCCACGCCTCGGTGTCGCCGCTGGTCAGCGGGGCGCCCGAGCCCAGCCCCAGCCCGGCGTTGTTCACGAGGGCGTCGACGCCCCCGACGGCCTCCCGGATCCGGTCGAACATCGCCTCGATCGCGTCCGTGTCCCGCAGATCGACCACCTCGGTGCGGACGTCCGCGCCCTCGCCGCGGAGCTCGTCCGCCAGCGCCTCGAGCCGGTCCCCGCGCCGCGCACACACGACGACCCTGAGCCCCGCCCGGGCGAGGGCCGCCGCGCACGCCCGCCCGATCCCCGCGCTCGCCCCCGTCACCAGCGCCACCCGCCCCTGCCACCGCTCCATGCCGTCGTCCATGGCCGCGGAGGCTACCCCGATGTAACGGCTCGGGGTCCCCCGCCGTAGTTCGCTACGATCCCCCACCGGGGAAGGAGGACCCCTCATGCACGTCGCCATCGTCGGCAACGGCATCGCCGGCGTCACCGCCGCGCGCACGCTGCGAAAGCTGGATCCGAAGGTCCGGATCACCGTCATCTCGGGCGAGTCCGACCACCACTGGTCCCGGCCCGCGCTGATGTACGTCTACATGGGCCACATGCGGTTCCGGGACACCAAGCCCTACGAGGACCACTTCTGGCGCCGCAACCGCATCGACCTCGTCCGCGGGTGGGTCGGCCGGATCGACCTCGAGAAGCGGCAGCTGCACCTCGACGGCGCCCGCGTCGTCGCCTTCGACAAGCTCCTCCTCGCGGTCGGGAGCAAGCCCAACAGGTTCGGCTGGCCCGGCCAGGACCTCGACGGCGTCGGGGGGATGGTCTCGCTCCAGGACCTCGCCCGCATCGAGGCCGCCACCGCCGCGGGCCTGAAGCACGCGGCGATCGTCGGCGGGGGCCTCATCGGCGTCGAGCTCGCGGAGATGTTCCACAGCCGCGGCATCGGCGTGACGTTCCTCGTCCGCGAGACGGCGTACTGGAACAACGTCCTCCCCCAGGAGGAGGCCGAGATCGTCTCCGAGGTGATCCGGGCGGAGCACATCGACCTCCGGCTCGGCACCGAGCTGGCGGAGATCGTGGACGACGGGACGGGCAAGGCCTGCGCGATCGTCGACAGCGCCGGCGACCGCGTCGAGGTGGGGTTCGTGGGGCTGACGGCCGGCGTCCGCCCCAACCTCGCCGTCACCGAGGGGTCCGGGCTGGAGACCGACCGCGGGATCCGCGTGGACCGCACCCTCCAGACGTCCCACCCCGACGTCTACGCCGCCGGCGACTGCGCCCAGATCGCGACCCCCGCCGGCGAGCGGGACCTCATCCAGGCGGTCTGGTACACGGGCCGGATGCAGGGGGAGGTCGCCGCCCGGAACCTCCTCGGCGCGTCGGACCCGTACGACCCCGGCGTCTGGTTCAACTCGGCGAAGTTCTTCGACCTCGAGTACCAGGTCTACGGCGACGTCCCCTCCGCGATCGCCCCCGATCAGCTCCCGTCGCTGCTCTGGATCGGCCCCGACCGGCGTCGCTCCTGCCGCCTCACGGTGCGCGACGGCAGGCTCGCCGGCGTCAACCTCCTCGGCGTCCGCATGCGCCACCGCGTCTGCGAGCGCTGGATCGCCGACGGGCGGGACGTCGGCTACGTCCTCGACCACCTCCGCGAGGCGATGTTCGATCCCGAGCTGGGCCGGAAGTGGGACCGCGACATCGTGGCGAGCCTCCGCGGCAAGGAGGCGGCGTGAGCGCCCTCGTCCAGCTCGGCAACCCGGCGCCGGCGCGCGTCGGCCCCGAGGTGCGGTCGCCGTCCCCCGTCGAGAAGGCGCTCCTGGCGATGGTCGGCGCGGGCTCGGTGATGTTCGCCGTCGCCCTCTTCGCCCCGGACGTCTTCGGCAGCAAGGCGTGGGCGGCGCCGGCGATGTTCGGCCTCATCGCCGTCGGCTGGGTCGGGTACTTCTGGTCGGGCTACGCGCACACCACCCCGGGCATCAAGAACCACGGCGTCTTCCACTCCGGCCTGAGCAACCGCGGCGCCTGGGGGTGGGTCGCCGGCGTCGCCGTCACGACCTTCTACGTCGTCCTGTACTGGCACGGCAGCGCGCTGAAGGGCGGCTACCAGCTGCTCGACCCGTTCGCGTACAAGCTGACCGGCGCCGCCGCCGACCAGTGGTTCCTGTACGGCTTCCTCTACACGTTCCTGGTGGTGGTCTTCGGCGTCCGCATGGCGCTGAAGTACCGCCACAACCGGTACCAGCTGATCCGGACCGCGTCGGTCGTCTTCGTCCAGCTCGGGCTGGCGTTCCTGCTCCCCGGGGTGCTGAAGCGGATCTGGGCGCAGGACTTCTACTTCACCTACTTCTGGCCCCTGAAGCCCGACTACCTGCTCCCCTTCGACTACGTCATGGGCGCCGACGGGATGGCGGGGAAGGTCTGGAACGGCCTCAGCGTGGGCCGCTTCATGGTGATCTGGAGCGCCGCCGCCGCCCTCGTGGCGGTCCCCCTCCTGACGTACTTCTTCGGCAAGCGCTGGTACTGCAGTTGGGTCTGCGGCTGCGGCGGCCTGGCGGAGACGTTCGGCGATCCGTGGCGGCAGCTGTCCGACAAGTCGGAGAAGGCGTGGCGCGTCGAGCGGTGGATGATCCACTCGGTCCTCGTCGTCATCACGCTCTTCACGATCTTCTTGTGGGTCAACGACGCAACCGGCCGGAAGATCGTAGGAAACGACGGGTCCGCGATCTTCTGGAAGACGTACGGGTTCTTCATCGTGATGGCCTTCTCGGGGGTCATCGGGGTGGGCTTCTACCCGCTGATGGGATCGCGCGTGTGGTGCCGGTTCGGCTGCCCCCAGGCGGCGATCCTCGGGATCTTCCAGCGCTTCTTCTCGCGGTTCCGGATCACGACGAACGGCGGCCAGTGCATCAGCTGCGGGAACTGCTCGACGTACTGCGAGATGGGGATCGACGTCCGCGCCTACGCCCAGCGGGGAGACCACGTCGTCCGCGCGTCGTGCGTCGGCTGCGGGGTCTGCGCGGCGGTCTGCCCGCGGGGCGTCCTCAAGCTGGAGAACGGTGCCGTCGGCGATCGGTTCCCCAACGCCGACAGGCCCTTCGTCGCGCTGGGCGACGCGCTGAGGGGGAGGCTGAAGGGATGAGGTTCGCCCTGGCGCTGCTGCTGCTGACGGGGTGCGCGAGCATCCCCGAGTCGATCATCAAGACCCAGGCCCCGCGGGCGAAGTACGAGCTCGTGGAGGGCGACCCCATGTACAAGATGGTGGCCCCCGGGGCGATCCCCCCGATCGACCGCCCGACGTGGGCGACGGCGGCCGAGGCGGAGGCGTTCCTGGAGGACGACGAGCCGGTCCTGGTGGTGGAGTACGGCGGCGAGGTGCGCGTCTACTCGACGTGGCACCTGGAGGGGCACGAGATCGTCAACGACGACTACGGGGACGATCCGCTCCTCGTGAGCTGGTGACCGCTGGTGCAGGCGGGGGTGGTCTACTCCCGCGAAATCAGTACTGAAGACGGACAACCCCTCGAGCTGGACTTCATGGCGTCGGGGCGGCTCTGGCGGGACGCCCTGGTGATGATGGACCGGCAGACGCGGTCGCTGTGGACGCAGCACGACGGGCGGGCGCTGATCGGGGACGGGCACGCGGCGGGGTGGAAGCTGGAGCCGGTCCCGTCGACGGTGACGACGTGGGCGGCGGCGCGGGCGCGGTGGCCGGACGCGCGGGTCCTGAAGAAGAAGCCGAGCGTCCTCGGGGCGGGGGCGAAGACGATGTACGAGCGCTACCTCGCGGACCCGGAGGTCCAGGGGATCTTCGGGACGCAGATCGAGGACGACCGGCTCCCCCCGAAGACGCTGGTGTACGGCTACGTGGACGAAGACGGCGTCGCCTGGGCGATCCCCGCCGACGCGCTCGACGAAGTCGACGAGGAGCTGCCCTTCGGGACGGTGCAGTACTGGTTCGCGTGGGTGCAGCACCACCCGGAGACGCGCGTCCGCTCGGATTGACAGCGTCGATCGGGGGACGCATCCTCGGCGCGGCGCCGAAGTGGCGGAACTGGTAGACGCGCCGGATTCAAAATCCGTTGACCGCAAGGTCGTGTGGGTTCGAGTCCCACCTTCGGTACCAACCTCGAGTCGTCATGAAGATCGACCGCATCGCCCTGTACGTCGCCGCCGCCCTCGGGGTGCTGACGGTGTGCCTCGTGGCCCGGCCGCCGGACACGCCGCAGGCGATCAAGCGGCTCGAGGGCGTCTTCCAGTGGTGGTGGACGTCGGCCCGGAACGAGGATCCCCTGTACCGCGCGCCGCTCCCCGTGGAGTACACCGGCGCCGTGCCCTGGGCGGTCGACGAGGACGCCGAGATCACCGTCGTCTTCGGCCTCGACCCCGACATCGAGCGGACCATCTCGTTCGTCACGCCGATGAGCGGCGAGCTGATGCTGGACTCCCGGGACCAGGACGCCGCCAAGGGGACGTTCACCTTCGACCTGACGAAGCTGAAGTCCGACGAGGGCAAGGGCGATCGCGCCGCGCGGCCCATCCTGCGGGGGCTCGACGCCGACCAGCGGCGGGGCGTCGTGACGGTCACCGGGGCGCTCCTGGGGACGATGGCGCGGACGGTGGGGGCCGAGGCGCAGGGCTGGCTGCTGCTGAACGTCGGCGGCGGCAGCGACGACCCGCTCCGGGCGGAGGTGACGACGACGCGCCTCAGCGACGACCGGATCCGCGTGGAGTCGATGGACCCGATCGGCTGGTCAGGGGACGGGTTCCCCGAGCTCGACCGCCTCGCCGGGGTCTGGGACACCGGCACCCGCCTCCCCGGGGTCGCCGTCGAGCTGGACTTCGTCCTCGTCCGGCGCTGAGTCGCCCTCGGGCACGCTCTCCTCGTTCTCGTTCTCGTTCTCGTTCTCGTTCTCGTTCTCGTTCTCGTTCTCGCTCTCGTTTGCGGTGCCGGCCTGCTGTCCGAGGTCGTACAGGAGCGCCGTGCCGATGTACGCCCGCGTCCGGTCCCACTCCACCGCCCGCGCCACCAGCCACCCCGCCGGATCCGTCAGCGTCCCCTTGTACGCGGCCCCCTCGAACCGCGCCGACGCCCGCCGGATCGCCTCCGCGAAGAACCCCTCGGGCAGCCGCTCGTCCGGGTTGCAGGAGAACGTCTCCCGCGTCCAGAACGGCGCGCTGTGGACCCACAGCCGGACCACAACGGGCCGCGGCAGGACCGTCTCCGGCTCCGGCGTCTGCGGCGTCTCCGGCACCATCTCGGGGAGCGGGGCCTTGTCCGCCGTCCCCGCCTCGCGCTCCTCCTCGCCGCCGACCACGGGCACCGTGATCTCGTCGTCCGCGGCGACCTCGTCCATGTCGATGTGCTCCTGGGGCCGGTAGACGGACCACGCCGACGCCGCCGGGTCGAGGTCGTGATCGGGCCGCACCGACCGGACCGTGGGGAACCCGTGGAACACGAACGGCCACGGCGACACCTCGCGGGCCCACACGTTCAGCTTCCGCGGCGGCGCCCACGACCACCCCGCGTCCGCCTCCGGCGCCCCCATGTGGCAGCCCCGCCGCCCCGCCGCGCTGGGGTCCCAGGTCAGGTCCACCAGCCCGAACTTCGCCGGCTTCGACCGGTCGGGCTGGAACTCCGCGACCGTGTCCGCCAGCGCCGCCCCCGCGAAGGGGAACCGTGTGGGGACGTGGTGCGTCGTGTAGTGGCGGCCCGACGAGCTCCGCGTGAACGGCCCCAGGACGAGGTTGTTGTAGGCGTGGGGATCGGCCAGCGGGTCGCCCACGACGACCGCCGCGCCGAGGGGGATCGCGTGGACCAGCCCGCCCGCGACGACCAGCCCGATCGCCCACCGCCGCGTCCACCGGGCCCCCGCCTCCGGCCCCAGCGCCGTCGCCGCCGCCCGGAGCGCGAGCATCGGCAGCACCACCGCCGCCGGCGTGAGGAACAGCCAGTCGTTGAGGTACGCCCGGTTGCTCGTCCCCAGGAGGATGGGCGGCGCCTGCGCCAGCGTGGGGAGGACCAGCAGCAGGACCAGCCACCGGAGCCCCGGCTCGTCGCCCGCCCACAGCCCCTTCCGGAACAGGACGACGGGCAACAGCAGCGCCCCCGGGAGGAGCAGCGCGGTGAAGAGAGGCATCGCGTGGAGCCACACGACCTCGGCGAGGAGCGTGTAGGCGAGGTCGAGCTTGGCGAGCGCGTCGGACTCCAGCCACCACCCCGTCTCGCTGTACGACCCGCGGTGGACGAGGTAGCGCCGGAGCGAGTACTCGGGTTCGCCGATCACGTCCCCGGCGATCCCCAGGTAGTAGAGCCCGACGAGGAAGCAGGCGGCCGCGGCGACGCCGATCCCGACGACGGCGGGCACGATCGGCTTGCCCGCCGTCCGCCGGTAGGGGACCGCGAGCACCGCCACGACCCCCAGCGTCACGACGACGTCCGGCATCACGATCGGGTGGGTGTACAGCCGGAGCCCCTGCCAGGCCCCGAACGCCGCCCACAGCCCCAGCGCCCGCCGCCCCGGATCGCTCCGGAGCGCAGCGATCGCGAGCCACAGCCCGAGCGGCGTCAGCGCCGCCGCGTGGAACTGGATGTCCCACTTCCGGCTGTAGTTGATGACCATCGGGATGTTCGCGGTCACGAACGCCGCCACCAGCGCGAACCGGTGCCCCGCCAGCTCCTTCGCGAGGAGGTACGTCCCGAACACCAGCAGCAGCAGGAAGGGGAGGTTCGTCGCGCGGTAGACGAACCGGCTCCGGCCGAAGACCGACAGCGAGGCCACCAGCGTCGTCTGCGCGAGGCGGGGGTGGAGCTTCCCGCGGCCGAAGTGGTCGAAGAGGATCCCGGGACGCTCGGTCAGGCCCGCGTCCCGCAGATCCGCCAGCTCCCAGGTCGAGTCGGCGGTGTAGAAGTCGTCGTGATCGTCGGGGGGGCGGACGTCCCACGCGCAGAAGAGCACGAAGAAGAACGTCGCGAACGCCAGGACGGCGCCGAGGCCCTTGCGGGGATCGTCGAGCCAGGCCGCCATCAGCCCTCGGGGACCTCGAAGGTGTAGCCGCAGCCGGCCCGCACCAGGGTGCTCCCCTCGGGGGGGACGGCGTCGCGCCAGGGCGCGGTCCACGACAGGTCGGGCGGGAAGGACGCGAGCGTGACGACGACCCACGCGGGGTGGTCGCCGCGGGGGCCGAGGAAGGTGACGCGGTCGAGCTTGCCGTCGCCGTCGACGTCGGCCGGCCGGTCCGCGAGCTGCTCCAGCGAGGGGTGGACCCACAGCGGGACTGCGGGCGCCTCGTCGGGGGCGAGCTCGACGGCGGGCTCGGCGGGCGGGTCGGGGAGGGGACACGCGGGTCCGCCCCCGAAGTGCCACGCGGTGGGGACGTCCAGCGCCAGCCAGCGGTGCGTGCCGTCGCCGGGGAGCGTCGCCAGCGCCTCGTGCTCGGGGTTGCCGGTCGCGGACGGGCGGCCCAGCGGGGGCGGCCGGAAGAGCAGCCCCTCGCCCCAGCGGGAGACCTGCCAGCCGCTGCACGTCAGCCACAGCCCGGTCTCCTCGACGTGCAGCGTCCCCGCGCAGGACCACGCCAGCCCGCCCGCCTGGACGGCCACCGGCTCGATGACGGGGTCGATCCCGGCGTCGACGATCTGGGCGGTCGCGTCGATGACCCCGCCCGCTCCGTAGCGAACGGCGAGAGGGACGACGCCGCCGCAGGGCGTGTCGAGGGTGACGGGGAGGATCCAGTCCTCGCGCTGCGTCTTCCCCATCGACTCCTGGCTGAGCCGGACTCTCACGCGCGCGTCGGTCACGAAGGGGAGGCGGCAGGGGGTGGCGCCGGTGAGCCAGTGGACGGCGGGGCCGACGCGCTCGGGGAGGGGGTCGATCGTCCCGCCCCACGAGCCGGCGTGCTCGGCGGCCCGCTCGTCCCACCACGTCCACTGGTTCTTGCCGTCGATCTGGACCTCGAGGCCGAACTGGAATTGCGCGCTGTCGGGGAGGCGGCCGGGCGCGGTGATCGAGATCGCCTGCATGCGGCCCGCCTCGATGCGCTCGACGGCGTCGCCGTCGCTGAGGGTCGCCTCCAGGAGGGGGGCGCCGTCGGCGGTGGAGAACCGGACGCCGCTGCGGCCGACGACGCGGCGGAGCGTCTCCCAGCCGGTGGGGGTCCCCTCGTAGCGGCGCGCGAGCTTCAGGAGCGCCTCGGTGGACGGCTGGACGGGGAGCTCGGCGAGCGCCAGCGCCTGCTCGCGGAGGAACGCCTCGTCGGCGCGGGGGTGCTCGGGGTCCTTGAGGCGGAGGTCGATCCAGCCCTGGAGCGTGTTCGCCTCCTCGGCCTCGTCCCACGCGCGGGTCCGCCACAGCCGGGTCGCGGTGGCGGCGTTGGGGGACTCGGGGTAGAGCCCGAGGTAGCGCTCCATGGCGGCGGCGCTGCCGTCGGCGACGGCCTCGGAGAAGCCCGCCTCCTCGGCCCGGACGAGCGCCTCGCGGGCGCCCTTGGTGTTGGGGAAGTCGTCGGCGACCTGCCGCAGGGCCGCCTCGGTCCCGACCTCCACGGCGGCGTAGAAGCTGAGGTTGGCGTGGAGCTCGCGGGCGTCGTCCTCGCGGGGTCCGCCGGGGAACTCGGACCGGTACGCGGCGACGTTCTCCACGGTCGGCGCGGCGAGGAGGACGTGGTACTCGGCCTCGGCGAGGACCCGCGTCGCCTCGGCGGCGAGCTCGTGGCCGGCGTTCTTCTCGAACCACTTCCGGATCTGCTCGACGACGTCGGTGTACCGCTCCTGCTCGACCATCCGCTCCCACCGGTCGATCGGCTGCGCGGACCACGCCGGCGGCGCGGCCAGGAGCAGGCCGAGGACCAGGATCAGGAACGGTCGAACCATCGCGCCGCAGTCTAATGGGTCGGACGGGGGAGGGGCGCGGATGAGGTCCGGTCCGGGGGAGACGTGCTGATTGATCCGGCCCCTGGCCGATCGCCCGTCGTCCGTTCGGGACGCCGGGCAAGACGCGAAGACGCGAAGGCCACGAAGGGTGAGGATCGCGTCCGTCCGGGACGCGCCTCACCGGGACCATCGAGGTGTTGGCAGCGGCGTTCGTGGGTGGGTTCGATTTGCGGGATTCCCGGCCCCGCAAGCCCGCCGCCGTCGCACGATCCGCTCCTGGCCCACCCTTCGCGAACCTTGCCCGCCGGAGGCGGGCCCTTAATGCCTTCAGCGAGTCCAGGACGACGAGCCCCGTCAGGAATGCGAGCAGAACGCCGCGGATCTCGCGGGGATCGACCCACGGGAGCCGATCGACCCACCCGCGTCATTTCGACCGGAAGGGCCGCCTCCCCCCCGGGGTTGTACTCTTACGCCCGGGGAAACACGTCGATGCGATCGCCTCCCAGCCTGCCTGCGACCGTGCTCCGGACGCTCGCTGCCGTCCGCCGCCGCCGGCGGGCGCTGGCGGTGATCCAGGCGCTGTGCTGGATCGGGGCCGGGGTCGCGATCGCCGCCGTCGCGCTGCCGCTCGCGGGGCTCCCCGAGGAGGCGCCGGGGACCTGGGCGCGGTGGGCGCTGCGGCTGGGGCTGGCGGCCGCCGTCGCGATCCCCGTCGCGCGGTACGTCGTCCCCCCGTGGCGCCGCACCGCCGATCCGCTCCGGGTCGCGCGCGCCGTCGACGACCGGGTCCCCGCGACGCGCGACGCGCTGCACGTCGCGGTCGACCTCGCGGGCGCGCTGGACGCGGGGCGGTTCGACGATCCGACCACCCGCCACCTCGCCCGGGACCACCTCGCGGTCGCCGGGGATCGCGTCAAGGTCGTCGATCCGCGCGCGCTCCTGCCCGTCTCCATGCTCGGCCGCCGGACGCTCGTCGGGCCCGGCCTGCTGATCGTCGCGCTGGCCGTCGTGGGAGCGTTCCCGACTGAATCCCAGCGCGGCCTGAACCGGCTCCTCGGCCCGGCGCCGGCCGGGGACGCGGCGGCCGACGGGGCGGACGAGGCGGAGGACCTGGAGCCCGTCACCCTCGTCCTCAGGAACCTCGTCCTGGAGCTGACCCCGCCCGCCTACAGCGGCCGCGAGGCGCTCGTCCTCGACGGCACCACCGGCGACTTCCAGGCCCTCCCCGGCACCCGCGTGGTCCTGAAGGCGGACGTCCCCGAGAGCGCCGAGAGCGCGGCGGTCACGTGGTACTCGCCCCACGGCGACGAGCCCGCCGTGATCGAGGGTCGCGCGCGGGGCGGCGAGGTCGAGATCGCGTTCACCGTGCCGGGAGACGGCCGCTACCGCGTCGAGGCGGGCCGGGGCCGCCTCCGGGAGCCGCTCCGGACGCGCCGCTTCCGCGTCGAGGCCCTCCCCGACGATCCCCCCGAGCTCGAGGTCAGCGCCCCCGGCGCGGGCCGGATCGAGGTCACCCCCGACGCGTCCGTCCGCCTGGGCATCGTCGCGACCGACGACTTCGCCCTGAGCCGGCTGGAGCTGGTCGTCCTCCGCGGTCGTCGGGAGGTCAGCCGCACCCCGATCGCCGACGTCGTGGGGATGCCGTCCTACGAGCAGGTGTGGGGGTGGAGCCCGGCCTCGCTGGCGGGGAAGGGGGGCGAGCTGGAGCTCGTCGTCGAGGCCTGGGACAACGACACGGTCAACGGACCGAAGGTGACGAAGTCGAGCGCCGTCGACGTCTGGGTCCCCACCCCCCGCGACCACCACCACAAGGTCCTCGCGCTGAAGCGGCGCCTCCTCGACCAGACCCTCGACCTGCTCGCGGCGCTGCTGGTGTCCAACGTCGACTACCCCGCGGACCTCGCGCGGGACGCGTTCGTCGAGCAGCACGACCACCAGAAGGAGCTGGCGGCGGGGGTGTTCGCGACGGCCGCCGAGCTGGCGACCGCGATGGAGCGGGACGAGCTCGAGAACCGGGCGACGTTCCTCGGGCTGGGGACCGCCGTCGAGAACCTGGGGCGGTCGTGGGAGCAGGTGGTGGAGGTGGTGGAGACGCAGGTCCGGCCGTCCCGCCACACGGCGCTGGATCGCTCGACGCTGCGGCTGCTCCTGACCGCCCGGGGCGGCGCCATCGACGAGCTGGAGCGGATCGTCCTCGACCTCTCGGCGTTCATCGACCTCCAGATCGGCGAGGAGGTCGCCGACGAGCTCGCGGGCCTCGAGCCGTCGCTGGCCGAGCTCGCCGACGCGATCCGCGAGAACGCCGAGGGGGGCATCGACGACGGCCGCGTCGAGGAGCTCCTCGACCAGCTCCAGCAGCAGCTCGCGGAGCTCGCCGCGAAGATGGCGCAGCGATCGCGCGGGCCCGACGACGGCTTCGCCAACCGGATGCCTCCCGAGCTCCAGCGGGACGTCCTCGACGAGATCCGGCAGCTCCTCGCCGAGGGGAAGCACGACGAGGCCATGGAGCTCCTCCGCGAGATGATGGACGAGCTCGGGGAGATGCAGGACACGCTGCAGTCCGAGTCCGAGGCGATGGCCGGGGGGCAGGACGCCGAGCAGCTCGGGGCCCAGATGGAGGCGGCGATCGCGGAGGCGAAGCGGCTGGAGGCGGAGCAGCGCGAAGCGATCGCGCAGACCCGCGAGCTGCAGCGCCGGTTCGGCACGGGCGAGCCCCTGAGCGAGGAGCAGCGGCAGCAGCTGGCGGCCGACATCGAGGAGCTCCAGCGGCGCGCCGCGGCGATCCCCCCGCGCAACCTCAGCGGACGGACGCAGGGCCGGATGGGGGCCTGGTCGCGGCTCGCGGAGAACACCGCCGAGCGGACCGGGGAGGCCTTCGCGGAGGGCGACCTCCGGACCGCCGAGGCGCAGGCGCGGGAGACCGGCGAGCTGCTGGAGGCCGCGCGCGAGGAGCTCGACGCGGCGTCCGGGGAGGACGCGGCGGCGGCGGCGGCGGCGCGCGAGGAGGTGGCCGAGGCGATGGCCCTCGCGGCGGACGTGGAGCGGCGCCTCGCCCAGGCCGAGTCCCGCGCCCAGCGCGCCCAGGGGCAGGCCGCCGACGCCAGCGGCCCCGCCCGCGAGCAGCAGGCCGAGGTCGCCGACGGCACCGGCCGCCTCCGCCAGCAGGTCGAGCAGATGGGGGGCTCGGCGTTCAACCCCGTCAGCGGGCGGGAGAACCTCGAGAACGCGCAGCAGATGATGGAGCGCGCCGGGGGCCGCCTCGCCCAGGGGCGGACGAACCCCGCGCTCGGCTCCCAGCAGGACGCGCTGCGCCAGCTCCAGGAGTTCCGCGAGGGGCTCGAGCAGGCCCAGCAGGCGATGGGGCAGGGCAGCCAGCGGATGGGCTCCGGTCAGGGGATGGCGCAGGGTCGGGAGCAGGGCGCCTGGGAGCGGCTGAACGACTGGCACGACGGCGACAGCATCGACCCCCAGGAGGTCGAGATGTCCGACCCCGACGACTTCGTCACCCCTGAGGCGTTCCGCGCCCTCGTCCAGGAGGAGGCCGCGGGCGACGCGCCGGAGCGGTACAAGCCGATGAACAACTCCTACTACGAGGAGCTGATCAAGTGACGCGGGCGCTGTTCAGCCTGATCGCGGTCGTCGCGGTCGTCGTGGCCCCGAGCCTCGCCCCGGCCGCCGCGCCGTCCGCCGCCGACGTCGTCGTGATGCTCGAGCAGACGCGCGTCGAGGAGGCGACCGCGGCGCTGGCGCAGATCCCCGTCGACGACCTCGACCGCCCCCTCGCCGAGGCCTACCTCCACTTCGTCCACGGGCGGTACGACGAGGCGCGGGATGCGCTGGCAGACAGTGGACCTGCAGCCAAGGCTCTCAAGGAGCGCTTGAGCTGGCTCCCTCCCCGCGTGACCGGGGCGAAGGAGGCGACCAAGGACATGACGGAGGTGACGAAGGGTCGCTTCCGGTACCGCTACGAGGGCGTCGACCAGCTCCTCGTCGACTACGCCGCGGTCGCGCTGGAGGGGCAGTACGACGCGATGGAGCACCTCCTCGCCGTCGCCCCCGCCGAGCCGATCCTGGTCGAGTTCTTCTCCACGCAGGCGGGGTTCGTGCAGGCGTCGGGGCTGCCCCCGGAGTGGGTCGAGACGACGGGGACGGTGGCGATCTGCAAGTGGGACCGGATGCTCGTCCTGTCCCCGATGAACATGCCCCGCGGCTACCCCTGGCTGGACACGCTGGCGCACGAGTACGTCCACCTCGCGCTGAGCCGGGCGACGCACAACGAGGCCCCGGTGTGGTTCCACGAGGGGTCGGCGAAGGTGCTGGAGACCGCGTGGCGGGACGGCGACCGGGAGGACTTCCTGTCGCCGTGGACGGAGAGCCTCGTGGCGAAGGCGCTGGCCGCGGACGCGCTGATCGCGTTCGACGACATGCACCCCTCGATGGCGGCGCTCCCGTCGGACGAGGCGGCGGCGCTGGCGTTCGCGCAGGTCGGGTACGCGATCGACTACCTGCTCGACCAGGCGGGCGAGGAGGGGTACCGGCGGGTGGCTGCGGAGACCCGCCGGCACGGCGACGTGCTCCGGGCGATCGACCTCGTCCTGGGGCGATCGGGGGGCGGGTTCGAGAAGCGCGTCACGAACCACATCCGGCGGTCGGACCCGCAGGTCCGGGCGAACGTCGCCGGCTTCGAGCCGTCGTTGGAGGAAGGCGCGGCGGGGCTCGCCGACGAGGAGGGGAAGGCGCTCGACCCGGTGCTCCTGGCGGACAAGAAGATGCAGGACCTGACGCGGGTGGGGGACCTGCTGCGGCTGCGGGGGCACGTCCGGGCGGCGCTGCTGGAGTACGAGAAGGCGGAGGCGGCGGGGGCGTTCCACTCGCCGGCGCTGGCCAACAAGCAGGCGCGGGCGCTGAGGTCGCTGGGGCGGGACGCGGACGCGGCGCGGGTGCTGCGCCGGAGCCTGGAGCTGTACCCCGAGTACACGCCGGCGGTTGCGCTGCTGTTCGCGATCACCGCGCAGACGGACGACGTCGCGGGCGCGATCGCCCTGGGGGAGCGGGCGATCGGGCTGAACCCGTTCGATCCCGAGGTCCACGGGACGCTCGGGGTGCTGTACGAGAAGCAGGGGGACGAGGCGAAGGCGAAGCGGGAGCGGGACGCGATCATCCTGATCCGCGGGGGGTAGGGCGTGCACGAGAACGAGAACGAGATCGAGAACGAGAACGAGATCGAGAACGAGGACGAGGCGATGGACGAGATCGAGAACCCCACCCCCGAAGCCGCCGCTCCGGACCCCGTCGCCGAGGCCCAGGCCGAGGCCGCCGCCGCGTCCGCGTCCGCCGCCGAGGTGGCCGAGCTGGCCGCCGCGCTGCGCCGCGAGCTGGCGCGCGTCATCGTCGGCCAGGACCGCGTCGTCGAGCTCCTCCTCGTCGCGCTGCTGGCCCGCGGCCACGGCCTCCTCCAGGGCGTCCCCGGGCTCGCCAAGACGCTGCTCGTCCGGTCGCTGTCGCAGGCGACGTCGTGCAGCTTCTCGCGCATCCAGTTCACCCCCGACCTGCTCCCCTCGGACATCACCGGGACCGAGATCCTCGAGGAGAACCGGTCCACCGGGGGGCGGGAGCTGAAGTTCGTCGAGGGGCCCGTGTTCGCGAACCTGATCCTCGCCGACGAGATCAACCGGACGCCGCCGAAGACCCAGGCCGCGCTCCTCCAGGCGATGCAGGAGCACCAGGTCACCGCCGCGGGGCGGACGCTGGCGCTGCCCGAGCCGTTCGTCGTCTTCGCGACCCAGAACCCCGTCGAGCAGGAGGGGACGTACCCGCTGCCGGAGGCGCAGCTGGACCGGTTCATGTTCCTCATCGAGGTCGGCTATCCCACGCACGACGAGGAGCTCGCGATCGTCGACCGGA
The DNA here is from genome assembly GCA_964344575.1 of uncultured Rickettsiales bacterium. Lineage (GTDB taxonomy): Bacteria > Myxococcota_A > UBA796 > UBA9615 > UBA9615 > JAAESI01. The sequence goes on along the minus strand of CAYFOA010000072.1, from coordinate 7,369 downwards.
CCACGTCCGTGGCCGACCCCGAGCCCGCCCCGCAGGTCACCCCCGAGCAGCTGCTCGCCCTGCAGCACCGCGTCCGGTCGGTCCCCGCGGGTCCCGAGGTGGTCAAGCTGGCGGTCGAGCTGGTCCGCGCCTCTCGTCCCGGCGACGGCGACGACGTCCTCGAGTTCGTTCGCGACCACGTCGCCTGGGGGGCCGGCCCGCGGGCCAGCCAGTACCTCATCCTCGGGGGCAAGGCGCGCGCCCTGCTGCACGGCCAGACCACCGTCAGCCGCGAGGCCATTCACGCGCTCGCCCACCCCGTCCTCGACCACCGCGTCCTCGTCAACTTCCGCGGCGAGGCCTCCGGCGTCCGCGCCGCCGACGTCGTCGACCGCCTCCTCGCCCACGTCGATCCCCCGAGCCGCCTGTGATCGGAGGGACGACCACGGCCCCGGCGCTCTCCCCCGAGCTGCTGGAGCAGGCCAAGGGGCTGGTCGCGCACGCGCGCGGGCTGGTCCTCGGGGCCGGCCACGGCGTCCATCGCTCACGCCACCTCGGCGGGGGCGCGGAGTTCTCCGAGTACAAGGCCTACGCCCCCGGCGACGACCTCCGCCACGTCGACTGGAAGGTGCTCGGGCGGACGGACCGGTACGTCACCCGCCAGTACGAGAGCGACCGGCAGACGGCGGTCCACCTGATGCTCGACCGGAGCGGGTCGATGGCGTTCGGGACGACGGGGGAGACGAAGTGGGACGTCGCGGCGACGTTCGGGCTGGCGCTGGCGTTCGTGTTCCTCCGCCAGGGGGACCGCGTGGGCGGGACGGTGATCGACGGCGGCGGGCGCCACCTCGTCCCCGTGCGGGGCGGGCAGCGCCAGCTCCACGAGCTCGCCGTCCGCGCCGTGCAGGCCCGTCCGGGGGGCGACGGCGACGTCCCCGGGGCGCTCTCCGACCTCGCCGTCCGCGCCCGCCGGAGCGTCGTCGTCGTCGTGTCCGACCTCCTCAGCGAGGACGACGACGGCCTCGACGCGCTCGCCGTCCACCGCGCCCGCGGCCGCGAGGCGTGGGTCGTCCACGTCGTCGACCCCGCCGAGATCAGCTTCCCCTACGACGAGCCCACCCGCTTCGTCGGCCTCGAGCTCGGCGACGAGCTGTCGCTCAACCCGCGCGAGCTGGCCCGCATCTATCGCGAGGAGTTCGCCGCCCACCTCGCCCGCGCCGAGCAGCGCTGCCTCGACGCCGGCGTCCGCTACCTCCGCCTCGTCACCGACCGCCCCCTCGGCGAGGCCCTCCACTCCTTCGTCGCGGAGCGCACGTGGGCGTGAGCTGGGCGCTGCCCTGGATGCTCGGCGGGCTGGTGCTGCTCGCGGCGCCGGTGATCGCCCACCTCACCGGCTACCGGGAGGTCCGCAGCGTCGACTTCCCGACCCTCCGCTTCCTCCGCCGCTCGGAGCTCAAGGTCCGCCGCCGGCGCCGCCTCGAGTCGATGCTCCTCCTGCTCCTGCGGGGGCTCGCCGTCGCCGCCGTGGTGCTGCTCTTCGCGCGCCCCTCGCTGACGTGGACGGCGACGGCCCTGGCAGGGCTGGACCCGACCCGGACGACGGTCGTGGTGATCGACACCAGCGCGTCGATGTCGACGGTCCGCGGCGGCGAGTCGCTCTTCGACCGCGCCGTCGGGGAGGCCCGCTCGCTGCTCGAGGGGCTGGCGGACGGGACGCTGGCCGCGGTGATGACCTTCGACGGCGGCGCGGACGTCGTCCCGCCGGGGCTCACGGCCGAGCGTGAGCGCTTGACGCGGGCCCTGGACGAGCTCGCTCCGGGGGCCGGCCGGACGCACCTCGACGGGGCGCTGCGGCGGGCGCGCGACCTCCTCCGGGACAACAGCGTGGCGAACGCGAACGTCTTCGTCCTCAGCGACGGGACGGCCACCGAGCTCCCCGGCGGGCTGACCGGCTCGTGGCCCGACGGCTTCACGGTCCACTACCACGACCTCCTCGGCGAGGAGCGGACCAACCGGTTCGTCACCGGGAGCACCGTGAGCGGGGGACTGCGCCGCGGCGAGGGCGTCCGGGTGGAGGTCGAGGCGGCCGCCGTGGGGACCCGACCCAAGGACGGCGTGCCGCTGACGCTGGCGTTGGAGGACGGCGTCGAGGTCGTCAGCGACCTGGAGTTCTCGGCCGACGGCACCGCGACGCGCGCCTTCGCCCTCCCGATGCCGCCCGCGGGCCAGCGACGCGCCACGCTCCGGACCCCCGCGGACGACCTCCCCGCGGACGACGCCTGGCCGCTCGTGCTGGAGGGTGACACCGAGCTGAACGTCCTCCTCGTCAGCGGCGACGGCGGCGCCAACCCGCGCGAGGACGAGACCTGGTACCTCGCCAAGGCGCTCCAGCCGGGGCCCGGCTCGCCGTCCCGGATCCGCCCCCGGGTGGTCAAGGCCGAGGAGCTCAAGCAGGTCGGCGGCGGCGCCGGGGACGTGGTGTTCCTCTGCAACGTCGCCGATCCGCGCCCCCTCGCGCCGGGGCTGAAGTCGTTCGTCGAGCGCGGCGGCGGGCTCTTCGTCAGCGTCGGCAGCCGCGTCGACCCCGACCTCTACAACGAGGTCCTCGGCGACCTCCTCCCGGCGGAGTTCACCGAGGTCAAGACGCGAGGCCGCGGGACCTTCGAGGAGGCGCCGATGGGGCTGTCCCTCCCCCCCATGGAGCAGGACCTCTTCCGCGTCTTCCGGACGGG
>CAYFOA010000072.1:2632-4648 GCA_964344575.1 uncultured Rickettsiales bacterium | reverse complement strand
TCGCGCGGGTCGGCTTCGGCAAGGTGCTCGGGACGACGCCCCGGCTGAACGAGGACTCCGACGTGCTCCTCCGCTACACCGACGGCCTCCCCGCGCTGCTGGAGCGGCGGGTGGGCGAGGGGCGCGTGCTCCTCCTCACGTCCTCGATCGACGACGACTGGACCGACCTCCCCGTCCGCTCGATCTTCGTCTCGCTGGCCCACCAGGTGGCGCGGTCGCTCTCGGGGACGCTGCTGCTGGACGGCGCGGCGGGGCTGGAGGTCGGCGGGCGGGTCCCCCTGCCGGTCCCCCCGGACCTCGAGCAGCGGGCCTGGGTCGTCGGACCGGACGGGCGGGAGCACCCGCTGGACAGCGGCGGCGCGGACCCCGAGGGGCGCGTGCTCTTCGGCGAGACGCACCTGGCCGGGCACTACGCGCTGCGCTGGGAGGACCGCTCGGGGCGGGAGCCGGAGGGGCGGTTGCGGGCGGTGTTCAGCGTCCGCGTCCCCGTCGACGAGTCGTCGCTGGCGGCGGCCTCGCGGGAGCAGCTCCTCGACGCGGTCCCCGGGCTCGTCCACCACGGCGGCGGCGCGGCGGTCGCCGCCGAAGAGCCCGGCAAGGTCGTCCGGACGGCGTCGCTGGGGCCGGCGCTGCTGCTGCTCCTGGCGCTCCTCCTGACCGGCGAGACGGCCCTCGCGGGGAGGCGCTCGTGAGGCGTCGTGAGTTCCTGAAATCACTCGGGATTGCTGCGGGTGCGGGCGCCGCCGCGACGGTGGTCGCGCCGCGCGAGCTGGCGGCGCTGGGGGAGGCGCCCATCGGGGTCGGGCGGCTGGCCATCGACGGCCTCGAGGACCCCCGCCCGGGGGCCGTGGCGGACCTGCTCCGGGAGGTCGACGACAACAGCTCGGTCCGGCCGTCGTTCGAGGTCCCGACGATCGACCCCGCGAGCGAGGCGCTCTTCAGCTGGCCGTTCGTGGTGCTGAGCGGCGACCGCTACTTCGAGCCGCTGCCGGACGCGGCGATCGCGAACCTCCGCCTCTACCTCCGGGAGGGGGGCTTCATCTTCGTGGACGACGCGACGGCGCTGGACCGGAGCGGCTTCGACGAGGCGGTCCGCCGCGACCTGGCGCGGGTCCTCCCGGGGACGAAGCTCGGTCCCGTCGGCCGGGATCACGCGGTCTACCGCTCGTTCTTCCTCCTCCGCGGCGTGAGCGGCCGCGTCCTCGTCCGCCGCCACCTGGAGGGCATGTGGCTGGGCGACATCACGCCGGTCCTGTACTCCCGCAACGACCTCCTCGGCGCCCTGTGGCGGTCCACGGGCGGCTCGTACTCGCTGGACGTCGTCCCTGGGGGGCGCCGCCAGCGGACGGAGGCGGTCAAGCTCGGCATCAACGTCGTCCTCTTCGCCCTGACGGGCAACTACAAGCGCGACGTCGTCCACGTCCAGACCCTCCTCAAGCGCATGCGCCGGCAGGGGGGGTACGGGGAGTGAGAATGGCCCGCCGGACCGGACGAACGCGAGCGGCTCGATCGGCTCCCGTGGACCGATCCCCGCGAGATCCGCGGCGTCCTGCTCGCGACCTTCATGGGCTCGTCCGTCCAGGACTCGGTACGCCAAGGGAGCAAAGGGCCGCGTCCAGCGGCCACGCAAAGGACGCAAGGGAAGTCCCGGACCTGATCGCGCAAGGACGGCGGGCCTGCTGGACCCAAGCCCCGATCAGCGATCCGGAATCTGGCGAAGTTTCGGTCCAGGACCCCCTCTTTGCGCCTCGGCGCCTTTGCGTGAGAACAAGAACAAGAACGCCCCGGTATCTGGCGATCTCCCCGTCCGGATCAGCCCCTCCGTGCAGTCCTCCGTGCTTCCGTGTCTCCGTGTCGACGCACACCGCCCGTCCCCCTATCACCCTCCTCCCATGAACGACCTCGCCACCAAGACGGAGCTCCTGCTCCACCCCCTCCTCCCGACGTGGGCGCTGGCGGTGGCGGCGGTCCTCGCGGTCGGTCTGCTGGCGCTGGCCTGGCGCGGGTCCGCGGGGG
>CAYFOA010000072.1:0-2544 GCA_964344575.1 uncultured Rickettsiales bacterium | reverse complement strand
CCCGCTCCATGCGCGTCGAGGACGGCGGGGGGACGTCGCGGGCCGGGGCCGTGGGGCGGTGGCTGCAGGAGCACGGGGGCGCGCTCGACGAGCTCCGGGACGAGTACGACGTCCGCGTCTTCGGCGTCGGCGACGGGCTCGAGCCGTGGGCCTTCGGGCCGGCCGGCGACGGGGCCAGCGGCGGCGGCGCCGCGAGCCCGGCGGGGGAGGGGACGGCGGCGAGCGGCGGCGGCGGCCTCGGCTCGGGCGAGCCCACCGCGGCCGACGCGGCGACGACGGACCTGGGGATGGCGCTCTTCGGCCTCCGCGACGAGCTCGGGGGGGCGCGTCCCGCGGGCGCGTTGCTCGTCAGCGACGGCGCGGACCGGGCGGCCCTCGGGCGGGCGCTCGCGGCGGGCGGGCCCGAGGCCGTCGAGCGGCTCGCGGGCGAGCTCCCGTACCCCGTCTCCACGTGGACGGTGGGCGACCCCGACGGCCCCGCCGACCTTGCCGTCCGCCGCGTCACGGCCCCCCCGTTCGGCTTCGTCCGGCGCCCCCTCACGATCGAGGTCGACCTCGCGCGCCGCGGCCTCGCCCCCGGCCCCGTCCGGGTCACGCTGCACGGCGACGGCGACCTCGTGGCGGTGCGCGACGTCGTCCTCGGCGCCGACGACGAGCAGACGATCTCCTTCGAGGTGAAGCCCGACGAGATCGGCTTCCACACCTGGCGCGTCGCCGTCCCCGTCCCCGACGGCGACACGATCCCGTCGAACAACGCCCACGAGGTCACGGTCAAGATCGTCCGCGATCGGACGCGCGTCCTCCAGGTCACGTCCCGCCCCTCCTGGGACGTCAAGTACCTCCGCCGCCTCCTCAAGACGGACCCCAACATCGACCTCGTCTCCTTCTTCATCCTCCGCCAGAGCGGGATGAGGGGGAACCTGTCGCGGCGGGAGCCGCTGTCGCTGATCGCGTTCCCCTACGAGGAGCTCTTCAGCGAGGACCTCCAGGGGTTCGACCTCGTGATCTTCCAGAACTTCTGGTTCGGGACGTGGGCCCCGGTCAGCGACGCCGAGTACATGGAGAACCTCGCCCGGTACGTCGAGGACGGCGGCGCGCTGCTGATGATCGGCGGGGACGTCAGCTTCGGGGAGGCGGGCTACGGCGAGTCCGCGCTGCGGCGCGTGATGCCGACCGAGATCCCGACCGTCGTCGCCGACGAGCAGGGCTTCCGTCCCACGCTCACGGACGCGGGCCGGCGCCACCCCGTCACGCGGCTGGAGCGGGACGACGCCGCCAACGCCGAGCGCTGGGCGGGGCTGCCTCCGCTGCAGGGGCGGAACCCCCTGGGCGAGCTCAAGGGCGGCGCCGTGAGCCTCCTGTCGGCGGGCGAGGACGGCCCCCCCATCGCCGCCGTCCGCTCGGTGGGGAAGGGGCGGACGATGGCGTTCACGACCGACACATCGTGGCGGTGGGCGATGTCGGGGACGGACGGCCCGGGGGCGGGGCTTGCCCACGCGGACTTCTGGCGGGGCGCGATCCGGTGGCTCGTCAAGGACGCCGAGCAGCGCCAGGTGCAGGTCCTCACGGACCAGGAGAACTACCGCCTGGGCGAGCCGATCCAGGTCCAGGTGCGTGTCCTCGGCGACGACCACGCCCCCCGCGCGGGGGCCCGCTACAGCGGCGCCGTGGTGCCTCTGTCGGGGGACGGCGAGCCGGTGGCGATCGAGGGGACGACGGACGAGGCGGGGCAGCACGCGTTCGTCCTCCCCGCGGCCCGGGAGGGGACGCTCTCGATCGAGATCGACGTCGACGGCATCGCGGACCCCTTCGGCTACGCGGAGGCCCGGGTGTCGGTGACGGACCGCGAGGGCGAGCTGGAGAACCCGCGCACGCGGCCGGAGCTGATGGCGGCGCTGGCGTCGGCGACGGGCGGCGAGGTCCTCACGGGGACGTCCCCGGACCCCCGCGACGCGACCCGCACGCCGGCCGAGTCCCTCCTCGCCACGGACCGCCGCGTCGAGCCGCTCTGGTCGAACCCTGCGCTCCTCTTCCTGATCATCCTCCCCCTCGGCGCCGAGTGGATCCTGAGGAGACGGCTCGGGCTCCGGTGATGAACAGACGCGGGGGGGGGACGCTCGGCTCCCGGGGATCGATCGCCGCGAGAACCGCGGCGTCCTGCTCGCGACTCCTGACGGGGCTCGTCGTCCTGGACTCGCTGAAGGCGCGAAGGGCCCGCGTCCGGCGGGCAAGGTTCGCGAAGGGTGGGCCGGGATCGGGGAGGTGATGCCGCGGGGGGATCGGTGGGCCGAACTGTCCTTGGATTCAACACGGAGGGCCACGGCGGGCCACGGAGGGTGACACGGAGGAAGCGACTCTCCGTGCTGATCTCCGTGGCCCTCCGTGTGTCTCCGGGTTGAAAACGGTAGGTCCTCCCTGCAATACCCAGATGGTCCCGGTGAGGCGCGTCCCGGACGGACGCGACCCTCCCCCTTCGCGTCACTTCGCGTCTTCGCGCCTTGCCCGTCGTCCCGGACGGACGACGGGCACCCGGGCAGGGCCCGA
>CAYFOA010000071.1:7001-32159 GCA_964344575.1 uncultured Rickettsiales bacterium | reverse complement strand
CTCCGAGCGGAGCGCACCCCTCGACGGCTCGAGGTGGACACAGGTTTCTCATTCCATCTCCCCGATTGATGGTCTCGAGACCCCGTATCGGTTGGGTGCTTCGGACCTTTAGGAATCGCGAATACTCAAGGATCGGGGGACGGCTCCGATGCAGGGGTCATGGTCCCGCCCCTCCGCCTCGCGCTCGCCGCCGGCCTCGCCGTCCTGACGTGCGCCTCGGTCACGCGCGCGGCGACCGTGATCGAGGACGAGGCGGAGCACGCCGCGATGCTCGCGGCCCAGCCCGAGGCGGGCGTCCCCTTCCAGCTCGGGTTCGAGTCCCACGCCGTCGGCGCGCTCCTCGGGGAGCAGTACCTCGAGGAGGGGCTCGTCTTCGCGTCGCCCATCGGCCCCTACGTCCTCCCCGCTGCGTTCGGCACCGACGGCGTCGGCGCCCGGCTCGCCGTCGTCGGCTTCGACCCGCTCGAGCAGTCCAGCCTCACCCTCCTCTTCGACGAGCCCCAGCGCGTGGTCTCCCTCCGCCTCGTCGACGCCGAGGGCGCCCTGCTGGTCGACGCCTACCTCGACGGCGCCCTCGTCGAGACCCTCGTGGTCACCACCCCCGACGTCCCCGAGCCCGGCGGCGCCTTCCGCGCCCTCTGGTTCGACGCCTACGCCGACGAGCTGACCATCCGCTCCGACATGGCGGAGGACGGGTTCGGGATCGACGACCTCGCCGTCGCCGTCCTCGGCTCCGTGGACAACGACGGCGACGGGGTGCCGGAGTCCGAGGGGGACTGCGACGACGACGACCCCTCCGTCTTCCCCGGCGACCTCTGCGGCGGGACCGACTGGGACTGCGACGGCGAGGCCGACGACCTCGACGGCGACGGCGCGTCGGCCTGCGAGGGCGACTGCGACGACGGCGACGCCGACGTCTTCGCCGGTGCCGAGGAGGTCTGCGACGGCGCCGACAACGACTGCGACGGGGTCATCGACGAGAGCCCCGACGCCGACGGCGACGGGTGGACGATCTGCGAGGGGGACTGCGACGACGACGACGCGGACCTCTTCCCCGGCGAGGGCTGCGACCCCGTCCCCGGCGACGACGACGACGCGAGCGGGGACGACGACGACGCGAGCGGCTCGGACGACGACGACGCGTCCGGCTCGGACGACGACGACGCGAGCGGGTCGGACGACGACGACGCGTCGGGCTCGGACGACGACGACGCGAGCGGGTCCGACGACGACGACGCCAGCGGGTCGGGCGACGACGACGACGCGTCGGGATCGGACGACGACGACGCGAGCGGGTCGGACGACGACGACGCGTCGGGCTCGGACGACGACGACGCGGAGGCCGGCGACGACGACGACGGCACGACCGACGACCCGTCCGGCCCCGCGCTCCCGCTCCCCGGCATCGCCGGCGGCGGGTGCGCGTGCGCGGCCGCCCCCAGCGCCGCCGCCACCACCAGCGCGGCCACCACCGCCAGGAGCGCCACGATCCTGACGCTCCTCCTCGTCGGCGCGGGGCGCCGGAGGAGGCGACCGTGAGGCAGATCCTCGCCATCGCCACCCTCCTCGTCGCCTGGCTCGCGGCCGACGCCGCGCAGGCCCAGGACCCGCCCGCGCCCGAGCCGACGTCCAGCATCGACACCGAGCGCTTCCGGCCGTCCACGGCCCGCGCGAGCGGCGTCTTCCTGGAGGGCACCTCGCCCGGCGAGCCCTGGGAGATCGACGCGGTCCTGTGGCTCCACGGCTCCGGCTCCCCCGTCGTCCTCACCGTCGACGGCGAGCGGACCGACGCCGTCGTCAAGGGCCGCCTCGGCGGCTACCTGGGCGCCGGCTTCAACCTCGGCCCCCGCGTCCGCCTCGCCCTCGGGCTGCCCCTGACCCTGGTCCAGTCCGGCACGGATCCCGTCTCGGGAACGCCCCTCGCCACCGGCGGCGTCGGCGACCTCCGCGTCGTCCCCTCGGTCATGATCCTCGACCCCACCCGGAAGTGGCTCGGCCTGTCGCTCTCGGCGCCGGTCACCTTCCCCACGGGCCGCGAAGACGCCCTCCTCGGCGAGGCGGCGCCCACCGTCGAGCCCCAGGTCCACCTCGAGAAGCGGCTCGTCTTCACCGAGCGCCACCGCTGGCTGAACTTCAGCGTCGGGCTCGAGGCCGGCTGGCGCGTCCGCCCGCGGACCCAGCTCCTCGACCTCGACACCGGCGGCGAGTTCACCATCGCCGCGGGCGGACGGTGGGAGCCCTCGGAGCGGCTCGCGGTCGGCACCGAGCTGGCCGCTGCCCTCGGCACGGGCACCAACGGCCGCTCCGCCGAGTGGGTCTCCTGGGCCCGCCTCACCCCCGACGCCAAGCGCCGCTTCGACGTCGTCGGCGGCCTCGCCGTCGGCCTCGGCCAGGGGATCGGGACCCCGCAGGCGCGCGTCTTCGCGGGCGTCCGCGTCCGCCTCGATCCCCGGCCCCGAGCCACCGTCGCCGAGGCCGAGCCGTTCGACCCCGAGCCGATCGCCGCCCTGGACCCCGGCCCGCAGCCGCCGGTGCCGGGGGAGGCGGGTGACGCGTGGGGTCTTCGCCTGGTGGGGCGCCGCGCGGATCTCGCCGCGGAGGTCCTCTTCGAGTTCGACTCCCACCGCCTCACCGACGACGGTCGCCGCCTCCTCGCGGACGTCGCGGGCTGGCTGACGCGCCACGGCGCCACGGGCCGCGTCGAGGTCGGGGGCCACTGCGACGTTCGCGGGACGTCGGCGTACAACGCGGATCTCAGCCGCCGCCGCGCCGAGGCCGTCGTCGACGCACTGGTGGGGCACGGCGTCCCCCGCGAGCGGCTCGTCGCCGAGGGCTACGGCGAGTCGCGCCCCGCCGGCGCGGACCACGACGCGAACCGCCGGGTGGAGTTCGTCTTCCTCGGCCCGATCAGGTATTGATTCCGGTCGATGGACCACGACAACCGACGCGTACATCCCCGGATCCCGGTCGAGGTGAAGGTCGACCTCTTCAACGAGAACACGTTCTTCACGGGGTTCACGGAGAACGTCTCCCGGGGCGGACTGTTCGTCGCCACCGAGGCGCCGTTCGAGATCGGGACCCGCCTCACCATGAAGCTCGCGCTGATGGACGGGCCGGTCCGTGAGCACGAAGTGGTGGTCCGCTGGATCCGTCCTCCGGGCACCCCCGGCGGCCTCCCCGCGGGCATGGGCGTCCAGTTCGAAGCGCTGGAGGGAGAGGCCCTCGACGAGCTCCAGCGGTTCATCGACGACCGCGTCAAGGACACGCTCTTCTTCGATCTCGACTGACCCTGTCTCCTCGCCTTTCTTGACAGGATCGTTGGCCTTTTCCGACAATACGCACGAGTCCCTGTCCCACGCGGAGAGAGCATGATGATGAAGAGGACGACGGCGGGCATCTTCGCGGCGCTGGCCGCCGTGGCGCTGACGGCGCCTGCGGCGGTGGCCCAGCAGTACGACGACAGCGTCACCGCGGCGATGGAGGACCTGGGGCTCATCACGCCGCAGGAGACCAACGACGTGTACGAGGTCGTCCCCGGCGACACGCTGTGGGAGATCTGCGAGGTCTTCTTCGGGGATCCGGAGACGTGGCCGGGGCTGTGGTCGATCAACAACGAGGAGATCACCAACCCCCACTACATCTACCCGGGCCAGCTCCTCCGCCTCCAGGCGGGCACGGACCTGCGGCCGCCGTCCCTGATCGTGGACACGACCGCGCCGACGCAGTTCGACGACAGCTACGAGACGTTCGTCCCGCGCAACGAGATCTTCACCACCACCACCGACTGCGAGCTGCACGTGCCGTTCAGCGGGGCGGCGGGGGCGGACGTGTCGGTGAGCGCGCCGACGTTCATCTCGCGCACGCCGGTCGAGCCGCTGGGCGTGATCGAGCAGGCGGTCCCCGGCAAGGAGCTCCTGGGGCGCGGGGACATCGTGTACATGCGGTTCCGGAACACGTCCGACGTGGACTGCGGCCGGGTCTACTCGCTGTACCACCACATCACCGAGGTCCGGCATCCCGAGGTCCGGAGCGCCCGCCTGGGCCACGTGTACCGCGTCTCCGCCGAGGTGCTGATCAGCGACGTCGGTGACAAGTGGGTCACCGGCCGGATCGTCCAGTCCTACAGCGAGCTGCAGCGCGGCGAGCTCATCACGGACCGCGTCCCCGTCAGCGGCCAGGTCCGGACCAGCGACCTCGAGCAGGTCGTCGACGGCTACGTGATCGACAAGGCCCACGAGGAGAACCTCCTTGTCCAGCGGAACCAGGTCGTGTTCATCGACCGCGGCCGCAACGACGGCGTCAAGAGCGGCAGCGTCTTCTGGGTCGTGCGCCGCGGCGACGGCCTCGCCACGAAGCCCCGCCAGGTCGACCAGTCCCTGCCGGACCAGGTCGTCGGCCGCCTCATCGTGTTCGCCGCGGACGACCACGTCTCCACCGCGGTGATGACGGACCAGTCCGTCTCGGTGAACATCGGCGACCGGATCACGTCCCGGATCGACTGACCCGGCGCCGCCGGGCACCTCCGGCGGCCGGAACCCCGTACAGCCAGCTCAGCTCCGCCCGGTTTCGTCCGGAGCCGGGCCCTCGGGCGGTCAGAACCCCGTACAGCCGGGCTGGCTCCCCCCGGTTTCGTCCGCTTTCGGGCCCTCCGGCGGTCAGAACCCCATACAGCCGGGCTGGCTCCCCCCGGTTTCGTCCGCTTTCGGGCCCTCGGGCGGTCAGAACCCCATCCAGCCGGGCTGGCTCCCCCCGGTTTCGGCCGCTTTCGGGCCCTCCGGCGGTCAGTACCCCGCCCGTCCTTCGGCCTTCCTGCGCCGGGTGCTTGGAGGCCAAGGGCTCAGCCCCCCTCCGGCCGCCGACCCAGGCGGAGTGCGATCTGGCCCCGGATCGCTGCGACGAGGGCCGGGTCCGGGCTCTCCGCCGCCAGCCGTCGGAGCGAGCGGGCCGAGACGCCGAGCGCGGCCGCGAGCTCGCTCGCCGCGACGGTGTCGTCCGCCGCATGGACGGCCGCACGCCGCGCCGCGACCACCGGCGCCGTCCGTCCCGCCAGCGAACCGAGGCATGCGGCCGCCGCGGCGGCGTCGGCGACGACCTCGGCCCCCGCCCCGCCCGACTCGGTCGAGCCCTCGCCCGAGCCTTCGGAGGGCCAACCGAGGAAGGCCGCGCCGCCAGCCTCACGGCCCCCGTCGTCGCCGCCCTCCCGGGGCCCCTCGAGCAAGGCGACCAGCTCCTCGCGGCCGACCCGGGGAAGCCGGCGCCGGACGTTGCTCGCCGTGTACCTTCCGATCAGTCGCAGCCCGAGCAGATCCGGCAGGTTCGTCCCATCCCGGAACGGATCGCGGAACGCACCGTGGTGGTCCTGCGACAGGACGTAGGGGAACGCCCGCCCCAGGTGACGCTGGTCCCTCACCGGCCACCACCTCGGCGGGTCGAAACCGACCTTCGGCCTCAGGCGGGCCTGCACGGACAGCTCGACCCGCCACGCGAGCCGCCCCGCCGCGCCGCGATCGCAGGCGGCCAGCAGGTGGAGGTGGGTGTCGGCCAACCCGAACGCCAACAGCTCCGCCTCTCGGCCCACCTTCAGGACCGCCGCCGCGACCTCCCGGCGCGCCTCCGCCGACGGGGCGATCACCCGGTCGTCCGCGAGCCGGAGACTCAGGTGGAACCCGAGCGGGGCCCCGCTCATCGCACCCTCCCCATCCGGCCGCCGCCCAGGCGGCGCAGCACCCCCTTGGCGGCCAGCCGGCGGAGCGCCACGTGCGCGTGCTGCGCGGGGAGGCCGCTGGCGCGGACCCAGACCTCGATCGGGGCCACCGCCAGGCCGACGCCCTCCAACACCCGGCGCTCCGCGGCCGTCAGGTCGGGGGCCGCCGGGGGGGCCACCGTCCGATCCGCCAGGGCCAACACGTCCTCGATGCACGTGACCGGGTGGGCGCCCCACTGGAGCAGCCGGTTCGGGCCCCGCGAGTTGGGGCGGGCCGGCCAGCCCGGCACCGCCGCCACCGCCACCCCCAGCCGCATCGCGTGGGCCGCCGTCGACAGCGTCCCGCTCCGCTCCGTCGCCTCCACCACCGTCACCACCGCCGAGGCCGCCGCCACGATCCGGTTCCGGATCGGGAAGTCGTAGCCCGCCACCGGCGCCCCCGGCGGCCGCTCCGACACCAGCCAGCCGCCGCCGTCCACGATCCGGTCCGCGATCCGGAGGTTCCGCGCGGGGGACGGGCGATCCACCGGCCCCGCCACCACCGCCACCGTCGTCCCCCCCGCGTCCAGCGCCCCCTCGTGCGCCGCGGCGTCGATCCCCAGCGCCAGCCCCGACACCACCACCAGCCCCGCCCGGGCCGCCGCCTGGGCGAGGTCCCGTGCCAGCCACTTCCCCTCGTCCGTGCACCGCCGGGCGCCCACGATCGCCACGCTCCGGCGGCGGTCCGGCAGCGGTTCGGACCGCCCCCGGACGAACAGCGCGGGGCACGACGGGTGTGCCCCCCGGAGCGGCGGGGGGTACTCCTCCTCGTGCCATCCGACGGCGCGGACGGGCGCGCGGAACCCCGGGCCGTCCGGCTCGCGCAGCCCCTCCAGCCAGGCCTCGAAGCCGGCCGTCTTCGGGACGACGCCGTCCTGCCACGCGGTGGCGCCGGCGCCGTCCGTCCACTCCTCCGCCAGCGGGACCTTCCGCCCACGCCGGCGCTCTGCGACCGCCGCGGCGGCGATCGCCCTTCGAACCTCCATGTCGCGAAATCTCCTGCCGGTGGGTGCGGCAAGCGGCGCGAAACTACTGAACAAGAATTCAGGTGTCAAGAGCTTGGCAAATCGAATCCGATCCCTATCCTTGCCGCGCCGTGACCGACCGCCTCGCCGCCATCGTCGCCTTCGTGGGCCGCCAGGTCCTCTCGGGGACCGTCCCGCGCACGCGCGAGGAGCTGATCGCGATGCTCCGCGACGGGGGCTTCGACGAGGCCGACATCGCCGAGGCCATGGACCGCGTCGACGGCCCCGCCGCCGTCCTGGAGGCGGGCTCGGGCGAGCGCGCCGCCCGCCCCATCGAGGTCCTCCAGCTGAGCGAGGACGCCACCCGCTTCCTCAACACCCTGCGCGACCTCGGCTACCTCGACGACCTGATGGAGGACGAGGTGCTCGACCTCCTCATGGACGACTTCGCGGACGCCCGCGCGCGCGGCATCCCGCTTCGCAACGTCGAGCTCGACGACCTCCGCCGCCACGTCGCCGTCGTGCTCTTCGACCGGCAGAACGAGCTCGACGACGAGACCGTCCGGTTCCTCCACGACGAGTGGCAGGTTGCCTTCCACTAGCGCCCCCGCCGCCACCTCGGGCACCGTCCACGTCATCGGCGGCGGCCTCGCCGGGAGCGAGGCGGCGTGGCAGCTCGGCCGCCGCGGCTACGACGTCGTCCTCCACGAGATGCGGCCCGTCCGCACCACCGAGGCGCACAGCACCGACCGCCTCGCCGAGCTCGTCTGCTCCAACACCCTCGGCAACCGCCTCCCCCACACCGCCCCCGGCATCTTCAAGGAGGAGCTCCTCCTCCTCGGCTCGCTGATCGTCGCGTCGGGCCACGCCGCCCACGTCCCCGCCGGGGGGGCCCTCGGGGTCGACCGGGAGCGGTTCGCCGCCGCGGTCACGGGCGCGCTGGAGTCGCTCCCGAACGTCACGATCGTCCGCGAGGAGGTCACCGACCTGCCCGAGGGGCGCGTGATCGTCGCCACGGGCCCGCTGACGTCGCCCGCGCTGGCCGAGCGGATCGTCCCCCTCACCGGCTCCGACGACCTCTACTTCTACGACGCGATCGCCCCGATCGTGAACGTCGACACCGTCGACCACGACGTCGCCTTCTGGGCCAACCGGTACGAGGGCGACGACGGCGACGGCGACTACCTCAACCTCCCCCTCGACAAGCCCCGGTACGACGCCTTCGTCGACGCGCTCCTCGCCGGCGAGTGCTCCCCCAGCAAGGACTTCGAGAAGGAGATCTTCTTCGGCGGCTGCCAGCCCATCGAGGCGATCGCGCACAAGGGACGGGAGTCGCTGAGGTTCGGGCCGATGAAGCCCGTCGGCCTGCGCGATCCGCGCACCGGGCGCCGCCCCTGGGCCGTCGTCCAGCTCCGCCGGGAGACCCGGACGGGCGCCGCGATGAACCTCGTCGGCTTCCAGACGAAGCTCAAGTACGGCGAGCAGACCCGCATCTTCCGCCTCCTCCCCGGCCTCGCCGACGCCGAGTTCCTCCGCCTCGGCAGCGTCCACCGGAACACGTTCCTGAACACCCCCCGCGTCCTCGACCGGCACCTCCGCGCCACGGCCGACCCGCGCGTCTCCTTCGCCGGCCAGATCGTCGGCTGCGAGGGGTACACCGAGTCCAGCGCGATGGGGCTGTGGGCGGCCCTCGCCGTCGTCGCCGAGCGGGAGGGGCGCGAGCTCCCGCCGCCGCCGCCCACCTCCATGTTCGGCGCCCTCCTCGACTACCTCGGCTCGGCGCCGCCGGACCGGTTCCAGCCGATGAACGTCAACTTCGGGCTGCTGCCGCCGGACCCGAAGCGCGTCCGCAAGGCCGAGCGGAAGGCGCGGCGGGTCGAGCGGGGGCGGGTCTGCGTCGAGCAGCTGCGGCGTTGGGCCGCGGAGCACGCCGTGCTGGCCGACGCGCCCGCGCTCGACGGGGTCGCCTGAGCCGCCCCGCATGCACCGCGTCGCGCCCTTCCTCGATCACCTCCGCGCCGAGCGCGGCCTCAGCCCGCACACGGTCAAGGCCTACGCGCGCGACCTCCAGCAGCTGACCGCCTTCCTCGCGGAGCGCCGCGGCGACGGCGGCCTCCCCGACGCCGACGCGATCACCGTCCGGGACCTCCGCGCCTTCCTCGCCGCCCGGTTCGCCACCTCGGCTCCGGCCACCCGGGCCCGCAAGCTGAGCGCGACGCGGACGTTCCTCGACTGGGTCGCCGACCACCGCGGCGACGACCTCAACCCCGCCCGCGCCGTCCGCGCCCCGAAGGCCGGCCGCCGCCTCCCCCACGCGCTGACCGAAGGCGACGCCGTCGCGCTCGTGGAGGCCCCCGCGCCCCCCGCCGCCGCGGCCGCCCCCGGCCCCGCCCCGCGCCGCGGTCGCCGCCCTCGTCCGGGCCTCGTCCGCGCCCAGGTCCTGGAGCACCGCGACCGCGCGATCGTCGAGATCCTCTACGGCAGCGGCCTCCGCGTCGGCGAGTGCGTCTCCCTTGACACGTCCTCGATCGACCTCAAGAGAGGCGAGGTGCGGGTGATCGGCAAGGGGCGGAAGGAGCGGCGGGTCCCGCTGGGGGAGCCGTGCGCCGACGCGGTCCGGAGCTGGCTCGGCGTCCGCGTCCTGATGACCCCGTCCCCCGACGCCGGCCGCGCCCTCTTCCTCAACGCCCGCGGCGGCCGCCTCTCCGACCGGTCGATCCGCCGCATGCTCAAGCAGCGGGCGCTCCGGGCCGGCGTCTCCACCGACGTCCACCCTCACGCGCTGCGCCACAGCTTCGCGACCCACCTCCTCGACGGCGGCGCCGACCTCCGCAGCATCCAGGAGATGCTCGGCCACGCCAGCCTGAGCACCACCCAGCAGTACACCCACCGCTCGGTCGAAGGCCTCCTCGCCGTCCACCGCAGCGCCCACCCGAAGGGCAAGGAATGACGACTGTTCTCGCTGTCCGGCGACCCGACGGGGTCGTCCTCGCGGCCGACGGCCAGGTGACCCTCGGCAACACCGTCCTCAAGGGCTCCGCGCGCAAGGTCCGCGACCTCGCCGACGGCCGCGTCCTCGCCGGGTTCGCGGGCTCCACCGCGGACGCGATGACCCTCTTCGAGAAGTTCGAGGGGAAGCTCAACCAGTTCCCCGGGAACCTCGCCCGCGCCGCCGTCGAGCTGGCCAAGGAGTGGCGGACGGACAAGTACCTCCGGCACCTCGAGGCGCTGCTCCTGGTCGCCGACGAGGAGCGGACCCTGGTCGTCACCGGCAACGGCGACGTCCTCCAGCCCGAAGGCGACGCGGCCGCGGTCGGATCGGGGGGCCCGTTCGCCCTCGCCGCGGCCCGGGCGCTGGTCGAGAACACCGAGCTCGGCGCGCGCGAGGTCGCGTCGCGGGCGCTGGGCATCGCCGCCGAGATCTGCATCTACACCAACCAGGAGCTGACGTTCCTGGAGCTGCCGGCGGGGGAGGGGAGCTGACCGTGGAGTTCGAGACGGGCACCGGGACCGAGGTCGAGGGCCGGGCGCTGACGCCCCGCGAGGTCGTCGCGCGCCTCGACCAGCACATCATCGGGCAAGACGCGGCCAAGCGGGCGGTCGCCGTCGCCCTGCGGAACCGCTGGCGGAGGCAGCAGGTGGAGGAGGACCTGCGGGACGAGATCTCCCCGAAGAACATCATCCTCATCGGTCCGACGGGCGTGGGGAAGACCGAGATCGCCCGCCGCCTCGCGAAGCTGGCGCGCGCCCCCTTCCTCAAGGTCGAGGCGACGAAGTTCACCGAGGTCGGCTACGTCGGCAAGGACGTCGAGTCGATGGTGCGGGACCTCGTCGAGGCGTCGATCCACATGGTCCGCAGCGAGATGGAGTCCGAGGTCCTCGGCAGCGCCCGGGAGCGGGCCCGCGAGCGCGTCCTCGACGCCCTCCTCCCGGACGCCGGCCCGAACGCGAGCGACGCCGAGAAGGAGCGCAACCAGCGGACCCGGACGAAGCTCCGGCGGATGCTGGACAGCGGCCACCTCGACGACCGCGCGATCGAGATCACGGTCTCCGCGCCCGCGGCCCTGAACGCCCCCGGCATCCACTTCCTGGGCGGCCAGGGGGCGGGGATGGACTCGATGGGCCAGGGGCTCCAGGACATGCTCCAGGGGCTGCTCCCGAAGCAGAGCAAGCCGCGCACGCTGCCGGTGTCCGAGGCGCTGCCGCTGCTCGAGCAGCAGGAGGCCGCGGGGCTGGTCGACGACGAGAAGGTCAAGGCGGAGGCGCTCCGGCGGGCCCAGAACGACGGGATCATCTTCATCGACGAGATCGACAAGATCGCCGCGGGCGGGGCCGACGGGCGCCGCGGCGGGCCGGACGTCAGCCGCGAGGGGGTCCAGCGCGACATCCTCCCCATCGTCGAGGGGACGGCCGTCCACACCCGCCACGGGACCGTCCAGACGGACCACGTCCTCTTCATCGCGGCCGGCGCCTTCCACGTCGCCTCGCCGTCGGACCTGATCCCCGAGCTGCAGGGGCGGTTCCCGATCCGCGTCGAGCTGAGCTCGCTGTCGATCGACGACCTCCAGCGGATCCTCGTCGAGCCGCAGGGCGCGCTGACCCGTCAGTACACCGCGATGATGGAGACGGAGGGCATCGAGCTGACGTTCACCGACGACGCGATCCGCCGCATGGCGGAGCTGGCCGCCGAGGTGAACGGCCGCATGGAGAACATCGGCGCCCGCCGCCTCCACACGGTGATGGAGGCGCTGCTGGAGGAGCTGAGCTTCGACGCCCCCGATCGCGACGATCGTGTGGTCACCATCGACCGTGAGGAGGTGGAGCGGCGCCTCGCCCCCATCCTCGGGGACCGCGACCTGTCCAGATACATCCTCTGACGTCTTCCGGTAGGATTTCGGAGTATTTATGGCAGGTCGGATCCGCAGGCTCGCGCTCGCTCCGATGGACCCCACCGCCGGCGGTGAGGGTGAGTCCCTCGATGGTGAGGGCGAGGAGTTCGAGGACTTCGAGGAGTTCGAGCTCGACGACGACGCGATCGGCGACGGGGGGAGCGTCTTCGACGACGTGCTCAGCAGCCCGTCGATGCCGTCCATCCAGGGCGTCAGCGGCCCCATCGAGGTGGACTCGAGGGCCAACCCCGAGGACGACGGGATCCAGCTCCGCGCCGACCAGCGCATGGCCATCGACGTCGCCAGCGACGGCATCGAGAACAAGACGTTCTACGAGATCCTGCTGCTCCCGCGAACGGCCGACGAACAGTCGATCAAGCGGGCGTACTACAAGCTGTCCAAGGAGTACCACCCCGACAAGTTCTATCGGAAGGAGCTCGGGCCCTACAAAGCGAAGCTCGAGGTCATCTTCAACAAGGTCAACGAGGCCTACCGCGTGCTCTCCGACCCCGAGGGTCGGGACGACTACGACATGCTCGTCTTCGGCAAGGACGGCAAGGACGCGGCGAGCCCCACCGAGGCGACCGCCACGGTCAACTTCGTCCCCGACGCGGTCAAGCAGAAGAAGGCGGCGGACAAGGCGAAGAAGGGGATGTCGGCGCGCGGCGGGAAGGCGGCGCGGAAGGGGCAGAAGGCCAAGTTCCTGCAGGACTTCAGCAAGCAGCTGGCGGGGAACATCGCGCGCTCGCGGAAGCACTTCGGCGAGGGCGAGAAGGCGATGGAGCGGGGCGCGTTCTCGGAGGCGGCGACGCACTTCCAGATGGCGATGACGCTGGACCCGCGGAACAACCGCGCCAAGGCGATGTTCAAGCGCGCGCAGTCCACGGCGCGGAACACGCGGGCCGAGGAGTACTACGCCAAGGCCCAGGAGGCGATGCTGTCCGAGAACCTCAAGCGCGCCGCCGAGGCGATGCAGCAGGCGGTGGACTGCAAGCCCACCAAGGGGAAGTACTACAACGAGTTTGGTAAGCTCATCAGCGAGCACACGCTGCAGCAACGCGTGGGACTGGAGTTGTTGCGCAAGGCGGTGGAGCTCGAACCGCGGAACGTGGAGTACACGCTGGACCTGGCCCGCGCCTACGAAGAGTTGGGGATGCCCAGCAACGCCGTGCGCGCCTACGAGCGGGTGCTCCACCTGGACAGCAAGAAGAGCGAGGCAGCCAAGGCGCTGAAGCGATTGAGGTAGCAGGGGTCCGGGAGGAGCATGGACAAGGTCATCGGGATCGACCTCGGCACGACGAACTCGTGCGTCGCGGTCTTCGAAGCGAAGGGCCCGGTGGTCATCCCCAACCGGGGGGGCTACCAGACGACGCCGTCGATCGTCGCGTTCGCCGAGAACGGCAAGCGGCTCGTCGGCCACATCGCCAAGCGGCAGGCGGTCACCAACGCCGTCAACACCATCTTCGGCGTCAAGCGCCTCGTGGGCCGACGCTTCCAGTCCCCCGAGGTCACCAAGACGCTCGACACGGTCCCCTACACGATCGAGGAGGGGGAGGACGGCGCGTGCATGGTGCGGGCCGGCGGGCGGAGCTTCACCGTCCAGGAGATCGCGGCCTTCGTCCTGATGGAGATGAAGAAGATCGCCGAGGACTACCTGGGCGAGGAGGTGGTCAAGGCGGTCGTCACGGTCCCCGCGTACTTCAACGACGCGCAGCGGACGGCGACGAAGCAGGCGGGCCAGGTGGCCGGCCTCGACGTGATCCGGATCATCAACGAGCCGACGGCGGCGGCGCTCGCCTACGGGATGGAGCGGACGGCGACGCGGAACCTCGCGGTGTTCGACCTCGGCGGCGGCACGTTCGACGTGTCGGTGCTGTCGGTCCAGGAGGGGGTGTTCGAGGTCGTCTCCACGTCGGGCGACACGTTCCTCGGGGGGACGGACTTCGACGGTCGGATCATCGACTACCTCGCGGAGTCGTTCCTGGCCCAGCACGGCATCAACCTGCGCGAGGACAAGGTCGCCCTGCAGCGCCTCCGGGAGGCGGCCGAGAACGCCAAGTGCGAGCTCAGCTTCAAGCGGACCGTCGAGGTGACGCTGCCGTTCATCGCGACGAAGGACGGGCAGCCGATCCACCTCCAGCAGAGCCTGAGCCGGGCGCGGTTCGAGGAGCTGGTGGGGGACCTCGTCGACCGGTGCATCGAGATCTCGCGGTCGACGCTGGAGTCGGCGGGGATGAACTCGGCGGACGTGGATGAGGTCCTGCTCGTGGGCGGGCAGACGCGGACGCCGCTGGTGCAGACGAAGGTCGAGGACTTCTTCAGCCGGGCGGTGTCGAAGGGCACCAACCCGGACGAGGTGGTGGCGCTCGGCGCGGCGCTGCAGGGGCAGGCGCTGGTCGACGAGGGGATGGAGATGCTCCTCCTCGACGTGACGCCGATGTCGCTGGGCATCGCCACGGTCGGCGGCGGGGTGAGCACGCTGATCCCGAAGAACACGACGATCCCCACGCAGAAGGGGCACAGCTTCACGACGGTCCACGACAACCAGTCGGCGGTGAAGATCGTGGTGCTCCAGGGCGAGTCCCCGAAGGCCGCGGAGAACCAGCTGCTCGGGGAGTTCCTGCTGTCGGGGATCCGGCCCGCGCCGAAGGGCGTGCCGGACATCGAGGTGACGTTCGCGATCGACGCGGACGGCATCGTCTCGGTGAAGGCGCGCGACGCCGACACGGGCAAGGAGCAGTCCATCACGGTCGCGATGAGCGGCGGCCTGAGCGACGCCGACCTGCAGCGGATGATCGACGAGCGGGTCGACTACATGGTCCAGGAGAAGGAGCAGGAGTCGGTCCAGGAGCTGGTCTACAAGGTGGAGACGCTTCACCAGAAGGTGCTCGACCTGCTCCCGTCGGCGGAGGCGGTCATCACCGGCGAGCAGCTGCACGCCATCATGGACACGCTGTCCGAGGCCAAGGGTGCGATGAACAGCCGGGACGAGGACGCGCTCCGAGCGAGCTTCGGCCGGCTGGACGAGGCGCACACTTCGCTGAGCGCCCAGGACCTCTAACCTGGCCGCCGCCGTCGCCATGTCGCGTTCCAGCCGCCGCAAGCAGGACGTCCTCGTCACCGGCCTCCTCGACAAGGGGCTGGTGAGGTTCGCGCTGGGGCAGCGGGACGAGGCGATCGAGTTCTGGCAGCGGGCGCTGGAGCACAACCCGCGGTCTGCGCGGGCGCGGGACTACCTCCAGAGCGTGGGCGCGATCACGCGCGACGAGCTGGACGAGCTGGGGGCCACGACGAGCGACGTGGCGCCGGTCGAGGAGGCGCCGAAGGACCTCGCCGCGCAGGGGGCGGACTCGCTGGTGCCGCCGTTCACCGAGGAGGTGGCGGCGTACGTCAGCGGGGAGCACGACGCGCCGGCGCCCTTCGACCCGGACGAGGAGACCCAGGATCTCGAGACGCTGGTGACGGACGTCGAGGTGCTGCTCGGCAACGCGCGCGAGGACGAGGCGGCGGGGAACCTCGAGGGCGCGCTCCAGCACGCCGAGGACGCGCTCCGCCGGGAGCCGGACAACGCCCCCGCCAACGCGCTGGCGTCGTCGCTGAAGAAGCGGCTCGGCGAGGAGTACCTCAAGGAGCTGGAGCCGCTGGATAGCGTGCCCTTCCTGCGGGCCACGGACGCGTCGATCCTGGAGCTGTCGCTCGATCCGATCGGCGGGTTCCTCATCAGCCAGATCGACGGCGAGATCACCGTCGAGGAGCTGCTCACGATCCTCGGGACGTTCGACGAGTTCCGGGTGCTGAGCAGCCTCCACTTCTTCCTCGAGAACGGGATCATCGAGCTCCGAAGCTAGGAACCTGATCGACCTCATTGACGGTCGGTCGGGGGTCGTCTACTTTCTCGATATTGAAATTGAGAACGATTCTCATTTTCAATTGAAGGAAGAACCGACGACGATGACGAAGCACCTCTGGCTCGCGCTGCTGACCCTGGCCCTGGTGGGCTGCCCCCCCGTGAACGACGACGACGTCGTCACGGACGACGATGACGACGACGACGGGGCGCCGTCGATCTACGAGTTCGACAACGCGTCGTACTCCGGCCAGGTCTTCCGGCACGTGTTGATCTCGGACACCAAGGGCTGGATCGGCGGGATGACCGACCGCCTCGACGCTGGCTGGTTCCCCGCGGACGGCGACGTCGTCGCGGAGCTCGACTTCTTCTTCGAGTTCGACGGCGACGTCGGCGGCGACCTGGAGCACGGCGTCTCCGCCCCGCTGCCCCTCGACCAGGAGACCTACGCCGACATCGCCTCGGGCAAGGACCTGGTGGGCAAGCTCGCCGGCAACGACGAGGTCGGCCAGCACGAGGACTGGAGCACCGCCTTCGTCGGCTGGGACGAGGACGGCGTCACCACCCCCGAGAGCCTCGTCCGCCTCTGGTTCGAGCAGCTCGAGGACCAGGCGATCGCGTGGTCGGTCGGCGACTATCCGCTCGACCCCACCGGCGCCCCCGTCGGCGGCGTCTACGTCACCGAGGACGGCCGCGACCTCCAGCAGCTCGTCCAGAAGTTCCTCCTCGGCGCCGTCGCCTACAGCCAGGGGACCGACGACTACCTCGACGACGATACCGCCGGGAAGGGCCTCCTCGCCGACCACACCGCCGACGAGGAGGGCGAGGACTTCACCGCCCTGGAGCACGCCTGGGACGAGGGCTTCGGCTACTTCGGCGCGGCCCGCACCTACGGCCTCCAGACCGACGACGACATCGCCGACGTCGGCGCCTTCGACGCCGACGGCAGCGGCACCATCGACCTGCTCTCGGAGTTCTGCTTCGGCCACAGCGTCAACGCCGCCAAGCGCGACCGGGGCGCCGTCGCGGCCACCGACTTGTCCGCCCAGGGGTTCGACGCGTTCGTCGCCGGGCGCGCCCTCCTCGCGTCCACCGACGGCGCCCTGACCGACGACGAGTTCGCCCTGCTGCAGGGCTACCGCGACGAGGCCGTCGCCGCCTGGGAGGCCGCCATCGCCGCCACCGTCGTCCACTACGTCAACGACACCCTCCAGGACATGGCCGCCATCGGCACCGCCGACTACAGCTTCGGCAGCCACGCCAAGCACTGGTCCGAGCTCAAGGGGTTCGCCCTCAGCCTCCAGTTCAACCCGCGCTCCTCGCTCACCGACGACGAGCTGATCGAGCTCCACGACCTCATCGGCACCGCCCCCGCCCTCGAGGGCGACGACCTCGACGGCTACCGCGCCGACCTGATCGCCGCCCGCGCGCTGGTCGGCGAGGCGCACGGCTTCGACGCCGCCAACCTCGGCGACGACGAGGGGCTCGGTGGCTGGTAGCGAGACCCGCGAACCCGCGACAGCCCGGCCCGCGGCCGCGCGCTCGTGGGCGGTCGTGGCGGCCTCGGCCGTCGCCGTCGTCGCCCTCCGGGGCGGCGGCTGCGTCGAGCCCGAGCCCGAGCCCGACCCCCTCGACGGCGCCGACGTCGCCGGCTTCCTCGCCGGGGTCGCCGACGGCCTCGTCGCCCCCGCCTACGACGCCTTCGCCGCCGCCGCGGCCCAGCTGAGCGCCGACGCCGCCGCGTGGCGCGACGCCGTGGACGGGGGAGGCGACGGCGCCGCCGAGCGAGCCGCCGCCCAGGCCTCGTGGGAGGCCGCCACCGACCTCTGGCAGGGCGCCTCGGTCCTCCACCTCGGGGCCGCCGCCGCCCCCGACCGGGCCGGCGGCGAGGCCCTCGCCGACGAGGTCTACTCGTGGCCCACCGTCAACGAGTGCCTCGTCGACCAGGGCATCGCCGACGAGCGCTACGCCGACGCCGACTTCTTCGACACGAGCCTCGTCAACGCCTACGGGCTCGACGCCCTGGAGTGGCTGCTCTTCGCCCCCGCGGACGAGACCGACTGCCCCTCGCAGGTTCTCGACCCCGTCGCGTGGGAGGCCCTCGGGGACGCGCGGCTGACCCGGCGGGCGGCCTACGCGACGGTCGCGGCGGCCGGGGTCGAGGCGGTCGCGGGGCAGCTCGTGGCGGGCTGGGCCGACGCCGGCGCCGACCTCGCGTCCCCCGCCGAGGGGGCGCTCTGGACCACCGAGCGGGAGGCGCTCCAGGCCGTCTACGCGGCCGCCTTCTACGTCGAGACCACCGTGAAGGACGAGAAGCTGGCGGTTCCCCTCGGGGTCGGCGAGGAGCCCCCCGTCGTCGACCCCGAGGAGCTCGAGCACCCCTGGGCGGGGCACGCGTTCGCGGCGGTCGCCGCCAACCTGGAGCGGTTCCGGGAGGTCCTCGTCGGCCCCGGGGACGCCCCCGGGCTGGACGCCCTGCTCGCCCACGTCGGCGCCCCGGAGACCGCCGACGCCATGCTCGCGGCGCTGGACGAGGCGCTCGCCGGCCTCGCCGCGCTCGAAGGCGACGACCCCGCGGCCGTGCTCGCCGACCGCCCCGAGGACGCCCGCGCCGTCTACGACGCGCTCAAGGGGTGCACCGACCTCCTCAAGTCCGACGTCGCGGTGCTGCTCGTCCTCGCCGTCCCGTCGGAAGCCGCGGGGGACAACGACTGATGACCGACGAGCTCCTCGCCCCGCTCCTCGACCCGAGCCGGCGCACGTGGTGGCCGGCGCTGCTCGTGGCCGGGGCGATCGCGCTCGCGATCGCGCCCGACAAGCTCCTCGACCGCCGCATCTGGGGCCACCGCTCGGCCGTCCTCGACTACCAGTTCGTCGTCTTCCGGGCCCTCCTCAAGGCCGCCGGAGTGGTCCCCTGGGCGCTGTCCGCGGTGGCCGTCGCGGCGGGCGTGGTCCGCGGGATGGACGGGCTGCTGGGCGTCCCCGAGCACGTCCTGAGCGGGCCGGCGTGGGCCGTCGCGGCCGCGTACAGCGTCGTCCTCTTCGTCGCCTCGGACTTCTCCCGCTACGTCGTCCATCGCGCCGTCCACGAGATCGAGCCGCTGTGGCAGCTGCACCAGGTCCACCACACCGCCGAGGTGCTCACGCCCGCGACCTTCTACCGGGTCCACCCCGTCGAGGCGGCGATCATGACGGCGCGCGGGGCGCTGGTGACGGGCGTCGTCGCGGGGGGCTTCTTCTGGGCGTTCCGGACGGCCATCGAGCCCTGGCAGCTCTTCGGCGTCAGCGCGATCGGGCTGGCGTTCGGCGTGACCTTCGGGAACCTCCGCCACAGCCACGTCTGGGTCGGGTTCGGCGACCGCCTCGAGCGCTGGTTCATCAGCCCCGCCCAGCACCAGCTGCACCACGCCGAGGGGCTCGACCGCGTCAACTACGGCGCCTACCTCGCCATCTGGGACCGGGTCTTCGGCTCGCTCATGCTGTCGGGGAAGAAGCGCGAGCTGGTCTTCGGGCTGGCCGAGGAGGAGCGGAACCACGCGCCGGACGACCTCGTGGGGGCGCTGCTGCTGCCGATCAAGGCGATGGTGCCGCGGACGTGGTTCGTGGCGGCGGCGCTGGCGCTGATGGTCGGTGGTTCGGTGCCGGTGATCGTGTTGGCAGCGGATCGGGATGCGGGCAGGGATGCCGACCTGGTGCTTGGGGGAGAGGGAGATGACGCGGCGTCTGAGGGGTCGGGTGTGAGCGAGGAGGAGGTCGACAGCCGGCGAGTCGTCCGGACTCCGATCGCCGACCGAACGACTCGGCTTCCTGAGCTTCCGGCGCGTTGCGCCTCGCGCGGCGCGGGAGCGCCTTGCATCACTTCCCTGGAACTCCGCGGGCAGGGCCCGCTGCGCGGCGCGGAGCGCCTTGCGATGGGCGACGAGGCTGAGGCGGGGGACGAAAGCGACGACGAGCACGAGAACGAGAACGAGAACGAGAACGAGGCCGAGGACGAGAACGAGAACGAGGACGAGAACGAGGACGAGAACGAGGACGAGAACGAGAACGAGAAGTCCGTCACCGAGACCCTCGAGGTCTTCGGCGAGCGCCCCCAACTCCCCCGCGTCGGCGGGTCCGCCCACAAGGTCGAGGAGGCCGAGCTCGAGCGCTACGAACACGACGACATCGGCGCCGTCCTCGCCCCCGTCCCCGGCGTCTACGTCCGCGGCGAGGACGGCTACGGGCTCCGGCCCAACATCGGCCTGCGGGGCGCCTCGTCCGACCGCAGCGCCAAGGTCACCCTCATGGAGGACGGGGTCCTCCTCGCCCCCGCGCCCTACGCCGCCCCCGCCGCCTACTACTTCCCGCTGACCACGCGCATGGTCGGCGTCGAGGTGTTCAAGGGGCCCGCCGCCATCAAGTTCGGCCCCAACACCATCGGCGGCGCCGTCAACCTCCAGACCCGCGCCGTCCCCACCCGCCTCGACGGCGCGCTCGACGTCGCCGCCGGCATGGACCGCTCCGTCAAGCTCCACGGCTGGGGGGGCACCTCCTGGGGCTGGGGCGGGGTGCTCTTCGAGGCCGTCCACCTCACCACCGACGGCTTCAAGGAGCTCGACGACGGCGCCGAGACCGGCTTCGACAAGTCCGAGCTCATGCTCAAGACCCGCCTCCAGCCGCGCCTGACCGGCCCCGTCCGGACCGCCTGGCAGCTCAAGGCCGGCTACAGCACCGAGCAGTCCCGCGAGACCTACCTCGGGCTGACCGACGCCGACTTCGAGGCCAACCCCGTCCGCCGCTACCCCGCCTCCAGCCGCGGCCTGATGCGCTGGCAGCGGACCCAGGCCGAGCTCGCCTGGACCCTCGCTGCCGGCGACGCCTTCGAGCTCCGCGCCGTCGGCTACCACCACTGGATGCACCGCTCCTGGACGAAGGCGAACGCCTTCGCCGACGGCACCGCCCTGTCCGACGTCCTCCGCCACCCCGACGCCGGGGTCAACGCCGTCTACGCCGCCGTCCTCCGCGGCGAGGCCGACAGCGCGAGCCCCGACGAGCACCTCCGCCTGGGCACCAACGCGCGGACGTACCACTCCTTCGGCGGGGCCGCGACCGCGAGCTGGCGCCTCCGCACCGAGAAGGTCCGGCACGAGCTCAGCGGCGGCGTCCGTGTCCACGGCGACTCGATCCGGCGCGACCACACCGAGGAGCCGTTCGCCATGACCGGCGGGGCGCTGGTCGCGACCACCGGCGACGTGGCCCAGACCACCCTGAACCGCGGCTCCGCCACCGCCTTCGCCGCCCACGTCCACGAGGACCTCGGCTTCGGCCCCGTCCGCCTCCTCCCGGGCGTCCGCGTCGAGGTGATCCGGACCGCCCTGCGCGACGACCTCGCCGAGGCCGACGTCTCCGCCACCCGCGCCGTCGTCCTCCCCGGGTTCGGGTTCCACGTCCAGCCCGCGAGCTTCCTGTCCGTCGTCGGCGGCGTCCACCGCGGCTTCAGCCCCGTCGCCCCCGGCCAGGCCGAGGACGTCAAGCCGGAGACGAGCTGGAACTACGAGGCGGGCGCCCGCGTCAGCCACCGCGGGCTGCACGTCGAGGCGATCGGGTTCTTCAACGACTACACGAACCTGTCCGGCACCTGCACGCTGTCGGCGGGCTGCAGCGACGCCCAGCTCGACACCCAGCACAACGCCGGCCGGGTCCACGTGTGGGGCGTCGAGGCGCAGGTGGGGCAGTCGATCCGCCTCCCCGAGCAGATGCAGCTCGACCTCGCCGCGACGTACACCTGGACGGGGAGCCGGTTCCGGAGCAGCTTCTCCAGCAGCAGCCCCCAGTTCGGCGTGGTGACGGCGGGGGACGCGCTCCCCTACGTCCCCGAGCACCGGGGGACGGCGACGGTGGCGTGGGACTTCGCGGTGGGCTCGTTCGCGGCGAACGTCTCGGCCCGGTCGGCGATGCGGGACCTGCCGGGGCAGGGGACGATCGAGGACGTCGACCGGATCCCCGAGACCTACCAGCTCGACCTCGCCGCCGACGTCCGCGTCCACCGGAACGTCGCGCTGTACGCGACCGTCCACAACGTCACGAACGCCCGCACGATGGTCTCCCGCCGCCCCTACGGCGCCCGCCCCGGACGCCCGCTGCACGTGATGGTGGGGGTCAAGCTGACCGCCCGCGGGGACCGCCCCGGCATCGTCGACGTGGCCGGTCGGTAGGGCGAGACGAGACCCCGCGCGACAAACCCCCGCCCGGGCTGGTAGGAAGCGCCCGCGCCCGATGAGCATCCGCATCCTCAGCTGCGACGACATCTCGTCCGTGGGCCTCGGCATCCTCCGCGATCACGGCTTCGAGGTGGTGGCGCGTCCGGCCATCACGGCGCGCGATCTGCTCGCCCAGATCGGCGAGTTCGACGCCATCCTCGTCCGCTCCCGGACCCTCGTGAACGCCAAGGTGCTGAAGGCCGGCGGCGATCGGCTCCGGCTGATCGGGCGCGCCGGGTTCGGGATGGACCGGATCGACGTCGCCGAGGCGACCAAGCGCGGCGTCGCGGTCATCCACAGCCCCGAGGGGAACGCGGCGACGGCGGCGGAGTTCGCCATCGCGCAGCTCTTCTGCCTCGCCCGCCACCTCCCCCGCGCCGACCACTCGATGCGCCAGGAGCGTTGGGACAAGCGGCGGTACCGCGGCATCGAGATCGCGGGCAAGACGCTCGGCGTGATCGGGATGGGGAACGTCGGGCGCGAAGTCGTCGACGGCGGCGTGGCCCTCGGCCTGCTGGTCAAGGTCCACGATCCGGGCAAGGACCCGAACATGATCGAGGCGCACGGGGCGCTGCCGGTCTCGTGGGACGACCTGCTCGGGACGGCCGACTTCATCAGCGTCCACGTCAGCGCCAAGCCGACCACGCGGGGGCTGATCGGGGCCGACGCGTTCGACCGGATGAAGGACGGCGTGCGGATCATCAACAGCTCCCGGGGCGGCATCGTCGACGAGGCGGCGCTGGTCCGCGCGATCCGGTCGGGGCGCGTGGCGGGGGCGGCGATCGACGTGTTCGACACCGAGCCGCCGTGGGGGAACCCGCTGCTCGAGCTGCCCCAGGTGATCGCGACGCCGCACCTCGTGGCGTCCACGTTCGAGGCGCAGATCAAGGTCGCGGTGGGGCTGGCGGAGCGGGTCGTGGGCTGGTTCGAGGGGCGCGAGGTCAAGGGGCTGGTGAATCCCGAAGTGCGGAAGGACGCCTGAGATGGCGAACATCGTGGTGGTCGGCGCCCAGTGGGGCGACGAGGGCAAGGGCAAGCTGGTGGACCTCCTGACGGAGCGGGCGGACGTCGTCGTCCGCTTCCAGGGCGGCAACAACGCGGGGCACACGCTGGTCGTCCACGGCGACAAGACGGTGCTGCACCTGATCCCCTCGGGGGTGCTGCACCGCGGCAAGGTGTGCGTGATCGGCAACGGGGTGGTCGTCGATCCCGAGATCCTCCTCGGCGAGATCGACAAGCTCCGCGCGCGCGGCTTCCTCCAAGGGGAGGGGCAGCTGAGGATCAGCGACCGGGCGCACGTGATCATGCCGTGGCACAAGGCGATCGACGGGCTCCGGGAGGACGCCGCGGGGGGGACGAAGATCGGGACGACGCGGCGCGGGATCGGGCCGACGTACGAGCACAAGGTGCGGCGCAACGGGATCCGGATGGCGGACCTCGTGCACGCGCCCACGTTCGAGAAGCTGGTCGCGGACGAGCTGCCCGACGCGAACGCGTACATCGACGCGATGGGGGGCAAGAAGCTCAAGCAGAAGGACGTTGTGAAGCACCTCGGGGAGTGCGCCAAGCGGCTCGCGCCGTTCGTGACGGACACGACCCGGCTGCTCCACGACGCGGCCCAGCGGCGGGAGCGGATCCTCTTCGAGGGGGCGCAGGGGACCCTGCTGGACGTGGACCACGGGACGTACCCGTACGTGACGTCGAGCAACGCGGTCGCGGGCGGGGCCTGCACGGGCGCGGGGATGGGGCCGACGTTCATCGACGCGGTGCTCGGGATCAGCAAGGCATACACCACGCGGGTGGGGTCGGGGCCGTTCCCGACGGAGCTGCACGACGCGCTCGGGGAGCAGCTCCGCAAGGCGGGGGGCGAGTTCGGGGCGACGACGGGGCGGCCGCGCCGGTGCGGCTGGCTGGACATGGTGGTCCTCCGCCACAGCGTCCGCGTCAACGGGCTGACGTCGATCGCGCTGACGAAGCTGGACGTGCTCAGCGGCCACAAGCGCGTCAAGGTCTGCACGGCGTACCGGCTGGACGACCAGATCCTCGACACGGTCCCCGCGGCGCGGGGGGCGCTGGACCGGGTGGAGCCGCTGTACGAGGAGCTGCCGGGGTGGGACGAGGACATCACCGCGGCGAAGGCGTGGTCGGACCTGCCGGTGGCGGCGCGGGCGTACGTCAACCGGGTCGAGCAGCTGGCGGGGGTGCCGGTGTCGCTGGTGTCGGTCGGGCCGGGGCGGTCGCAGACGATCCAGCTGAAGGATCCGGCGCCCGGCAAGCGCGTCCACGTCCAGCCCGCGCACGAGATCCTGCACTGATCCCGCGGACGCGCCCCGCGCTCAGGAGCCGGAGACGGTGAGCACGTAGGCCTGGCTGTCGGTCCCGCCGCGGCCGTCGTCGACGGTGACGGTGACGTCCCAGGCGCCGACGGCTTCGCTGGTCACGGGCCAGGAGACGAGGCCGGTGCCGGGGTCGACGGTCATTCCGGGGGGGACGACGGTCAGGGCGTAGGTCAGCGGGTCGCCGTCGGGGTCTTCGGCGGTGACGGGGTAGCTGTAGAGGACGGGCGGGTCGCCGCCGAGGACGACGCCGGAGACGGCGCCGCCGAAGGGTCCGTACAGGCCGGGGTCGTTGACGGTGACGTAGGACGCGCCGTCGGGGGTGAACTTGAAGAGGTCGGCGGGGGCGGTGCCGGAGCCGTTCTCGTAGTCGGCGGTGAAGATGTTGCCGTCGTTGTCGACGCGGACGGGGACGGGGAAGACGTCGTCGGGGGCGTCGAAGCTGCCGACGGCGGCGCCGGTGGCGGTGTCGTAGAGGACCAGGTCCCCGCCGGCGGCGACGAGGTTGCCGTCGCGGTTGAACTGGAGCCCTTCGAGGCCGCCGGGGTTGGCGGAGGGCCAGGCGAGGATCCAGGTGAAGTCGGTCCAGCCGGGGTTCGCCTCGGCGACGTGGATGGTGGCGTCGGACTGGGACGCGAGGTAGAGGCGGTTGCGTCCGTCGATGGTGATGCCGGTGTACTGGCCGGCGGACGCGGGGGTGGGGACGAGCTGCTCGAAGGCGTAGTCGGCGGCGCGGTACTGGAGGAGCCGGTCGGTGCCGCCGGTGGCGGTGGTGGTGTAGAGGTTGCCGAGGGGGTCGAAGACGATGTTCTCGGTCGCCTCGGCGTACTCCTTGGGGTAGGCGGCGTACTCGACGCCGGGGGCGGAGAACTCGACGAAGGCGTCGTAGGCGGCGACGACGAGGTTGCCGCGCTCGTTGAAGGCGAGGCCGTTGGGGCCGTAGGTGTACTGCAGGGAGTCGATCTCGGAGAACTCGGGGTGGGTGAAGGCTTCGACGAAGGCGAGGGTGTCGGCGTCGTAGACGCGGATCTCGTCGGTGCGGGAGGAGGCGACGAAGAGGTGGTTGGGGGGGAAGTCGGAGTCGACGGCGTCGGCGATGACGAAGGTTTCGGCAGGGGACGAGGTGATGACGGGGGGCT